>JAOZSN010000135.1 GCA_029939635.1 Deltaproteobacteria bacterium
GAGGCGGTAGAGGCAACGCCGACCACCAGGCCTAGGGCTGCAACAGTTGATAGTACTTTTTTCATGGTGAATCTCCTAAAAATTGTTTTGGATCGAGTTCTCCTCAAACCCATTGCCGAGATAATTCTCGGCCCCCGTACCGTGACCGTGTACACTTGGTGCTGCTTTGGTACAAAATTTTGGCCACCGATAAATAATCTAGAGACTAAAATAGCAACTTCAACTCCAGAGTCAAGTTTTTTTTACCCCATTTTTAGGCAATAGATCACGAAATCCTTTGTTTTGGGCAGCTTGCGTACAATTTTTTGTATTCCTTGTTAATCGCTTTCACTGCTATTTCCACTTTATACCTTTTGCTTGTGTTAGTGTCGTCGCAGTATACTCCCTGTTGTATACTTGTTTTCTGTTTGTCTGGCCGTCGCCTTCTTGAGTAGCTGGCACTTCCCTCTTCTCATCCTTAGTAATACTGTACAACTCTGATCACACAAAAAAAAAGGAGTTGGAACATAATAGTTCCAACTCCTTTTATATAACAAACGACCTTGGCCGTTTGGATACTACAAGCTACTTATACACAGCCGGTAGGCTTGGGAAGGCCAGCCATTTTACAGGCGCCTTTACCAGGACCGGAGGGGAACAGCTCATAGATGCGCTTCAGAGGAAAGCCAGTGGTTTTGGAGAGAATACGTACCATTGGAGCGATACCATTCTTCTTGTAGTAATCTTGCAGGGCGTTAATTACTTTCCAGTGCTCGTCGCTCATGTCGGTGATGCCCTCTTCAGCTTTCACGTGATCAACCCAAGCTTCGTTCCACTCTTCCATACCGTTGGTCAGGAAACCATCTTCGTCAATATCATACTTATTTCCATCAAATTCGATACTAGCCATGTACATATCCTCCGTTAAAATTCAAAAAAGGGGTTTACGTTTATTTGTAAATATTATTCCACTCAATAAAAGATGATCCTAATTACAGTATCTACCGCCCTTTGTCAATCCCTCATGGCCCTTTTTTTCCCAAAAATGAATTACGCCTCAGTAGTAAATTTTGTCACTTAAGGGGTTTCTGTGAGGTAGATATCCGTCAGTTCCCCTCTATTCCTACATTCTTCTAGTTTGTTTTACCGGAGCTATTCATCAATAAGTTCGTTAAAAAAGATAATTGACGGGTAGTGGCTCGAATGACTTACCGGTTTTGTACTGCTTGACTTGCTGACAAATACTAGATTTTTTATGCCAAATTTATCTGCACTCACCAGGACATTTTCATTATCGTCAGCCAACAGACAGCGCTGCTTATCAAAATCAATTTTATCTGCCAGTTTAGACCAGAAACCATTTTCCTCCTTGGCCATGCCAAGCTCGTCGGCGCAGATGATGGCTGAAAATTCTGCTGCTAGACCGGTTTTATCCATTTTAATTTCCAGAGTCTTGGGATGGGCATTGGTCACCAGGTATATTTTTTTTCCCATTGAGCGACAAAACTCCAAAAACTCAAGGACATAAGGGTGTACCTGGATCAAATGATTAAGCTGTGTCTTCATGGTTTCCAGATCAAGACCTAGTTTTTCAGACCAGAAGTTTAGGTCGGTCCAGGATAATGTTCCTTCTTCGGCTTTATAGAGTGCTAATAATTTATCTTCAGCATCTAAAATAGATATTTTATTGGCCTTGGCATACACCTCTGGGACATGCGTTTCCCAAAAATAATCATCGAAATGCTTATCTAGCAGGGTTCCATCCATATCCAGCAGAACAGTATCTATCTTCTGCCAGTTCAATTGTGGCTCAATTTTAGTTCCTATCATTTTGTTTTCTTAATGTTTGTTGTTGAATGGAAAGGTTGATATTTTAAAATTCTGCCCCCTGCCCCCTGCCCCCCGTAGTCAGTCTATTTGCCGTTAAGTATATCTTCAATGAGTCTGTCATCAATCTTTCCCTGAAAGATTGAATCGAGCAATTCTTGAACCTTGCTCTTGTCATCATCTGGTATGAGGAATCCTGGCAGAGGTTGAGCTGGCAACAAGCGTGCCCTGGCATAGTCCATAATTTTTGGGTTCGCGAGAGCGTCAGCCATTTTTTTATTATCAACCTGATCACCCAGGGCCAGCAGGACATCAAGCATATTTCCCCAATATTCTCGCTGTCCCAGGTGTTCGATAATCTGCATGACGGCAGTTGCGCCCGAGATTATGTGACCTGGCAGTAGTGAATTACCATCCTTTTCACATTTTTCTGTGGAGGCAAAGCAGCGGCAGGCAAATGGTCTGACCGGATATATCGAGCAGGCATTATCTTTCAGGAATGGGCATGGGGCAAGATTATCTTCTTCCTGCTCGGCAATCTCAGTGTTGTCGATACATGCCTTGGCATACTGGTTTGTTGTCAAGGCAGGCTTTATGGCTGCCCGTTCTATTTCAAGCTTACTTGCTAACCAGCCTCCCAGATCTTGTTCATTGATAAAATGATATATTATCTCCCCTTCAACCGCTGTAATATCCACGCCTTGGGTACAACATGCCGCACAGCCCTTGCTGCACGCATCTTCAACATCATTCCATGCCTCATAGGCATTATATATTGCCAGTAATACTCGTTCTTTAGTTGTCAGCATCGTCCTTCTCTTGATGAATTTTATTCCATAATTGGCGGATAAGATCTTCAGGCGTAAATTTTAAAGCCATAAAGAACATGACTACGCCTAGTATAACGTCATCTATCCATCCTGCCAGGAGAATATAGTCTGGTAAGATATCGGTTGGTAAAATAATATAAAAAAGCCCGAGGATGAGCATGATCTTCACAGACCACGTCGCCTCCTTGTGGGTCATTATGGCCCAGAGCAGTTGTATGCGTTTAAATATTGCCTGCATTATCAAATGGTGTCAGAATGATTTAATATCCCTGAAGAAGGTATTGCTCAATACTCGATTGTCATAAAAACACTAATAACCGTTCAACCAGTTTGCCTCTTGTAGTACGATTAGGTGATGATTGATCCTGCCAGTTGTTTTACGGATGTAAGACCTTTATTCTGTAAATAATTTTCTAAGCCCCTTACCAGTTCGCCACTCAAGGCCGGGTTAACAAAATTCGCTGTGCCAATTTGAATGGCAGTGGCACCAGCTATGATAAACTCCAGGACGTCTTCCAGGCTACTGATACCACCAATGCCAATTATTGGCAGATTTGTGGCGCTGGCAACTTGGTAGACCATACGTAGGGCCAATGGTTTGATAGCCGGGCCTGACAAACCACCAACAATATTTGCCAGTTTTGGGCGCCTGGTTTCAATGTCAATGGCCATACCAAGTAAGGTGTTGATGAGGCTTATGGCTGTCGCACCTTCCCCCTCAACGGCTTTGGCTATTTCGACTATATCTGTGACATTTGGTGATAATTTGATGATAATTGGCTTGCCAGTTTTGCGGCGAACCGCATCTGTCACCTTGGCAGCCATGTCTGCATTTGTTCCAAATGCAACGCCCCCTTTTTTAACATTAGGGCAGGAGATGTTTACCTCGATGGCCTTTACTACATCCTCATTGTCTAAAGCTGCTGTTATCTCCTCATACTCCTCAATGGAATCACCTAATATATTGACAACCACATCTGCCTTGGTCTTGGCAAGCATGGGTATTTTTTGGTCAATAAATGCAGCAAGGCCAACATTTTCTAGACCAATTGCATTGAGCATACCGCAGGCAGTCTCAACCACCCGTGGTGGCGGGTTGCCATCTCTAGGCTGTAAGGAGATACCTTTGACCACAATGCCACCAAGTTCGGATAATTTGACAAAGGGAGAAAATTCCTCGCCATAACCAAAGGTCCCCGATGCTGTCATGATCGGGTTTTTAAGTTGCCAATCACCTATTGCGACTGTCAGATTTATAGCCATAGTAAACTCGCGTTAAATACTGGCCCATCTTTGCAGACGTGCACATATTTTTTTTCATTGGGACGTAATTCAGCTTTCTCCACCGCACAACCAAGACAGGCACCCATACCACAGGCCATGTGACTTTCCAGTGAAACTTGGCACAACCACGATTTCTTGCGGCAGATTTCTGCCACAACCTTCATCATTGGCAATGGACCGCACGTATAGACGTGCATGTCCTTTCTGTCTATGTTTTCCAAGAGCTCACTGACAAAACCGTGTAGCCCAGCAGATCCATCATCTGTTGCGACTTGCAAGTTGCCCAATGGAGCAAATTCTTCCTGCGCCAACAGTTCTTGTTTATTGCGGCCGCCAAGCAAAATAGTCACTCCAGCATTTGGTTGGCTTTTCCTGATATGATTGGCTAAGAAAAGCATGGGTGCAATTCCTAGTCCGCCACCCACCAGGCAATGGTGAGTGGCTTCTAAGGCGGGTTGAAATCCGTTGCCTAGTGGCCCAAGTAGCGATACCTGTTGTGGCGCTCCCATTTGAGCCATGGCTGTGGTCCCTTTTCCCACTACCTTATATAAAAGGGTGATACTATTGTCTGTACACTGGTGAATTGAAAATGGCCGACGTAAAAGGGGATCTAGGCCGCTGAGTCCAAGCATGACAAATTGACCTGGTTGGGCAACGCCACTTATACCTGGAGCGTGCAACTCCATGCGATGGATCTCAGGGGCAATCATCTCATTGGCTAAGAGTGTTGCCTGCTCTATTACCTGTGGTAAGTTCATTGTTAATGCACCAAATCAGCATTTTGTATTGAAAAATCAAGTTTTTTGTTCTTTCTATGTGGCTGATTTATCATTATTATTTGTCGTTTGTGACGGGGTTGGCTAGTACTGGTAAGGGAATAATGACACATTATTCACCAGCTATTTGACTGATGAGATTATGGATACGTTCCAGATCATCCAGTGAGTAATATTCGATCTCGATTTTGCCACGGTCACCACTCTGGACGATTTTTGATTTTGTGCCAAGATGACGGATAAGATCATTCGTCAAGGTTTTGCAGTATGAAGTCGGGATAGGTTTCTTGTTAATTGCAGCAGCCCTTGCCCGGCCAGGTCCTTTTCTTCTGGTCTCTTTGACTAATGCCTCAGCCTTGCGTACCGTTAATCCCTGCTTAATTATTTTATCGCGAACCTCTTTTATCTGCTCCACATCTGCCAGGGACAGGAGTACCCGGGCATGGCCCATACTGAGTCGACCAGTAGCAATATCCTCTTTGGCAAAATCAGGAAGGTTAAGTAATCGTAAGGTGTTGGCAACCGTTGATCTCTCTTTTCCTACCTGCCGCGCTACCTCTTCCTGGGTAAGCTCAAATTCCTTGGTGAGTTGCTGATATGCCAAGGCCTCTTCCAGTGGGTTAAGGTTTTCCCGCTGGATATTCTCGATAAGGGCAAGTTCCAGGCGATTCTGATTATCACTGATGTCCTTTACTATAACAGGCACTTCAGTCATTCCGGCATTTTTACTTGCCCTGAGTCGCCGTTCACCAGCTATAAGGATATACTCATCTTCCCCATACGCTGTATCGTCTCGGGTGACAACCAACGGCTGGAGTATCCCCTTTTCTTTGATTGATGAGGTTAATTCGCTTAAGGCTGCCTCATCCATTTCCTTTCTTGGTTGATACGGATTAGGTTTGATGGCTGCAATATCACATAGGATATACTCGCCATCGGCCTTGTTCTCGTCATCTAGGTCTTCAGGGAGAAGTGAGCCTAACCCCCTGCCAAGTCTGTCGTCGCTCATGGTTATTTCCTTGCCGTCTGTTGTTTTAAAAATTCTTTGCCAAGATTGGTGTAACTTAATGCCCCGGCTGAATTCTTATCATAAACCATTACCGGTTTACCATGACTAGGGCTTTCGCTTAAGCGAACATTACGAGGGATGACAGTTTTGTACACCTTTTTTTTAAAATGATTTTTTACCTCTTTGGCCACTTGATAGGTCAACTTGTTTCGCCTGTCAAACATGGTGAGAAGTAAGCCTTCTATCTTGAGACGTTTATTATATGAGTTTTTGACCAGTTTAATGGTTCTTACCAGCTGGCTTAAACCCTCAAGGGCAAAGTATTCACATTGCATTGGGATGATAACAGAGTCAGAGGCTGTCAAAGCGTTAAGAGTGAGGAGGCCTAATGACGGTGGGCAATCAATAAAGATGTAATCAAAATCCCCCTCAACCTCCTTTATTACCTGCTCTAGAAAACGCTCTCGTTTTTTTTGATTCATCAACTCAACTTCTACACCAATGAGATCTATTTGGGTAGGTAAGATGTATAAGTTGGCGATATCGTGAGAGTTGTGAATTGCCTCAGCTGTTCGTGATGGCTCAATAAAACAGTGATATAGATGCGTTTTGAGCTTGGCACCATTGACAACCCCGCAGGCACTTGAGCCGTTCCCTTGCGGGTCAGAATCGATGAGGAGTGTTTTTTTGCCTAGGCTCGCCACTGCTGCAGCTAGGTTCACAGCGCTTGTTGTTTTCCCAACACCACCCTTTTGGTTGGCTAGAGTTACAACTTTAGCTCTTTTGGTGCGTTTGGTCATTGTGATTTGTACCCTCCCCAGGCAAGCCATTAGTTATGGCGGTCAGATTTTTAGTACATGAAAATTTGATTCAGGATTCTACAATACGGGAAACAGGGCAGTTTGCAAACTACTTTGTTTGGCTTGATTTGAGAGAGTGGTGGGTGTCTGGCTAATGTTTCACGTGAAACATTAGCCAGAAAAAACGTAGAATTAAGATGTTATGAGTGAATAACAAAGTTCAAGGGTGCGAATTATATTGTTGAGAGAAATTTGCTCACTGGTGGAGTGGACGTTTTCCATACCAATACCAAGTATGGCAGTTTCAAGACCAAGTGAGTTGAAAATGTTTGCATCGCTGCCACCTCCAGCAATAATAGAATGGATTTCACGATCCAAGGAGGCTGAGGCGCGGTTGACTAAAGAAATTAAGGGGGAGGTAGAAGGGAGTCGCATAGCTGGGTACTGAGGGGGTGCATTGAAAATAAGGTGGGCATCAGGAGCTAAGAGCTGGACTGTGTTGGTGAAAATATCTTTAAAATGAGAAGTATGCTTAGCAAGTTTGTTTGAGGAATGACTGCGGATTTCTCCATAAATTTTTACAATTTCTGGAATGATATTTGTTGCTGTTCCACCTTCGATCAGGCCGATATTTGCTGTGCTGTCAGGGTCGAGGCGACCAAGGGGAAGGCGGCTGATCGCTTGTGAAGCCAGGAAAATAGAGCTTATACCATCTTCAGGGTTAAGTCCGGCATGAGCTGCCCTGCCCTGGATAGTGGCATTAATATATACAGCAGCTGGAGCGCCAATGATTACATTATCGACTCCTGTGGAGTCTAGGGCAAAACCCTGTTTCGCTGTGATATTGTCAGGCTTAAAAGCCTTTGCACCAAGAAGACCAATCTCTTCACAGGTAGTGAAGACAAATTCAAGGGGGCAATGGGAAATCTTAGACTCGTGGAGAATCAGGGAAAGTTCAAGCAGTATGGCAATGCCAGCCTTATCATCAGAGCCTAGGACAGTATTACCTGCACTGCGAAAAATAGAATCTTCACAAATGACCTTAACGCCAAGACAGGGAGCGATGACATCCATATGACAATTAAAGAAAATGGGGGAGAGGTCAGGGTTTGTTCCTGGTAAGCGAAAAATAAGATTGCCAGTGCTAGAGCCGGTGACTCGAGCTGAATCATCTTCAAAAAATTCTACGTTGGGGAGTGCTGAAAAGAAATTTATAAGATACTGTGCGACAAGTTCTTCGTTGCGAGCTGGGCTGTCAATTTCGCATAATGTCGTAAATGTGTTTGCTAGACGCTGAGAGTCAAAAGGTATATGAGTCATAATGGGGGGGGATTTATATGAGTATGGTAAAGAGCGAGTATAACAAGATCCAGGCATACACAACTAAAGATGGCTCGGTAATAA
>JAOZSN010000136.1 GCA_029939635.1 Deltaproteobacteria bacterium
GGCGGATACTGTTGGCCATGGCTGTCTCTGCGCGGTAAGCGATCATCTTGACAGTCTGAGCTTATTGCTGTAACCCCTTTTTTCTGTTTATACGCCCTGCATTTTTGTCTCGGCTGAAGTAAGTTTTCCAAAGAAGAAAAAAGACCAGTCATACATTATATCACCAACTCAGGCTATATTTGGCTTCTTTGCTACTACACCAGCCAGCTTCATCAATGTGCTGGCTGGTGTGCTTGGCACAACAAATTCCGCCTTTCTCTAGTTCTCTGGAAATACGACGGTTTGCAGAGGTTTTCTGGAGGCCTTATGAGTTTTCTGAACTTTTGGAATTAACTCCTGAAGTTCATGCTTACCTCCTAACAGCAGTCTAACTGCTCTTAATTTTGTGTCCACTTTTTCCCTGCTAGCTCAATGGCAAGGTGTCCTATTCAATAGACCTTTTTACCCTCCCCTTTTTTTTGTTGCGGTGGAAAATCTGTTGGATGAAAATTATGAAACCTGCGCTGGGTTCCCGCAAATGGGCCGGTTGTTTAGTGCTGGCCTTTCCGCTAATTTTTAGCTACACTTATTGTTATGCATTGGCGTTCCCTATCCTTACATCGATCTGCCCGCTGGCTGATACCTGCCCTGATTTGTCTCATTGTCTTTATGCCTGCGCTGGGTTGCTGTGATTCCCCCCGGAATTACAAGATCAAAGCGGGCTTTACCTATCGTTTTATTCTTTTTGGCGAATGGCCGGATGCGGCCTTTGTCGAAGATTCCAAGACCTTTACCATTGGTATTGTAGGAGAAAATCCATTCAGTGATTTTTTTGGTCAGGTGGCAAATCGACCGGTGGATGGCAGAAAGCTTGTTATTCGCTATCTTTCTTTTGACGCCAGCCAGGAGGAATTGCGTGGTTGTCAGCTTATTTTTATCAATGGCTCCCTGGTCAAGCAGGTTTCTCCTGTTTTGGCTAAGGTTGAGGGTTTTCCTGTTCTTACCGTTAGTGATATGGAAGGGTTCATTGACCATGGGGGTATGATAGCTTTTTTTAGTCGCCGTAACCGTATTAAATTTGCCGTAGAGCGGACCCGTGCCGCTCAGGTCGGCATTAACTTCCGAGCCCAGATGTTAAAAATGGCTGCTCAGGTTTTGGAGGATACTGATGCCAACTAAACTTCCTCCCCGTCCTTTGTATATTCGGATCTTAAGTCGACTGTCCATCCGTGATAAAATTTTGGTGGTCACCATGATAACCAGCTTTTTTGCCATGTTGGTGACCAGTGCTACCTTTATCACCTATCAATATTATGCCTTTCAGGATTGGTTGTTACAAAACCTGACATCCCAGGCTGAGATAATAGCCTATAATTCTAAGGGCGCCTTGGCCTTTGATGATCCCCGGGAGGGACGGGATGCCCTGCGCTCCTTAGAGGCAGTTTCTTCCATGACCGGTGCCTTCCTCTTTACTGCTGATGGTGTCCTTTTTTCCAGTTGGCAGCGTCTGGGGAGCCCTGATTTCTCACAGACCGCGCCAGATTGGCAGGGTGCCAGGGAGGTAAATAACGAAGTCTTTATGGCCCGGCGTATTATGGAAAAAGAGTTGTTCCTCGGGACAATTTTGCTCCGATCAAATCAACAGGAGCGTGCCGCGTTCTTGCGCAATAGTATGGCGGCTCTGGTGGTTTTGGTATTACTTTCCGGTGCCATTACCCTGCTGCTCTCAACCTGGCTACAAAAGATTATTTCCGGGCCCGTGGCTCATCTAGCGACTGTGATGGAGATGGTTTCGCAGCGTCAGGATTATAGTGTGCGGGGCACGCGCCACAGTGATGATGAGATTGGCGATCTTACAGATTTTTTCAATAATATGCTGGCCCAGGTGGAGAGTCGAGATCGCCAACTTCGTGAAAATGAGGATCTATTACAGTCGATCATCAACAACACCAATTCTGTTATCTATCTCAAAGATATGTCTGGTCGTTTTCTCATGGTTAATCGCAGTTTTCGGGAAATGGTGGTGACCAATTACGAGGATATTATTGGTCGTACTGATGCTGAGTTATTTCCTGCTGAATTGGCCGAAAAATTTGTCGAAATTGATCAACAGGTTGTTGAACGGGGTGAATTAGTGGAGTCGGAGGAGGAGGCTCCCCATAGCGATGGTCTTCATACCTATATTTCGGCCAAATTCCCCTTACGTGATAGTCAGGGAGATATTTATTCCATCTGCGGTATCTCCACTGATATTACCGAGCGGAAGCAGGATGAGGAGGAGTTACGTCAGCTCCGTAATTATCTGAACAATGTTATTGATTCCATGCCATCGGCCCTTATCGGCCTGGATGCTGATGGTCGTGTCACCCGCTGGAATCGAGAGGCAGAGCAGCTTAACGGGCTTACCTTTGCCGAGACCAGGGGGGCGCTGTTAAGGGATGTCTTGCCTCAGTTTTCCTCCCAGATGGAACAGGTACAGGCAGCCATTCGTGATCGCCAGGTGAAAGAGACCAGTAAGTTCAGCTATAACCTGGATGGTGAGAATTGTTTTAAAGATGTAACCATCTACCCTTTGGTGGCGAATGGTATTGAAGGGGCAGTGCTGCGGGTTGATGATGTCACTGAGCGTGTACAGATTGAAGAGATGATGGTGCAGACAGAGAAGATGATGTCTGTGGGGGGCTTGGCTGCAGGTATGGCCCATGAGATCAATAACCCCTTGGGCATCATGGTGCAGGCGGTGCAGAATATTGAACGGCGAGTATCTCCTGGTTTGGCTGCCAATGAGCACGTGGCTGATGATCTTGGGGTTCCCTTGGCTGCTATTCATGCTTACCTGGACAAACGCATGGTACTGGCCATGGTGGAGGATATTCGCGAGGCTGGCAACCGGGCTGCCAAGATTGTTGCTAATATGCTCCAGTTTTCACGGCGTAGTGAATCTGCCCTGCAGTATGCAGAGGTTGCCGAACTTATTGATCAGACCGTGGAATTGGCTGGGAATGACTATGATTTGAAGAAGAAGTATGATTTTCGTCATCTCAATCTTGTTAGGAATTATGACCACAATGTACCCAAGGTGAAGTTGGTGATTACCGAATTTGAGCAGGTTGTTCTTAATCTTCTAAAGAATGCGGCCCAGGCCTTTGCTGATAAAGAGATGGGGGATGAAATACCTACCATTACCTTGGGGGTACGGCAGGATGGTAAATTTGTCAGGGTTGAGGTGGCTGATAATGGTCCTGGTATTCCAGAGGAAGTACGCAAACGGGTTTTTGAGCCTTTCTTTACCACCAAACCGGTGGGAAGTGGCACTGGTTTGGGGCTCTCTGTGTCATATATGATTATTACTAATAATCATAAGGGCAGTATGGAGGTGGAGTCAACACCTGGGGTGGGATCAGTTTTTACTATTCGTCTCCCCATAGCTCCAGCATCATAGGCATTATAAGGGATAATAGGACAGGTAAACAGGAAACATGTATGATTAAGATACTGCTTGTTGATGACGAAGAGAGATTGCTGCATAATCTCGCCTTCTTTTTTGAGGATGAGGGCTATGACGTTTTTGTGGCCGCCAGCGGTGAGGAGGCGCTGGAGATTTTGCGCAAGGAAGATATTAGTGCCTGTGTGGTAGATATGCGCTTGCCTGGCATTGATGGCAACGAGGTGATCCGTACAGCCGTTGATGAGGGGATTTTGCAGAAGTTTATAATTCATACCGGCAGTACTGATTATCGCCTGCCCGCTGATTTACTGAAAAAAGGCATGGGTGGAAAACATATTTTCTTAAAACCAATTTCCGAGATGAATATCCTCGCTGAGGCAGTTGAGGCCCTGATTAAGGGTACATTATGACTTCTTTTGAGAATAAAAAATTATTAACCATTGATGACGAGGATGGTTTACGTCGTTCTATTCAGCTCTTTTTTGAGGATTCAGGATTTGTTGTCTTTGAGGCTGACAATGGTCGTGCTGGTCTGGAGGTCTTCCGGCAGGAGCAACCAGATATTGTCTTGGTAGATCTGCGTATGCCAGAGATGGATGGTCTGCAGGTGATCCGTACCCTGGCTGAGGAGGCACCGGATGTGCCTGTGGTTGTTGTCTCTGGTACGGGTATGCTGGAAGATGCCATTGAGGCAATCCGGGCTGGGGCGTGTGATTATATCACCAAGCCGGTGACAGATTTATTGGTTCTGGAGCACACGGTGAATAAGGCGCTGGAAAAGGCAGATCTGATCGCTGAAAATCGTATGTACCAGGAAAATCTTGAGGAGTTAGTGGAAAAACGCACCGCTGAATTGCGTCAAGCCCAGAAAATGGAGGCCATTGGTACCTTGGCTGGCGGTATTGCCCATGATTTTAATAATATTTTAACTGGCATCATGGGGTTTGATGAATTAGCTCTTATGATTTGTAAGGATGAAAAGCTGACAGGTTTTCTTTTGGAGATCAAAAAGGGAGCGGATCGTGCTAAGGGCTTAGTGCAGCAGATTCTCACCTTCAGTCGCAAGGGCGAGCAGGATCAGTATCCCTTGCAGATGTCCCTTATCGTCCGTGAGGCTGTGAAGTTGATACGATCATCCATCCCTACCTCTATTGCCATGGCCCAGGAGATTTTGTCTGAGGCCACTGTGTTGGCCGATCCTTCCCAGATTCACCAGATTGTCATGAATCTATGCACGAATGCATATCATGCCATGCAGGGTGGTGGTGGGGAGCTTGGAGTTTCTCTGCGTGAAATTACAGTGCAGGATGGGGAACCTATTCTTGGTTTGGATCTTGCCCCTGGTCGCTATCTCGCCCTTCAGGTCAGCGATACTGGTTGCGGTATGGATAAGGAGACCCAGGAAAGAATTTTTGACCCCTATTTTACCACCAAGGAGGCAGGACGAGGCACGGGTCTGGGGCTTTCTGTGGTGCACGGTATTGTCGGATCCTATGGTGGGCAGATCACTGTGTATAGTGAACCTGGTATTGGTACCACCTTTCATGTATTCTTGCCGATAGTGGATGAACCTGCTGCTACAATTGAGGAGGATGTGCAAAATCACGAGGATTTGGAAGGGCACGAGCGAATTCTTTTTGTTGATGACGAGTTGGTTATCGCAGGGCTTGCTCAGGAGGCCTTTGATTCCTTTGGCTATGATATCTCTGTTTTTACTGATAGTGTAGAGGCCTTTACTGCCTTTCAGGCTGAACCAAAGGGCTTTGATATTATTGTCTCCGATATGACCATGCCGGATATGAATGGCGAGGAACTGGCTAAGGAAATATTGGCCATAAATAAGGAACAAGCCATTATCCTCTGCACAGGTTTCAGCGAGGTGCTCAATCGGGAAAGGGCATTGGCTATGGGGATTCGTGACTATGTACAGAAACCGGTTGCTATGGGTGAACTGATTCAGGTGATTAGAAAAGTTTTAGACAGTGAGTAGCGGGACGGAATATCGCTTTGCTCTTTTCCTACGGGACGGTGCTAAAGCACCTACAGGGCGGCGTTCCACGCCTACGGTAATACGCGGCCACTTTAGCTGATCCGTTAGCCGTAGGCGAGTCCGTCCTGTTTTTTATCCTTTAACCGTTTTTACCCACTTTTCCATAGTTGCCAAAGCTATTTTGCTGCGAAAGGTTGCCTTGTCTCGTTTGCCAATACGCAAGCGGTTACGGCGACCTTTTTTTGCGTTGAGCTCTGTCTCGGACAGGGAGGCCTTGTATGCCTGTTTATCAAAGGACGGAAAGAGGCTGTAGTTGACGTTGGAAGGTTGGAAACGCTTTACCTCTCTATTGGTCAGGTGGTGGATGAGTGCACCATGGGCTGTTTTTTCTGGAGGGATGACAAGGTCACGAAGTAAGGCCAGTCGGGCTGCGTTGATGCCAGCTAATAAGCCCATGGCAATGGATTCTACATAACCCTCCACCCCTGAAAGTTGGCCAGCCAGAAAGAGCATAGGCTGCTTTTTTACTTGTAGGGTTTGGTCGAGAATTTCAGGAGCACAGACAAAGGTGTTGCGGTGGATAGAACCAAGGCGAATGAAGTGTGCCTTTTCCATACCTGGAATGAGGCGAAATACCTTCTTTTGGCTTGGGTAGGTAAGCTTGGTTTGGAAGCCAACCATATTATAATGATTGCCCTCCCTGTCTTCCATGCGGAGCTGGACAACAGCATAGGTGTCATGACCAAGGCGTGGGTCGGGCAGGCCAACGGGTTTCATGGGGCCAAAGCGTGGGGTGTCAATGCCCCGTTCCAGCATAACTTCAATGGGAAGGCATCCTTCAAAGTATTTTTTCTTTTCAAAGGAATGGAGGGGAACGGTGTCGGCCTTAGCCATGGCATCGGCGAAACGGAGATACTCCTCTTTATTCATCGGGCAGTTCAGGTAGTCGCCTGGGCCATCCTCATAGCGGGATGCCTGGAAAATAATGGAGCGATCCAGGGAGTCAGCACTTATGATTGGCGCAATGGCATCATAAAAGGAAAGATGTTCCTGACCAGTGAGTTTCATGAGTGCAGCGGTGAGCGGTTCTGAGGTGAGGGGGCCAGTGGCCAGGATGGTTGGCTCGTTATGGGGAATATGGCTGATTTCCTCACGAATGATGGTGATATCTGGGTGGTTACTGATTCTCTTGGTTATTGCGGCGGCAAATTTTTCACGATCAACAGCCAGTGCTTTGCCTGCTGGCACCTTGGTCTCTTCTGCCACATTCATGAGCAGAGAGTTGAGCTGGCGCATTTCTTCTTTGAGTAGACCCACTGCTGAAGTGGTATCGTCGGAGCGCATGGAGTTGGAGCAAACTAGCTCTGCTAGATTCTCTGAGGAATGGGCTGGGCTGAATTTCGCCGGTTTCATATCGTAGAGGGTAACACTCACCCCCTGGTGTACGGCCTGCCAGGCTGCCTCGCAGCCAGCAAGACCCCCACCGATGATAGTGATGTTTTCTTTCATGTGAAAGAAAAGTTATCAGTATTCAGTTGTCAGTTGCCAGAAAAGACCTAACTGGTGTCTTGGTCTGACAACTGATAAATGAATACTGATAACTTTTTAAATCCCCAATTCTTTTTTGACACCAGCAACGACGATATCACTGGAAGTCCCTGTGATGGTCTTCAGCAGACCAGCTTTCTCGTAAAAGCCAGCCACAGGCGCGGTTTTCTCGTTGTAGGTATCAAGGCGGTGACCAATGGCCTCTTCTGTCTCGTCAGCACGTTGGACAATGGGACTGCCGCATTTGTCACAGATGCCTTCTTTCTTGGGAGGCATGCTTTTAATATTATAGATTTCCTGGCAGTCAGGGTTCTCGCAGGTACGACGGGTGCAAAGGCGGTCAAAGATTACGTCACGAGGCACATCAATATTAACTGCCATATCAAGTTTGATACCCAGTTTCTCTAGCAACACGGTGAGCTCTTCGGCCTGTGGAATGGTGCGTGGGAAACCGTCAAGCAGAAAACCGGACTTGCAGTCATCTTCCTGTAGGCGCTCTTCCATGATACCCATGATCAAAGAATCAGGTACCAGATCACCACGGGTCATGTAGCCATCGGCCTCTTTGCCAAGATCAGTGCCAGCGCGCACAGCACCACGTAGGATATCACCAGTAGAAATCTGTACAGAGCCATCAATCTTGGTAAGCTGCTTAGCCACAGTTCCTTTGCCAGCACCAGGGGCGCCGAGAAGAATAAGTTTCATAATACTACTCCGTTTATAAAAGGATAATTTAAAAGATAGGGGTTGAAAAACGGCAATACCATACCGTAAAAGACAAAAAAAGTAGAGAAAAAAGAAAAAG
>JAOZSN010000137.1 GCA_029939635.1 Deltaproteobacteria bacterium
GAATTCCTGTTTCATTGTGAAATAAAAGAATAAACAGGAGCCGTGTACGAGGCTCTTACGCACGGTGCTGTGAGAGGGATGAGGTGAGCTTTATAAACTCACCTCATCCTACTCGATTTTTACATATCACATTCTACCTTTATGCTATGGACGATTCCCTTCCTTCCTCTGAATTCTGTTTGACTATCGCAGACTGCTATGCTGGTATCCGCCTGGATAAATTTCTTGCCAGCCAGCAGGAGTTAGCTCACCTGTCTCGTTCCCGTCTGCAAGGGCTCAATTTAGGCGGTCAGATTAAGGTTGATGGGGAAAATCGTAAAACAGGGTATCGACTCAAAGCAGGAGAAACCGTGACGATTGTCGTTCCTCCACCTACGGAGGTTTCTCTTACCCCTATACATGTTGATTTTGGTGTTCTTTTTGAAGATGCTGATATTATTGTTATTAACAAGCCAGCAGGTCTGGTGGTTCATCCTGCCCCTGGTCATGCTGACAAAACCCTTGTTCACGGCTTGCTTTATCACTGTGGTGATCTCTCCGGTATTGGCGGGGAGATCCGTCCCGGTATTGTCCATCGTCTTGACAAGGATACCTCTGGTGTTCTTGTGGTTGCAAAAAATGATCAAGCTCATCAACACCTGGCTCGTCAATTTCAGCAGCGAACTGTTAAAAAGATGTATCATGCCATTGTTGCGGGTCATCCAGCAAAAGATGAAGATGTCATCCAGACCCTGTTGGGCCGGCATCCTGTTCAACGAAAAAAAATGGCTGTTCTGAAACAAGATGGCAGAACTGCTGTGACGCGCTATCGTGTGCTGAGTAGGTCTCAATCTCTTTCTTTTCTAGAAGTTATTATTGAAACTGGTCGTACTCACCAGATTAGAGTGCATTTCGCCTTTGTGGGATGCCCAGTGCTGGCTGATCCCATTTATGGTGGCAAAAAAACTTCCGTTGTTCCTGCTCCTCGTCTCTGTTTGCATGCCTCGAGACTGCAAATTATGCATCCTGTCAGTAATGAAGAAATGGTCTTTCACGCTCCTCTTGCTGACGATATTGCTAATGTACTCACTGAGCATGATTTTAGCTCGGAGATACCATGAATCTTGTGGGGGTGACAGGGGTCATTGGTTCTGGCAAGTCTCGGGTTGCCAGAACATTATCACTACTAACAGGTTGGCCTGGCGTCAGCTGTGATAATGCTGCTGCTGCAATCATGGCAGAGGGTAGATCTGGATGGCGTGCTTTACGTGGCCTTGATCCTTCCTTTCTAGCTTTAGGTGGTGAGATTGATAGAGCTGCCTTGCGCCAAGCAATCTTCGCTGATCCTGCTTTACGCACTAAGCTAGATGCCTTGCTTCACCCCCTTGTTCTGCTGGAGATAGAAAAGCAACTTGAAGCTTTCTCTCCCCAGCCCAGTCATGCTCTGGTTGAGGTGCCGCTGCTGTTTGAGGCTGGATGGCAGGATATGTTCTCTGTCATTATTTGTGTCTATGCCCAACCAAAGACGTGTCGTCAGCGCCTTGTTAATCGGGACGGGGTGTCGTTACAGCAAGCCCAACAGTCGTTGACAGCTCAAATGGCAATAAGCGTTAAAGCGGAACTGTCCGATCATGTTGTTGATAATAGTGGTAGTTGGGGTGCTACGTATATCCAGTTGATTCATTTGTCCACGATTTTGGCTTAAAAATGTACTGTTTTGCTTTTCATGGCTTCTGATTCGTGCTAACTTTATCAAACTATTAAATTAATCTTGACAGTGGGGCGGTTGGCAAGCTATATAATTTTTAGATTTAGTAGATTTTATAGTGTACATATCATTAATAATTGCTGTATGTATACTTATTCATAATGACAGCCGTACCAGGCACCTTTTCTCTAGATTTTCTTAAGCGAGCCAATCAGTTACGTCCCCAAACTTATATTTTCTTTTTTTTTGCCATTGTTGGCAGATAACACTATCACATCTAACTACCATATCCCCTGAATATTCTTCTCGGGTTACCTTGATTACGGGAGTGAATCTACTTTTATGCATATCTCTGAGCTTAAACTCAAAAAAATCCATGAGTTGACAAAACTTGCTAAGGATATGGGAATTGATGGCGTAAGTGGCATGCGCAAGCAGGAAATTATTTTTGCTATTATTCAGGCCCAGACCAGGAAAAATAATAAACATGTCTCTGTACGGGCTAATGGTGTTTTAGAGATTCTGCCTGATGGGTTTGGTTTTCTGCGTGCCCCTGATTTTAATTATCTACCCGGGCCGGATGATATTTATGTCTCTCCTTCCCAGATACGAAAACTTTCCTTACGGACCGGCGACACAATTGAAGGCCAGATTCGCCCCCCTAAGGATGGTGAACGCTATTTTGCCTTGCTGAAGGTCGATTCCATCAATTTTGAGCCGCCAGCACAATCTCGGAAGAAAACACTTTTCACCAATCTGACCCCTCTTCACCCCAATGAGCAGATCAAGCTTGAGTATGAGTCGGATAATTATGGTATGCGTCTCCTTGATCTTATGGCTCCCATTGGTAAGGGGCAGCGTGGTCTGATTGTCGCACCGCCACGAACAGGTAAGACTGTCCTGATTAAGGATATCGCCAACTCCATCACTAAGAATCATAAAGAAGTTAAGCTCATTGTCCTGCTCATTGATGAGCGGCCTGAAGAGGTGACGGACATGGCTCGCAGTGTTGATGCAGAGGTGGTCAGCTCAACCTTTGATGAGCAACCTCAGCGTCATATTCAGGTGGCAGAAATGGTCATTGAAAAAGCGCGGCGCTTGGTGGAGCATAAGTTTGATGTGGTCATTTTACTCGATAGTCTGACCCGTTTGGCTAGAGCCTATAATACCGTGGTGCCTCCTAGTGGCAAAATTCTTTCCGGTGGTGTTGATTCCAATGCTCTTCATCGTCCTAAACGGTTTTTCGGGGCAGCCCGAAATATTGAAGAGGGTGGAAGTCTGACCATTATTGCCTCTGCTCTTATTGAGACAGGCTCTCGGATGGATGAGGTTATTTTTGAGGAATTCAAGGGCACTGGTAATATGGAAATCGTTCTTGATCGTAAAATGGCCAATAAGCGTATTTATCCAGCCCTTGATCTGAATCGTTCTGGTACTAGAAAAGAAGATCTTCTCCTTGATCCAGCCAAGCTTAACCGAACTTGGATTCTGCGTAAGCTTCTCTCCTCTATGCATCCGGCTGATGCCATGGAATTTCTCCTTTCTAAGATGAAGGGAACCAAGGATAATGATGAGTTTTTTGATTCCATGAATGGGTGATTTATTATAAATTGCGAAGATTTTTTATCTCAATTGCAAATTTAGGATACTTTGTGGCCTTATCTGAATAATTATTGATCCCTTGCATTTATCTGTTTTACGGGTATAATGGCCTGCCTTTAAAGGTGTTAGTATATGTCAATCTAACGTGACATGACTGCCGCCTTTTTTTATTTTGACCGTTTTGATATGTATCTTCACTGCTAAAGGTGAAGTATATATGCATGAATAATTTACATCAGCACTCTGATTGCTGATATCTAACGTATGGAGATTGTTATGAAAGCTGATATTCATCCCGATTATAATATCATTAAGGCCAGATGTGCTTGTGGAAATGAAGTAGAGATCGGTTCTGTGAATAGTGAAATGTCAGTGGAGATCTGCTCTGCCTGTCATCCCTTTTTTACTGGCAAGCAAAAGCTTGTTGATACTGCTGGTCGTGTAGAGAAGTTCCTTAAGAAATATGGCAGGACTCTGGACAAGTAAATTTCTTATCTCTGTTCTTCTCTTCTTTAAGAGCAAAACAGGCATTACCATAAGAAAACAAAAGCACGAAAGAACAGAAACTATGTTCCTTCGTGCTTTTCATCTTTTTGGTAAAATTGTTATTGCCTCATCTTCTCACTAATCCGCACACCTGTTAATGTCATGGATATTTTTAAGCGTTTTGAGCATTTGGATGAAAAACTTCTCGAGTTAGAGGGTAAATTATCTGATCCTGCCATCCTGGCTGACCAAAAACAGTATGCAGATGTGGCTCGCGAACATTCACATGCCACTAAGATATATACCCTTTACCAAGAGTATGTATCCATTCCTCCCCAGATATCCGAAAACAAAGATATCCTCCAAAATGATGATGATGAAGAGATGCAGGAATTGGCTCATCTTGAAATTGATGAGCTAAAAGAACGCTCTGAAGAACTGCAACATGAGTTGCGTTTACTGCTTTTACCCACTGACCCCAATGATGCAAAAAATACTCTTTTAGAGATTAGAGCTGGGACCGGTGGTGACGAGGCTGCCCTTTTTGTCAGTGATCTTTTTCGTATGTATCAACGCTTTGCTGAGTCGCAGGGCTGGAAGGTCGAAATTCTTTCTTCGAATCCCATTGGCATTGGTGGCTTTAAAGAGATTGTCGGTTTAGTCAGTGGCAAACAGGTGTACTCTAAGCTCAAATATGAATCTGGTGTCCATCGGGTTCAACGTGTTCCTGAAACAGAGACTCAAGGTCGTGTCCATACTTCTGCGGTTACTGTTGCTGTGCTCCCTGAGGCTGAAGAGGTTGAGTTAGATATTGATCCTACAGAATTGCGTTTTGATGTCTTTCGGGCCTCTGGTCCTGGAGGTCAGAGTGTTAACACCACTGATTCTGCAGTTCGTATTACTCATCTTCCCACCGGTTTGGTGGTTAGTTGTCAGGATGAAAAGTCTCAGCACAAGAATAAGGCTAAAGGATTACAGGTACTGCGCGCCAGGTTGCTTGATAAAATGCAACAGGAGCAGCATGATCTTATTTCTGCTGAGCGCAAGAGTCAGATTGGCACAGGTGATCGAAGCGAACGAATTCGTACCTATAATTTTCCGCAAGGGCGGTTAACTGACCATCGTATTAATCTTACTCTTTACAAGCTTGATGACATTATGGCAGGAAAGATTGATGATGTTGTTGATCCGCTCATTGCTCATTATCAAGCGGAACTACTGAAAACCCTTCAATAATCATGATCCTGCAAGATCTGTATCGCCAGGGTCTCAAGGTGTTACAGCAGCACGGCGTGCCAGATGCTGACCTGGATTGTGCCTTTTTGTTAAGTCATCTCCTTGATGTCCCCAAGAACCAGCTCTTTCTCTGTGAGCGTTCCCTTACTGCCAGTCAACAAGAAATCTTCGCGCAATGTATACAGCGTCGCTCCACCTTTGAGCCCTTGGCCTATATAGTTGGTGCGCAGGAATTTTGGTCCCTGCCTTTTATTGTTACACCTGCTGTCCTTATTCCTCGGCCAGAGACAGAAATTTTGGTAGAGGAGGTACTTGCTGTAATTCCTGAGGTAGCAGAGTTTCAAGGCCGCATCCTTGATATGGGAACCGGCAGCGGAATTTTACCCATCACCCTGGCCTTAGAGTTGCCACAAGGCCGATTTACAGCCCTGGATCTTTCCTGGGAAGCGTTGCAGGTGGCCAAGCAAAATTGTCGACGCCATGACCTTACCAGTCGTATCTGTCTGCTGCAATCGTCTTGGTATTCCAGTCTGGCAAAAAATACCCTTTTTGATATTATTGTCTGCAACCCTCCCTATGTTGATCCAACAACATTTAATGCGTTGCAGGATGATGTGGTGGAGTATGAACCCCACCTGGCCCTTGATGGTGGTGAGCAGGGGCGGGCGGTGATAACGAGTTTTTGCCCTGATGTTTCCAGCTACCTTGTGCCTGGTGGCTGGTTTTTTATGGAGATTGGCTATGACCAGCAGGAGTATGTGACATCCTTGCTGGCAGCTGATCCATTATTTACTCAAATTTTAGTTCGTAATGATTACGCTGGTCTGCCCAGGATTATTTCAGCCAGGCGGTCTGTGGAGATATAAATGGATAAGATAATTATTGAAGGCGGCGTGCCCCTTAACGGTACTATCCGTATCAGCGGTGCTAAAAATGCAGCCCTGCCTCTTATTGCTGCGACATTGCTTTGTCCAGGTGAGCATACCCTGACAAACGTGCCTGATTTACGTGATATCAGAACCATGTTGACTCTCCTCGAAACCCTTGGGGTGAGTTATAGCTGGCCTGAAGATCATACCCTCATTATCAATTCAGATGGGGTGAACAATTATGAGGCCTCCTATGATTTAGTTAAGACCATGCGTGCTTCTGTGCTGGTTTTAGGGCCTCTATTGGCTCGTTTGGGCCGGGCTAGAGTCTCTCTGCCTGGAGGATGTGCTATCGGTGCCCGTCCCATTAATTTTCATACTAAAGGGTTACAGGTTCTTGGTGTCACTTTAGAGTTGGTTGAGGGGTATGTGGATGGCTCCATAGATGGTCGCATGCAGGGTGGGACCATCTATTTTGATATTCCGTCTGTTACAGGTACGGAAAATATGCTCATGGCTGCCTGTCTGGCCCAGGGTCGGACCATTATCAAAAATGCTGCCAAGGAACCAGAGATTGGTAATCTCATTGATATGCTTACGGTCATGGGGGCAAAAATTCGTGGTAGAGACAGTGATTGTCTTACTATTGATGGGGTTGAGAGCCTAAAACCTGCCACTACAGCCATTATTCCTGATCGCATTGAGACGGGTACATATATTGCCGCTGTAGGTGCAACTGGCGGTAAACTTGAGCTGACCCATTGTAATCCACGCCATTTGCCATCTTTTTTAGAAAAAATGCGTACGGTTGGCATTGATATTGTTGAACAGAAATCATCCATTATTGTCTCCCGTCCCCAAGATCTGCGCTGTGTTGATGTCAAGACCATGCCCTTTCCTGGCTTTCCCACCGACCTGCAGGCCCAGATCATGGCATTAATGATCTGTAGTCATGGTTTAAGCGTTATTGACGAAACTATTTTTGAAAATCGTTTTATGCATGTAGCAGAGCTCCAACGTATGGGCGCTGATATCCGGGTTGATGGTGGACGTGCCATTGTCAACGGCACTGGTAAACTGGTTGGCGCACCGGTGATGGCCACAGATCTTCGTGCCAGTGCATCCTTGGTTATTGCTGGCCTGGCAGCCCAGGGGACGACTACTGTTTCCAGGGTGTACCATCTTGATCGTGGCTATGAGCGTCTTGATGAAAAATTGCAGCAGGTAGGGGCACGTATTCGGCGGGAGAAGGAATAGTTTGGTTATGAGAGTTGTCTTTGACAATTATAATTGACCATTTGTCAGGTAAATTGCTACAAGAAACAGATAGAATGTTTACTTTTAAACTTTTCCGGTTTGTTAGTTGCCATGATACTAATTGCCAAGATATCTTTTCCCCTTACTTCGCTGAAGGAGGCTGCGGAGATTTATTGTACTTTGGGCAAGTTACCAGCCTCTGTGGTTCGGCATGGTCCCTTTTTTACCATTAGAAAGAAACCTTAGAATCTATTACCTATTATGCCTTCCGTGAAAAAGAGATCTCTAAAGAAGAGACCAAATTCATCGAACGTCGGCTCCACACCTTCAGTGAGGTAGCTGGGTTTAGCTCTAGCATTGAAGAGTGGCAGGATCTGCCTGAGATTCTAGAGATGTTAAAAAAATGCTGATATCTGCTTGGGAACACGTTTTTTTTACCTCTAACCTTGGAGAAGTTTTCGGTTTAGCCTGGCAAAGCTGACAGTGTTATTGAGTATCTTCCACTGTTTGCATAACGAATAAGGTTAGATTGTGCGAGCCCCAGGACGCACCAGGGGCGTGGTAATAATTCTCGCCACAATCTGAACCGTTTGTTGAACAAGCCC
>JAOZSN010000138.1 GCA_029939635.1 Deltaproteobacteria bacterium
ATCAACATCCCCCAAAAAACCTCCTTCAAAGCCCAAAAGCAAGCTGGATACGCCAAAGAAATTCTCCGATATTATCCAGGACTCACTAGGTAATATAGAGAAAAATTTCCAAGGTGCCCCTCAATTAACACCCGAATGTACAAAAATTCGCAAGCTACTCAGCAAAAAGGACAAAAACAAAATTGTTGAGAGTGCCCTGGAGCGATATGCCAACAAGATGGAGTTAGTACCTTATCAGGCTGAGCTTATTAAGTTGCAGCAGCACCTGGAGAGAACCGGCAAAAAAATGATCATCTGCTTTGACGGTCGTGATGCCTCAGGAAAAGGTGGGACGATCCGGAGGGTGTCTCGCTACATGAATGAAAAACACTACCGCATAGTGGCCTTGGGCAAACCAAGCAAGATCCAACAAACCGAACTACACATGAAGCGGTATATTGAGCAGTTCCCCCACTCAGGAGAGATCGTCCTTTTTGACCGAAGCTGGTATAACCGAGCCATGGTAGAACCCGTTATGGGCTTCTGTACCCAGAAACAATATAAACGGTTCATGAAAAAAGTACCGACCTATGAACACAGCTTTATTGATGACGGCAAGACCATTTTACTCAAACTCTATTTCTCAGTATCCAAAGACGAACAGGCCAGACGCTTTGAACGCCGCAAAAATGACCCCCTGCGTCACTGGAAGTTAAGCGAGGTTGACTTACAGGCCCAAGATTTATGGGATGAATTCAGCCAATCAAAATTCGAACTGCTCAGACGTACCCACACCGCAAAAACGCCATGGTACGTCATTAAATCTGACGACAAGCAGCAGGCCCGATTAAACACCTTAAAACTGATTCTCTCCACCACAAAATATGTTGGCCGTAAAAGATCTCTGGACATAAAATGTGACACAGACATTGTTATTCCAGGAGATATTGAATTGCAAAACATGCGGAAACAGAAGAAGAAATACGGCAAATTTCTAGTATAGACGTCATGAACCTGCACCTCATCACGAATCACGTTAACTGAAAGGATCAAAGCACATGTCAAAGAAATCCAAAAAAATAAAACTCCAGGAAGGAACGGCCTTTAAGCTCAAAGACAAGAAACCTGGCAAAAACAAGGTCGCAGTCTATATCAAAAAAGAAAAACTTGCCTATGAGGAAGAGTTGAAGACCTTGCAGATCGAGTTAATGAAGCTGCAAAAACAGATAAAGAAAGATTCCATGCGCATCCTCACCATTTTTGAAGGCCGCGATGCCGCTGGCAAGGGTGGCACCATCAAGAGAATCACCGCCTTTCTCAATGCCCGCGGTACCCGAGTTGTTGCCCTTGAAAAGCCCAGCGACCGGGAAAAAACCCAATGGTATTTTCAGCGCTATACCTCCCAATTACCATCTGGCGGGGAACTGGTCATCTTTGATAGAAGTTGGTATAACCGGGCCGGGGTGGAGCCGGTTATGAATTTTTGCAACGATGCTCAGCATAAACGCTTTTTAAAAGATGCGCCTTTTTTTGAGGAGATGCTGGTTAAAGATGGTATTAAACTGTTCAAATTCTACTTCTCTGTATCTAAAGAGGAGCAACAGCGACGCTTTGATTCACGGCGCACCGACCCTCTAAAGCAGCATAAAATCTCACCGGTGGATAATCTGGCCCAAAAATATTGGGATCAGTATAGCATTGCTAAATTCCAGATGCTAAACGAGACAAACCGCACCATAACGCCATGGACGATCATCCGTTCAGATGACAAAAAAAAGGCAAGAATTAATTGCATCAAACACATTTTATCCAACCTGGACTATGAAGGAAAGATCTCCAAAAAACTACTCCGACCAGACCCGGAGATCGTCATCAGCGGGATCGATGAAATTAAACATATGGAGGCACATCTGATGAAGCCCAAGGCATTGCGTGGCTAATGGCCATTTATGCAATTGGCGATATACAAGGCCATTACACTCCCCTTCGTCATCTCCTTGACATTATCCATTTTGACCCTGCGGTTGACCAACTCTGGCTGGTGGGAGATCTGGTCAACCGTGGCCCAGAATCATTGCAGGTCCTCCGCTTTGTGCACGCCTTGGGTGGGGCTGCAAAACCAGTGCTGGGCAACCATGAAATCCACCTGCTAGCACGGGCATTTGGGGCAATCGAGTTCAAGGGGGGTGACAGTTTTAATGAAATCCTCATTGCCCCGGATCGAGACGAACTCATCAACTGGATCCGCCATCTTCCCTTTGTCCATATTGATCAACCCCTTAAAACTATCATGATCCACGCCGGCATCCATTATAAATGGGGCCGAAAAAAACTTCTGCGCTACAGCAAAGAAATAGAGGCCATACTGCAGGGAGAGGAGTGTCTGGCCTTTCTGCAAAGCATGTATCGCCATAAAAGTAAACAGTGGAAAATGTCAAAACAGGGCTGGCAACGGCTGCAGTTTATAGCAAATTGCTGCATCCGTCTGCGCTACTACAACAGTCAAAACAAACTGGACTTCAATTTTAAAGGCCCATTACACAACCACCCCTCCTCTCTCATCCCCTGGTTTCGACATCCCAAAAGACGCTGCAGAAAATGGCGCATTATTTTTGGCCACTGGGCGGCCTTAGGTTATTTGCAGGAAGAAAATGTGGTCAGCCTTGATAGCGGCTGCATCTGGGGAGGGCAACTGACAGCGATACAGCTGGACTGTAGAGCAGAGAGAATCTGGCAGGTATCATGCAATTGAGGGCGTGACAAAAACCCCCTCCACCTTCCCCATAATTTCACCGGCAATATCTTCTGTACTTTTCCCTTCAACATTAATGGTGATATCTGCACAGCTTGCATACAGAGGTTGGCGCTTTTCAAAAAGAAGTTTGGCCTGGTCCGTATCCTGAAAAAGAGGGCGTTTCTTGATCTTTTTCTTGGCCTTTGGGTGATTCATAATTTTGTCTACGATTGGCTCAAAGGCTGATTGCAAAAAGACTACTGTACCGATTTCCCTCAAATTCTTAACGACAAAGAAACCTCCCCCCGTGGAAATAATTGTATTAGTGACATACCGCTCTAGCCAGGTGGCTGTTTTTTGTTCTAAAGTACGAAAAACAGCTTCACCATCATCTCGAAAAATTTTTTTAATTTTGCGATTTTCAAAGCTTTCAATGAGGTCATCTGTATCAATTGCATAAAACCCTGTCCTCTCAGCCAGTTCCCGGGCTAAGCGACCCTTACCAACCCCCATAAAACCAATGAGCAAAATATTATTCCCCACCATGCGCATTATTCCTTTTTTTTGTTTTTCTTTTTGGCCTTTTTCTTCTTCTTTTTTTTCTTTTTCGCCTTTACCTGCCGAACTTCGCCCTGCAACTCACACTCCCCTGCAGCCGGACAACGACTACAATACTTGCCTTTTTTAATGAATTTAGCACAACATTTCTTTTTTTTCGCCATGAACCTTTACCTTTCAAATTTAACAATATAGCAAATCACAATAATTCCTATTACTGTACACTATTACCCTTTTCTTGCCTGGTAAAATTTATTTGCCAGCAGAGGAAACAAAAAAAAAGTCGTAATCATTTTCTTTTTTGACTATGGAACCTCCTATTTGCTACTATATTAACAATTATTTAAGTAACCTTAACTTTGTCAGAGAGAGAAAAAGTATGCAGCCCCCCAAAACACCCTTATTGACCAAAAATGAAATAAAAATATGTGAAAACCTGTCTAAACTCAATGCTGGCCGAGCAAGCCTACGAGCTGCAGCGTTATTGGCTGTCAATAAAGGGGCAACGTATCCCCAGGCAGCTCTGCAAACCGGCCTGACTCGTGGACAGGTTGACTATGCAGCCTCTTCTTTTAGAAAGAAGAAATTAGCCTTTTTCCCCGCCAACATGGTGCACCAAGACAACTCCCAAAAGAAATCAGATGATCAACAAAATATCGCAAGCGCTGAGCTTCCTACGCCTGCAAAAAAATTAAACACAGTGAAGGAGACCAAGGATATGACCAAATCAAAAAAGAAAGCCGCTAAAAAGAAGGAAAAAGAAAAGCTGGAGAAAAAGGCCTTAAAAGCAAAGGCAAAAAAAGCTGCTAAAAAAGCAAAGAAAAAAAACAAGCTCGAGAAGAAAACAAAGAAAGATAAATCCACCAAGAAAAAGAAAAGCGGCAAAAAATCAAAAAAGAAGTAAGCCTGCAGCGGTAGCTTTTATCAAATAGTGCACGCGATAAACTATCCGCTCACGCCTAAAACCTCTGCCCAACAGGGCAGAAAAATGTTCAAAATTAGGCATGGGCACCTTGAATAACTGCTTTTTGCGTCGATATCTGCGTCACAAGAAAATGAATAATGTTCACATATCACTAATATGCTGCGCTTATTAATTTTTCTGTTCCTTGCTCTCAACGAAAAAATCTAGCTATTCAAGATACCCGCATGTAAAAGATCATCAGTGCTTTAGCTTTGTTCATTCAGGCCTTTAAAGCGTACTGGTGTTACTCGAAAAGGCCTAAATGGGCGAAGATGAAGCAGACACCGCTTCGCTGTTGATGACCTTTTACATATGATCATTACCCTTACCAGTGACTTTGGCCTTCATGATCCCTACGTGGGCATTATGAAGGGCGTTATCCTTAGCCGTGCCCCAGGGGTCCAGCTTGTAGACCTGAGCCACCAGATCCCACCTCAATCTATCCTGGCTGGTAGTCGTGCGTTGGCAACAGCCACTCCTTTTTTTCCTGCTGGCACTATTCATCTTGCTGTTGTTGATCCTGGCGTGGGCAGTGTTCGTAATCTCGTCTGCCTCCTGCAAGCCGGGCAACTCTTCCTGGCCCCAGACAACGGCCTTCTCACGCCCTTTCTTGACGATGCCGAACAGGCCTATGTCCTGCAAAACAAGCAGTTCTTTCTGGACCCTGTTTCCAGCACCTTCCATGGCCGTGACATCCTCGCTCCTGTTGCCGCCGCTCTGGCCAACGCCCTCAAGCCATCTCAACTAGGCCCAGCCTTTCCTGTAGCTCAGCTCAAACGCTGCCATCCCCCCCTGCCCACATTTTCAGCCTCTGAAATTCAGGGAGAAATCTGCCATATTGATCATTTTGGCAATGCCATCACGAATATCAGCAGCAAGCACCTCGAACAACTCCAGCAAAACCCTGATAAAATTACGATCATAGCGGCAGATACTACTATACAAGGGATCTGTCTTACTTATTGCAGCAAACAACCACATTCAGCAATTGCCCTGATTAATAGTAATCAAGTGCTGGAAATTGCAGTACCAAATGGGAACGCTTCCCAACAATTACAATTATCTTTCGGGAGTCCCATAAAAATCTTGAAAAACACCTCGCGTTCACGATAGAATCCATGTTTAAGGTTTCAAGAAAATACTTTACATCTATAAAAGAAAGTATTAAATGGAAAAATTAAATACTTAAAAGGTGCCATCTTGGAGAACGAACAAATTGAAGCTATTGCCGCCATGCTTAAAACCATGTCTCATCCCATCCGCCTTAAAATTCTTTGCCTGCTTCAGGGTAAAGAGATGACCGTGGGAGATATCCGGGAAGAGGTAAAGACCACCAATGCTAATGTCTCACAACACCTCTCCATATTGCGGAACCAGGGAATTATTGGCTACCGCAAGGACGCTAACTTTATCTTCAACCGCATAAATGACGAACGTGTCCTTGAACTTATGCAAACTATGCGCAAACTCTATTGCCAACCAGAGTAAGGAACTTTTTTTTAACTGCGCTCTTTTCACTGCATTTATGTTGCGTTCTCTCCCCATAGGATCGAGCCCGTTTTTATCCTTATACTAAACACCCTTTTGGCCACCTCAGCCAATACACGATTGATTACTGTTTGCATCAGTGTGGCAGTAGTATAATCACCTATTTTTGGCTTCCTCTGAGCCTCTTCATTCAGGAACCCTGCTATGACTTTAGGTAGTAAACTGGTACAGACATCCATCCATCATCCCAAGGTGATTACCATAATCATGGTACTCATCACTCTGGTTTTAGGTGCTCTGATCAGCATGGTCCATGTTGATACTGACCCTGAAAATATGCTCAATGAGCATGAAGCAGTGCGGCTTTTCCATGATGCTACCAAAAAAGAATTTAATCTCCATGATGTGGTGGTGGTCGGCGTTGTCAACGAAGCCCATGAAGACGGGGTATTCAATCAGGAAACATTAGCCCATGTCTTTGAGCTGGGGAAATACGCAGCTACCCTCGCAGACCTCAAGCGCCCTGAACGCCATGTGGTAAGCCAGGATATCATGTCCCCAGACAATGTTGATGCCATCGAACAGGCAGGCCTTGGCTCTGTACGCTTCAGCTGGCTCATGGCGCAACCACCCCAGAGTAAAGAGGAATCCCTGCGCATCCGCGACCTGGCCATGGATAATCCTCTACTTAAAGGCACCCTGGTCTCTGAAGATGGCAAGGCATTAGGCATTTATCTGCCTGTTACCTCAAAAGATTTCTCCCATAATTTAAGCAAACAGATCAAGGAGAAAATTGCCACCTTCCCCAACAACGGTGACAAGTACTTTATCACCGGACTGCCAGTTGCAGAAGACACCTTTGGCAAAGAAATGTTTGTCCAGATGGCGGTGTCCGCACCCCTGGCCATGCTGGCAATTTTTCTGCTCATGCTCTACTTTTTCAAACAGCTGCGCCTTATTGTCTCACCCATGATCGTGGCTATGGTCGCTGTGATCAGCACCATGGGCCTGCTCATCGGCACCGGCAATACCCTACATATCATGAGTTCCATGATTCCCATCTTTCTCATGCCGGTAGCAGTGGTGGATTCCATCCACATCATGAGCGAGTTTTTTGATGAGTATCAACGCACAGGCAACCGACGCAAGACCATTGAGCATGTCATTGACCAACTCTTCATGCCCATGCTCTACACCTCACTCACCTCATCAGCTGGTTTCGCCTCCCTAGCTCTTACACCAATCCCACCAGTGCAGGCCTTTGGTATCTTTGTCGCCATTGGTATCATGATCGCCTGGGTCACCACCATTGTCTTTATCCCAGCCTATATCATGCTAATGCCAGAGAGTAGCCTGGAGAATTTTGGCGCTAAAGATGATAGACAGGCGAGTACCAAAAAAACGTTTCTGCCCACCATGCTTGGTGCTATTGGTCGTTTTGTCCAGGCATGGCCAAAGATAATTATCACTTTTTCCCTACTGCTTACATTAGTGTCCCTTTACGGGATCAGTAAAATTCAGGTAAACGATAACCCTGTCAACTGGTTCCACAAAAGCCATGAAATCAGGGTGGCAGACCGCGTCCTGAACAGTCATTTCGACGGCACCTATGAAGCGTACCTGATCCTGGAAAGTAAACAGGACGCCCTCGCCCCACAAGCCGCAGAAAAAGTGCTGAATCAAGCCATTAAAACAATGGCTGCTGATGAAACTAGCAAACTAGTTGTGGCTCGTGCCCTGGCCATTGTTCAGCGCGCCGGACAGTCCACCAGTCTTGAGGTTATGCTGACCACCATTGACAACGACTTTATGGCAGCACAGGATAACGCTAACGATGATGCCTTTGATGTCTGGGATGATGTTACTGCCAAGGTGGATCAATTTAAACACCGAGACCAGGTCTTTAAACGGCCCGACATGCTGAGTTATATTGACAAACTACAACAACATCTG
>JAOZSN010000021.1:0-22258 GCA_029939635.1 Deltaproteobacteria bacterium
ATTCAGAAATAGAAAAATCAGCTGCTAGCAAAATGCCTCTCGCCTAAAGGCGAGGATTTTAACCCTGATCAGTAACAATAAAAAACCGCCACCGTAGCCCTTCGACTCCTTACCCAAAAGTGCCCTAAATGACTTTTTTTGTCACTTATGGTATTTTTTTGCCATTCATTAGATTTACACCACTCATTAACATTTCACTCATTTTTCATAAAAAATAAAATTAGATGGCACATTAGCTACTTTATGAATATCCCTATTCTACCCATCAGCACTTCTGAGAAGACATCTTCCTATTGAGATCTGCTGATTCTTTTTTCAATTTAAGGAGATACTATGGCGGTATATCTTGTTCAGCATGGTGTGGCAGAACCTAAGGAAATTGATCCACAGCGAAGATTAAGTGCTGCTGGAATCAACGAAACTGAAAGAATTGCGGCGGTGGCTAAAAGATATAAAGTCCACCTTACAGCCATTGTCCATAGTCCCAAAAAACGTGCAAAGCAGACAGCAGAACTCTTTGCCCAGGCACTACAACCAGAACAAGGCGTGAGTGAAATAGCAGGCATCAAGCCCCTAGATGATGTCGTTATTTTCAGTAAGCAACTAGACCACAGTAAAGACATCATGTATATCGGTCACCTGCCCTTTATGGATAGGCTCACTAGCCTGCTAGCCACAGGCACAAGTGACAAAACAATTTTTAAATTTCAAAACAGTGGCATTGTCTGTCTGGACCAAGACCATAACAGTGGCTGGTTTATCAAATGGGCCTTAATGCCCCTTATCAGCTAGTAAAAAGGCTGATGAACAGGCAGAACACAATACAATGCCAGGGTATCTGCCCTTCCTGCAACATGTCCCATACCCTGGGGCGTGGCAACAGCAAAGCCCTAGCCCGGCAACTCATGGCAGAACTGCTGACAGTTGGTTCCATTGATCTCTCTGAAAATAAGGAGCAGCAAGATGAAACGCTGAGCCTAGACTATCTATATGGCCCTGCTCGCGGTCAGATGTTTGGGGTTATGGAATTTCAACACCCAGATGGCAGCATCGGAGTAGCGAAAGCCTTTTCGTGCCAGTACAATGGTCGCTGGCAGGTAGATGGTTGGGTGGATCCCCTCTTTGATGTCGAGCAATTTTACGCCCTGACCAGGCCGGTAGAAAAACAAATAAAAGAGTTAGGGGAACAACTCAGCCACCTAGCTCCACACACGTCTGCAGCCCAAGAAATCCGCCACCACCGAAAGATAATGTCACGCCACCTCATGGCTAAAATCCATACCCTCTACCGCCTGCACAACTTCAATAATGACTGCCAGTCTCTCAGCACAATTTTCCAAGGTCCAAGGGGAATTCCCACTGGTACAGGAGACTGCTGTGCACCAAAACTCCTGAATCACGCAGCCTGCCATGACCTTATCCCCTTAGGCATCACTGAATTTTACCTGGGCCAAGAAAACAAATCAGCAAGCCGCCAGCACGGCCATTTCTACACCAGCTGCCAAGAGAAATGTCAGCCGATCCTTGGCTTCATGCTCTGCGGACTGAAAACGCCATGATCTATGGAGACCTACACATACTCTACCAAGACAATGAGTTGGCAGTGGTAGAAAAACCTGGTGGCCTACTCTCTGTACCAGGCCGAGGTCCTGACAAGCAAGATTGTGTGGTCAACCGCCTAAGAAAACTAATTCCTGCCGCCATTAGTCAACCAGCTGTACACCGCCTGGACATGGCCACATCTGGCCTCATGGTTCTTGCCATTACCAAAGAGGCACACCGCATTCTGAGCGGTCAATTCGCCAAACAACAAGTCAAAAAGAAATATATTGCCCTTGTCGATGGCTTGATAGAGAAAGAAGAAGGGCAGATAGAACTGGCCTTTCGCCTTGACCCAGACAACCGCCCTCACCAGATATATGACCCCATACATGGCAAGAAGGGCCATACCCACTGGCGACTCATAGGTAGAAAGAATAAGAACAGTCGTCTTGAATTCACCCCGTCTACCGGGCGTACCCATCAACTCAGGCTCCATGCCTCCCATGCCCTTGGCCTGAATACACCTATTATCGGAGATCCTCTTTACGGTAACAGTAAAAGAGGAGAGCAACTCATGCTCCATGCTACCTTTCTCTCCTTTGCTCACCCCAGCAGTGGTAAGATACTACAATTTTCCTCAGAACCACCTTTTTAGATGAGTACCCTATTTTTATTAACCTGGCCTCAGTTGAATATTTTAAGGCTGTAAAAAAACAGTATCATCAACCACTTTTCACCATTTGTTTCAAAGAAATTAAAAATGATAAAAAAAAGGGTTATTGCCATATTTGCGAAACAGGCCAGAGGGCTCATGGCAGATTTTATCATAAAAAATAAGATCAATGATCCTCTTCAGTTGCAAAATTTTAATAGTGATGGTTATATCTACAGCCCTACTGATTCAAATAAAAAAACGTGGGTCTTTTGCCGCCCGCAACCATAACTTCTTTCGATAAAACAGCTAACATATTACCACCCTGACAATTTACTTTATTGTCATTTGATGTTCATTTTTGTACCATAAAAAATGTATAGTAAATAACTAACCTCATCTCACACAGGAATCCTAAGCATGAGCGACAACGAACCAATTTTAATCTCACTTCTAGATGTTACAGTTTTCACTAGCGAAGAAGGAGATCGCCGCCTTCACCTATCTCGCAGTGGCCCGGATTACATCAAAAAACAGGTATTTGAACTTGATGAGGCCACCCTTGTTTCCCTTCTTGAGACCTTACGAGAAGACGACTAATCAATAAATATTTCTAATAAGATTAGGAGCTTACCAATTTTATTAACTTTATTTTGACATCACTTGGTCAAATCTGTAAGGTATTTTGTACTTAAAGCCAAACCTATTGTGAAATAGGGACGGAAAGCTACGGGTCTCTTTTAAAGACAGCCGAGTTATGAAGTGCTCGTTTTTGAGACTGCACCTTTAAGCTTTCGTCCGAAATGGTTTGCATCCTTCCTGATCTCCATTTCCTGACTCCTATATATTAGATACCAGTTATATTGTTACCTGTTATCCTGAGTGTTATCGCTGTATGAAAAAAAATGTTGCACAGGCTCAGCCTGCATCCCAAGATAAACAATCCATTGTAAAAATCGGCCCCATCTTCGGTCTTGAAGTTGTCATGATGCCTGCAAAACGTCATGAACCCAAAAAACCGAGAAAAAAAACTCCCCCTAAACAAGCAAAGAAAACAGCTCCCATTGCCAAGAAACCTTTTAAAGAGCATGGTAATTGGCAACTTGCGCAATTCGATGTTCCAGCGGAAGAGGGGAAAAAACGATTCCATGATTTCAACTTACCTGACAAGGTTATGCATGCCATCGCTGATCTTGATTTCAAGTATTGTACTCCTATTCAAGCGGCCATACTTGAACATACCTTAGAAGGACGTGATGCCAGCGGCCGTGCCCAAACCGGTACGGGTAAATCTGCCGCCTTTCTCATCACTATCTTACATAACCTGCTTAAAAAGCCGCGCCAGACACCTAAGACATCGACCCCTCGAAGCCTTATTATTGCCCCCACCCGCGAATTAGTTATGCAAATCTGTGCTGATGCCCTAGAACTTGCGGCCTATACCGACATCAGCACCGTAGCGGTGTATGGCGGTATGGACTATCAATATCAACAGGATAAACTCAAAGGGGAAGTGGATATTATTGTTGCCACCCCAGGAAGATTGCTTGATTTTAATCGCAAACAGGTTGTGTCTTTGCGCGAAGTGGAAATCTTTGTGGTGGATGAGGCAGATCGTATGCTGGATATGGGCTTTATTCCCGATGTCCGTCAAATTGTCTACTCGCTCCCCAAAAAAGACAATCGGCAGACACTTTTCTTCAGTGCAACCCTTACTCCTGAGGTAAATCATCTGGCCAGTCAATGGACCAGTGATCCTGAAGTTGTTGAGATTGAACCAGAAAAAGTCGCAACCGAGACAGTTGATCAGTTAGTGTACATGGTCACCACTGAAGAAAAATATTTCCTCCTCTACAACCTTATTACCAACAAGAAGCTGGACAAGGTTATTGTCTTTTGCAACCGCAAGGTAGAGACTCGTAAACTCACCGAAATGCTCAAGGCCCATAATATTAAATGTGCCCTGCTCTCAGGTGATGTTGAACAACGCAAACGTGTCACCACCCTAGAAAATTTCAAGTCTGGTAAAATTCAAGTTTTGGTGGCCACAGATGTAGCTGGCCGTGGCATCCACATTGATGGGATCAGCCATGTGGTCAACTTCAACCTGCCCTACGAGGCTGAGGATTATGTTCACCGTATTGGCAGAACTGGCAGGGCAGGCACTATGGGTACTTCGGTTAGTTTTGCCTGTGAAGAAGATTCCTTCTATCTTCCTGATATTGAAGAGTATTTAGGAGAGAAATTGAAATGTACCTATCCAGACGAGGAATTACTTGTTGAACCACCCAAGGTTGAGCTACCCAAAAAGACAGGTAATCGTCCCCAAGGCCGGCGCCCTGCTCGTGGTCGTGGTCATAAACCTACAGCAAAGAACACAAATCGCCGTAAAAAATAACTCCCTGAGCATGGGAATACATAGCCAGTTTCATTTTCATATACCTATTTACTACTTATATTATTTCAGGAGAAAGACATGGAAGAGAGGCAGACAGGAACCGTTAAATGGTTCAACGACAGAAAAGGTTTTGGCTTTATCATACCTGAAAGTGGTGACGATGTCTTTGTTCACTATCGTTCTATCCGCGGCGATGGACATCGCACCTTATACGAAGGGCAATCCGTAGAATTCAACATTGTTGAAAGCCCCAAAGGACTTCAAGCTGAAGATGTCGATCTGACTTCGTAACCCTACCATTCTTCCCAAAGCCAAGGGATTCGCTTCATTGCCGTTAAGAGCATGATTCGTGACGAATGAAGGCTTTTTACAATATGATTACCATCAATCTTCAGCCAGTATGACGAGAACTGGTGAGCTAAAACAAATTATTTAGTAAAGTTTACGGTTTCCGGTTCAAGCAAAGACTAATCTGATAAAGATAACATTCCCAAACTGTAAACCGTAAACTCTTTGTAATTACGAACAAAACAACTCGTACTTTCAACTGCCATGCAAACAGGCTGAAGTTCGAGGGTAATCACATTTTACAAAGTAAGGCATTGCCACCACAGCAAGATAATGCCTTACTTTATTTTCGCTATGTCATTTCTTGCCATACACAACCTGACTATTAATCACAATGCCCCATTTTCCCTCCAACTGAACGCAGGAGAAAGTGTCAGCATTGGCGGTTCTTCTGGCTGTGGCAAATCTCTACTCCTGCGAGCCATTGCTGATTTAGATCCCCATGATGGCACCATTTCTTTGAATGGTGTACAACAACAGGATATGGAGCCATGGCAATGGCGCCAAAAGGTTGGACTCCTGCCGGCAGAAAGTAGCTGGTGGCATAATTGGGTTGGGGATCACTTCAGAGAGAAGAACCAACTCCGTCCAGAAGAAATGAAAAAGCTTGACTTATCTCCAGCAATTTTAGACAACAGAATCAATCATCTCTCCTCTGGAGAACGCCAACGATTAGCCTTACTGCGACTTTTACAGATTAGACCGCAATTGTTACTTCTTGATGAACCAACAGCAAATCTCGATGCAACAAATGGTACCAGGGTTGAAGAGATGATACATTTGTATCAACAAAAAACAAACTGCGCTATACTCATGGTCAGCCATGACCCTGCCCAACGGCAAAGGGTAGCTAATCGTCATTACCAATTTAGGAATCAAAGTTTTTTAGAAATTTCTTTATAACTTAAACTTGCCAAAACCAACGGATAGCATTATTTTTTTTGTGGAACCCTGGGTTTTCACACATACTTTTCCTTTTAGATTCTAAGGTCTATGAAAACACTTATTGTTGAAGATGATGCCACCAACCGCCAGCTCCTTGTTGAATTTCTGAGCCAATATGGCCCTGTACATGAGGCTGCTAATGGATTTGCCGCCCTGGATCTTTTTACCGAGGCCCATAACCAAGGCGAACCCTTTAATCTCATCTGCCTTGATATTATGATGCCTGACCTGGATGGCCAGGAAACCTTAAAAGAGATCCGGGAGATAGAAACAGATCACGAAATAAACAGCCAGGATATCGTTAAGGTTATCATGCTCACCGGCCTTATTGACACCGAAAATATCACTACTGCCTTTGTTGATGGAGGCTGTCACGCGTATTTGACTAAACCTGTATCCACCAAAGAGATTATCAACCAACTCGTTGAACTAGAGCTTATCAGCGAAGACAAAAAATAAACCTATTTCTACCCCCCTCTTTTCCTGTAAAAAAAGGCACATCTACCCACAAGATCTTAGCCATGGGCGTTATCTCCCTCTCCCCTACTGACCTCACCTTGGCAGGTTTCATTGTCTTTCTGCTTGGGCTCCTCAGCCTCCAACAACAGCTCCATTTCACTAAACGTCTCTACCTTGCTGCCGTCCGCTGCACACTACAGTTACTCCTCATGGGGGTTATTCTCCAACTTCTTTTTAACAGCAGTTCATTCTGGGCCGTAGCACTTATGGCAGCCGTCATGCTGCTCACCGCTGGCCAGGCAGCAGGAAGTAGGCAAACAAAACCCCTTAATGGTTGGTGGCCCTATATCTTCAGTCTTGCTGCCATGTTCATTTCTTCCTTTACTGTGACCTTTGTAGCCTTAACCGTTATCATTGACATTACACCTTGGTATAGCCCTCAGTATGCCATACCTCTGCTGGGTATGCTACTGGGGAACACCATGAACGGGGTTGCCTTGAGTATGGATCGACTGACAAGCAACATCTGGCAACAACGACAAATAATCGAACAGCAACTCATGCTTGGTCGACGTTGGCAAGAAGCCATGGCAACACCTATCAAGGATGCAGTTCGCGCTGGCATGACACCAATACTAAACTCAATGGCGACAACTGGTATAGTTTCTCTGCCTGGCATGATGACTGGCCAGATCCTATCGGGTACTGCCCCAATAGAGGCGGTTAAATATCAAATTCTCATCATGTTTCTTATTGCTGGGGGTACTGGTTTTGGCGTTATAACCGTTGTCAGACTCGCATCTACCCGCCTCTTCGACGAACGCCACCGACTCAGACTGGATAGATTGCGAGAAAAGTAACCTGAAATTGGCTGAGTCGGTGGCGTTCCTATTCTGCAGGATTTTACGGTTTGCTATGATTGCCTGCTACTAACGTGAGGGGGTTAGGGCACATTCATCGAATAGTAAAGAATACAGCTACTCTAATTTCTCTATTTCTATTATTCTTTATTTCTATTATTCTTTATTTTTCTACTTACTATTTCACAAAATATTACTGAGGATTTACTATGTCAGACTCATCTCTCATCGCTACCTTTGATACCAGCAAGGGCAAGATTAACGTCAAACTCTTTGCTGAAGAAACTCCCCTCAACGTGGCCAACTTTGTTAATTTGGTTCAACGCGGTTTTTATAATGAACTAAACTTCCACCGGGTTATCCCTGACTTTATGGTCCAGGGAGGCTGTCCCCTTGGCACCGGCACCGGTGAACCAGGCTACCGCTTTGAAGATGAATTCGGAGAAGGCCTCACCCATGATGCCCCCGGAAAATTGTCCATGGCGAATGCTGGTCCAGGCACCAACGGAAGTCAGTTTTTCATTACCCATGTCCCCTGCCCATGGCTTGACGGCAAGCATGCTGTCTTTGGAGAAGTAGTCTCCGAGGATGACCAAAAAGTCGTTAATGAAATTGTACAGGGTGATATGATCAACACCATTACTCTGAGCGGTGATGCTGATACTGTTATCAGCAAAATGCAAGACCAGGTTGACGAGTGGAATAAGGCCTTGGATCTTAATCACCCACGCCGCTAAACGACTTCAACTTCCCACATAGTCTATATTAGACACCGAAAAAGCATGATTGATGCCAACCATTTATCATGCTTTTTTTATGCATTGATAAAAACTAAAATCATTTTTCCTGATGCAAAAGGCCCTTCATAAAATCAAGAACCTCACTGGCAGCCTGCCGAGAAGTGATATGAGGGGGCTGGATAAAGCCAAGATAGTAATTCCCTAACGGGAAAATAAGCAAATTTTCACCTGACTCCCGGCTAAGAAGAAAATGGCGAAAACGAGGGAAATGCGCTGGCAAAGGCAATGCATCACAGTTTTTCCCCACTAACTGGATCAAGGCGGCAAATGGCTGAGGAGATGGTATATTGTGCAACATAATCTTGCCGTCCTGGCGCACAACTATATAATCCCCCACAGCAGAAAGACCTTTTAACCTGGCCAGGTCATTAATAAGAATATCATCCATAATCAGACATCCTCTTCAGCCAACCCCTCAAGGGCGAGCTCTAAGGACATATGAAGCTTTTGTTTATTAATTGACGGGTTAAACATCACCACCAGTAAACCCTGTTCATGTATTTCCTTAGCCGTGATATTGGATTCCATAAAATGCAGAGAGACCTCAACAATATCAGGAAACCATTCTTTGCCAATGGTCAGATTACGAACCATGGTCTGGCCGATATGATGGAGAGTATCAGCACTATATTCGGCGGGCATACGATTGAAAATAATTTTACTATTAATATTATAGAGAAATGCACCGGTGATCTCATCCACTGAGTCAACGAGAAATCCAAGGATATGTTCCATAATTTTCTCAACAGCCTCTATATCCCAAGACAAAAAAGCGCGACACTTCACCCAATTATGCTGACACTTTCCGTGAAGAACCACTTATTTCCGCCGTTATCATAACCCTGCCAACCTTGTCACCATTAGGATCATTGGACATAATGAGCACAGGCTGGGTAAAGACCTCTTCTTTTTGAACCTCTGGATCAACTTTAACAAAAAACTGGATCTCCTGTTTTTGCTCAGGTTCCAAGGCGTATTGCAAAGGAGAGGTTATGCTAAAATATGTTGTAATGGTAAAATATTCAGGATCAGGCACCAGATTTACCTGCAAGGTGCCATTGCCACAGTTTTGGATATAAAAACTCCCACTGGCCTGACTACCAGCTGTTACCGGGCCAAGATCAACCTGAGCTGGTTCAATGTTCAGATGTGGTTCGGTACGCGTAAAGGAGATATGTATACTCACCTTAGCCCCAGAAATGGTATCAACAAGCTCAATGCCTTTGTCATCAAAGGAAGTTACAGGATCTGAGGCCGTATCAGCAGGATCAACCACCGTAATCATAAAGGACATACGGGAAACTCGTGTTATTGTAACATTGCCTGTTAAGGGCCTAGTCACCATACCCTGCAAATTAATCTTTCGTCCATCACCGGCTGCCACCAGCAACATCTGACTCTTTTCCTCGCTGCCCTGTACTACCCCAAAATCGATCTGTTGATGGGATGGAATAAGAAGAAGATCAGGCTCAAGCTCCTTATCTTCTCTCTTTGCTTTAGAGCGAGGAGGCAAGACTGGAATGAGAAACCCACAGGCATCACAACGGAACTTAAATTCAACAGGATTTTCCAAATCAGTTTCAATGGAGTGTTTTTTGCCACAGTCTTCACAAAATATGAGCATAATAAAAGTTTACCTTTCTCCCTGCTACCTGCCTTCAGATAAAAATTCAGCGCGAAGAATCTGAATTTCCTTGGCAATCATCTCGTCTACCTGCCCTAATATCTCTTCTTTGAGCAACGTGCTCTCTAGTTTTTCATCAGCTGCAGATACGTCAGCAACGACCTCCCGCTCATCATCTTCCTCATGGGAAGCATCAACTACTTCTTCCTGGGCAACATCCTGCACCACACTCAATTCCCTGGCTGTCTGAACTCGATTTTCAAGATCAGCAACCACCAATTCGTGCCACTCAACAAATGAAGAAACAGCCCGCCCCACACTCTGTTGGTCTGCGCTTACATCACCGGTTGCCGCGACAATTTCCTCAAGACTGGCTGTAATCAATTTCAAACAAGCCATTGATTCAGAAATAGCCTCTGCCTGCTCCCGGTCTATGTAAGCAAGAACCGTTTCAAGAAAATCAAGGGGCACAGCAGCCTGAATATTATCAGACAATACCTCACGTAGGCGCTTAAGCTCCCCTGAAATAGATTCCAGAAGCTGATCACCGACCTCCCATTCAACCGAGAGTAACAAAAGGCGAAGATCTTCTGTGGGAAGTTTTTCTTCTTCTGTAGATTCGTCAAGATCAGAGGATTCAGATATAGTCTCTGTGGCGGTCTCTGAAGCGATCATCTCCTCTTCATACAGAAGAGGGGTCTCCGAAATTTCATCATCAGCAACATCTTCATCAGCAAGATCAAGGACAGCGTCCTCATCGTCACTATCTAAAGAAAGTTCTTCTTCGAGTAATGCTTCCTCTTCATCGGTGACAATTGCCAGATCTATATTCTCTGTAGCAAGGGCTGTTTCCTCATCGACCTCTACCTCTGTTTTGTCGTCAAGTTCTAGCCCAGGAACCTCCTCTGAAGATTTTTCATCCTCGATAATAACTTCCGAAACCTCATCAATTTCAACCTCTACATCTTCGTCTTCAGCGATGATGACAGGTGGCCCAGCATCTTCATCATCGACAATAGGTTCTGCTTCATTATCATCGTCATCAAGTACCAATTCTAGCTCTTCATCGACACCAACCACTTCTATCTCAGCAGAGCTTTTTTCCTCAGCAGCAGGAGCATCGAGATCTAGCTCAGCATCGTCATCTTTATCTTCTTCTGATACCGCAATGGTGCTAGCCGGTTGGGCAATATCATCATCGTCATCGTCAAAAAAATCATCCAGAACCGACTCTACCTCAGGAAACTCTTCATCCTCTTCATCAACAAGTTCATCAACTATGACCTCTTCATCTGCACCATCAGCGCCGACCTCATCTAACGATTCGTCATTTTCTAATGAATCCTGCTCGTCAGCATTATCTAAATCTAAAACATCAGCATCCTCATCATCACCATCCATCTCATCAAGAACACTTAAATCAAGCTCATCATCTTCCTCGTCCTCTGGAGAGGCAGCAGTGGCACTTGCAGGAAGGGCATCATCATCATCATCATCAAAGAAATCGTCTAGCAGCTCATCGGCCTCGACAAAATCCTCATCAAGATTACGATCAGGATCTATGACGGTTCCATCATCCTTATTAAAGGCAGCCTGCACAGCAGGTCTAGATGGAGGTGCTGGAGGAGGTGTCTTCTCCTCAGCTTCTTCGGAAGTATCAGCCTTCACCATTTCATCAAGCATGGAATCAAAGATAGAATCAGTGGCGTTATCCTCCTTATCCTTCATCAAAGAATTTATTCTTGAATCACTTTCTTCAGCTACAACCTCAGTCTCTTCTACACTCTCTTTCTTAGGTGCAGAATTAGAGATCTCACCTTTTAATGTATTATACCGTGTAACAAACTCACTCACTAAGCCTGCCTTGTCACTTTCAGAAAGATCAGGCTCAGCCACGGCAGATTCAAGACCATGGAAGACATCCGTTAATAATTTAATTGAGGCAGGATGAGCCCGATCTTTAGCGGCCTTAACATAATGGCCGATAGCACCGAGGATCTGCAAATAGACAAGCAAAATACGCTGATCAGGCCAAGCTGAGCGCAGGGTTTTAATCTGCTGATCAAATTTAACAAGAGACTCATCAGTGATTTCCCAATCAAGGTCTAACACGGATGATTTTAACTGTTCAAAGGTTTCTGAATCAACTTCGCTGATGTGGGATGTCACATTCCCCTCCCTGTTAAAGCAACTCTTTCTTAAAAGAGAGCATGGTAAGTGAAATAGCCTTTTTTAAGGTTTTCACAACATTATATCCAGTAATAGCACTTCCCTCAAAGGCCGGCAATTTAAGCTCACCATTCAGATCTGCATCAATAGTGTCGAAATCAAGCAGGGGGATACCCTCTTCCCGCAAATCAGCCTTATTGTACTGCAATACTAATGGAATCTTAGTGATATCCTTATTCATTTCTGCCAGATTTTCCTGCATCTGCTTAAATGAACTAATATTTTTCTCGCGCATCTCTTCCTGCATATCAGCCACAAAAACAAGACCATCAACTCCTTTAAGTACTAATTTCCGAGTGGCATTATACTTAACCTGCCCAGGGACGGTGTAGAGTTGAATCTTGATATCAAAACCCTTTATCTTACCTATATCAACAGGAAGAAAGTCGAAAAAGAGGGTACGATCACCATGTGTTTTAATACTGACCATATCAGTCTTGATACGCTCTTTATATTTCTGGTTAATGTAATCTAGATTTGTCGTTTTTCCGCCCCGACCTGGCCCGTAATAGACAAGCTTAACCAGAACCTCCATCTTTTTGACATTAACAAATCCCACAATCCACCTCGTCAAGTAACAAGTTTAGTGCCTTAAAATAAATTTTGTGTCCAACATGGCAAAGAAATAAAGATGCCATCAATACTCGGTCACCTTCCAGATTGAAATTATCTCCTCAATAATCTTAGCGGTTTTCAACCTCAAAAAACCAAGGGAGACATCATTGCCAAAAATAGTAATGAGAAGAAGATCATCATTGACCTTACTGAAATTAATCGATTCTTTTTCACCCTTGTGAAAATGGACAGAAAACTCCTGCTCTCCAACTAACTGCGCCATGGCATCAACAGCTGCAAAATTCCCGGCAGCCAAGGCAGCAAAGGCATGAACATCGCACTGGCTATTACCATTATCATGTTCAGCAATAACATTACCGGCGACATCAACGATAATGACACTATGAACACCAATATCTATTAATTCTTGAACCAAAAGTATGTCAATCTGATCAAGCTGCTCCTGTGACACTCCGTACATAGACGGCCTCCTTAGACTCAACCAATCTGTTTATCCTGCAATATGGTATTAATTTTTTTCTCAAACTTACAAATCAACATACGTGCCTTGCCGAGCCATTCATTACGGTCAGACATAACAAAAATAAAAAATGAACGATTTTCAACATGACGGATAATAAAAAAATGAGATTCTGTGGTAACAAGGATGTCATCTACTACCTGGTCGGCAGACATAAGCTTTATGGCCTTACGATTTGACTTAACAATACTTGTCAAATAGGCAGAAGCAGCAGAGGCCTCGACCTGATCATCGACAGAAAACTCGGCAATAGGTAGACCATCATCAATAAAAACAACTGCCGAGGCAACAAAACCTGGCAACTCATAAGCTAAATCTTTAAGTACATCTGTTAAAACGTCTGGCATAGTAGATCTCTTTTTTGACGATTTATCTATCGACAATAATGCCCATTTTTTCCAACTCCGCAAAATATGCCAAGGCATCCAAATGGAGCCTATTTGCCAAGAGTTATTTATAATATCACAGACATAGACTTGAAATGAAGCGCTGTTTTAGAAAAAACATTATTTTCTTAAAACAACTTATAGATCAAACTGGGCCAAGGGGGTTCCTCCGTATTCAGCTAGAGAGCTAGCTTCATAGATAAAACCTGTCCGAGCAGACATGGGTCTGGCAATAGCTGCCCGGCCAAAGGTTTTCCGCAGGAAAAGATAACGGGAAGAGAAGAAAAACGTCTGCAAGCGTATATCAAAGAAGGAAGAAATAGGATTATCATAGCGCAGACAGACTAATCGTTGGGGGGCAGCAGTATTAAAAAAGAGGGTGGTAAAAGAACCGGCAAGAAGTTGAACGGCCCCCTGAACACCTTGAATAAACCCATGGAGGTCATCTATAACAGTGACACGGTCAAAGAGAGCCATAATCGCCTCGCTGTCCACTGCTCCCAAGCGCTGCGCCGGCGCACTTTCTTGACCAAGCTCACCAAATATTTCATCATCATTGCTGATGACCCCATTATGAATACCAACCGTACTCCCCACGATAATGGGATGATTATTAAGATTGTTTCTCGTCGTACCCTTGGTTGGATCTCGGGTATGACCAAGAATGATAGCTGTCTGCGTATCAATTGCCTGGGCCATAAACCTGCGAAAAGGTTCACTCTTGACAAAAACATGGGCTGGGACAGCGGCCTTTTCCACAAAAAAAGTCCCATCAAAACCACAGGCAGCAACACCTGTGGCTTCCCTACCCCGCTCCTCATTCGCCAACAAATTAGCTATGAAAATTTCTTTCACCCGGGCTAGGGCAGAGATAGAACAATCAGGGCTAAGCAAACTACCGGCCAATCCACACATGGGAACCTCAAAAATGGTTCAGGTTGACGTATTTTTTATTTCAAGAAAATAATTCGCCCCAATTTAGCACTCCAACGCGGCTCTCGACCGACAAACTTAGCAAGACGATCCTCAATATCAGCAGGCAATATATTGACATGGGCTGCTGCCTGAACAAGCCAGTCCGAAAAATCAGAACAGTGCTCTACCAAGCCTAACTCTATAACCTTAGCCAACCGATAATCATCACCATCCATTTCAACCATGGGGCCTGCAATTTTTTCAAGGGACAAATCAATCTGCTGCCAGCTATAGCCCTGAATACGTCGTAAGGATATGGGGTCTTCAGCCAACGACTGGAGCAACAATTCGGCCGGGTTATCGAGAAGAATAAAGATAGATTTCAAAAAACGCAGCAACCCGTGACTATTATCACGATACTCAGCAATATGGTCATGACAGCGACTGGTGTCACTGGTTGCTAAACGTCCATCATTATTACTAAGGATATTGAGTAATTGCTTCTTACGTTGCCACTGCTCTGTTTTACCAACATGGAGCAAACCAAACTTTGACACCTCCACGGCCTTTAACAGCATGGCCATAAAAAGAAATGTCTTAGCAGTTATGGAAAAAGCTGAAAGATCGCCATCAGGAAAACGAAATTCGATATGAAAATTTGCTAACCACCCTTGCTCATTAAACTGGACATGCTCAAGGTTAAAAAAGTTTTGATGCTCCGGCACCTCAAAACTCTGGCGCAGGATGGCTTGAATATCCTGGCAATGGAGATTTTCAGGGGACAGTTTTAGAAATTCCTGATGGGCATTATGTTGCCGCCGTCGACAAAGCCGCTGCCAGCTGTCACCACCACTGGTAAGAAATTTTATCCCAGGGGCGTAGCGACGCATCATGTTCCACAAGTTGGCCAAAACAATCTCTGGAATAGGCTCAGATAGAGCAATACCAAGAAGATGAAAATGAAGGCCACATGTTGGCCTTATTCTGACCCCATTGCGCCAGAGAGGGGCAACAATACGTTGATACTGATCCACCAACGCTGTCCAGTGAGGGTGGCGACCTATGACACGAACCTCAACCCCGCAATGCTCTTTACTCACATCAAAAACACCAAGCCGTCCGAGATTATTCATATCCTGGGACGGCTTGAGGTCTTTGGTGAGTTGTGGAACCAAGGAATGACGCCTCATTCCTTTGGGCAAGGCAAATTCTATTTCTGTGCCAATCTTAACCGTACGATAGAAAAGATCCTGATAGTAATCTGCCTCATGAAAAGACAGGGTATCATCTCTACTGGAAAAAATAGGGGAAGATTCGCATAAACAGGATTCTTCTGTTTTTTTCCCAAGATCAGTTAATTTTGAACATACGCCCAGTGCCATAAAAATTATTCGCTAAATGTGGTGGCTAATCAAGCATGGTAAAGGTAATGGTCGACCCCCGAACTTCAGGGCGAGGCTCAATTTTTTTCTGGGCATGTTTTCCCATTTTCAACAGAGCAGCCTGACCAACATTCATAATGGGACAGGTAAAAGGGACATCAACACCATGTTTTAAGATAGATTGGGTCAAGTTCCAGCCTGCACACTTATCAACAATGAGTTGAAGCTCATTGCCCTCCCCTTCCACCCGAAAATCAGCGATAAATCCCATCTCGTCTGCAAATATTCTACCAATTTCAGTCAATACTTCCTTGGGATCCTCACCATCAATCTCCAAGCCCATCTCATCTTCCATGATCTGCAATAAACTTTTACCAACCTCGCCCATGGCAGCATAGGCTGTTTCACCAAAGAGATCGTAAAGGGCCTTAGCCATCCCTGAAATCATCAAGGTCATCATCCGCATCATATTTTTCTTTTTCGCTTCTTCCGTTGCCATTACTTCTCCTTTGTAAAAAAGATGTGGTTTATGCTTACCATCAAATAGCTCGTTGCAGTTGTTCCAAATACTTTTTAGCCACCAAGCGTACATTGCCTAAGGTACCGTCTCGACTAACTATACATGCCAGATAATAATTTTTATCAAGAAAACGGGTCAATATCCAGGCATTGGCTGTCTGGACAAGATTTTCCTCAAAATTTCCTAAATTACTCAAATCTTTTACCGAGCGTTCCACCAGTTTTATGACCATGGCAAATTTAGCAGAGACCACATCCATATCAGCTCCAGTTGGATTATGAGCTGCCACAGTAATTCCATCCATACCAACGACACCAATGGCTATAACCCCATCCATCTCATCGGCAATATCTTTAACCATCTGTTTCAAACCTGACATCTGTTCACCTCCTGTGTTTTTAGGACTATCCCTATCGGTTTCATCCATCAATGAGTCATAATTTTGTTCATCTTTGATCCGCATCCCTTCCATGATCAACCCCAATATGGTTGACTCAATGGTTCGTGTTGGCTTATCAGCTGGTTCCTCAAGAAAAAAAGCATCAACAGTCTCCCAGCCGATCATTGCCAAGGCTGCATCCTCACCAGTTAAGCTGCCACTGGCAGCATCAACGGGTTCACCGCCTTCAAAGTAGATTGTTCCCCGTTGTAACCCCTTGCCTTTAATCTCAACTAAACAGGTACGTTGATCTGTTTCCACTAACTGCATAAGACCTGGCATTGTAAAACCACGTAATACTCCACCATTTTGACTAAAACCACTATCTAAGGGCTCTACAGATAGTTGGCTCCGCTCTTCATCACCCATGGGTTCACCTAAGAATGTATTCTAACCCAAACAGTAGTAGCTGCGATTAGCTTGCCAGCCGCAAACCAAACCAGTAGGATAAGCAGAATGATAGCCCAAAAAGAGCATGTGGTACCGTGCATTACTTTTCACGCCATCACAAGCGGGTCACATCGCCAGTGTCGGGATTAGATATATAAAAGTATAGACATTGTTGAAAGTTGAATTTATTATCAAGGCAAAGGCATAGTAAAGTCAAGATCATTTTTCCCACCTGATTGATGCTGCATACACTTTCTTGAAATTTATGATGTAAAGACACATATATCCCAAGAGAAGTGTCGCCTCTCTCTCCTCGACAAGTATTCTGTAAAACGCTATAGATTAAGTTGATATTTGACAACATTTATTCATAAAACAAGCAAAAATGACGGCTTTTTTTTTACATGGACTTGAATCCTCAAGCAAAGGAAATAAAAGTCAATATTTTATAAAAAATTTCCCAGAAATGATCGTGGCTGATTATCAAGGATCCTTGGAAAATCGTCTTAAAACCTTAGAGAAATTGATCGATGATCGTCAGGACCTCACCCTGATAGGTTCAAGCTATGGAGGGCTCATGGCAACATGTTACGCCCTAAAAAAACCGACGAATATCACGAAATTGATACTCTTGGCTCCGGCCCTCAACTATAATTACCAACCACCTGCCAGCACCATTGATGTACCAGTCACCATGTACATAGGCAGAAATGACACAGTGACACCCCCGGCTAAAGTAATACCCCTTGCACAGGCAACCTTTGCCCATATGAAAATTATTCACAGTAACGATGATCATTTACTAACCACCACCTTTCCATCAATTAATTGGCATAAACTGCTGTAGGATCGTGAAAACCATGGAAAAACTGACCCTCCTATATGTAGATGACGAAGAAATCAACCTGACATCTTTTAAGGTTGCCTTCCGGCACCGTTTTGATATCCATACAGCTCTAAGTGGTGAAGAGGCACTTGCCCTCTTAAAACAGCTGGATGATGTTGCTATGGTAGTCGCGGACCAACGTATGCCAGGCATGAGTGGCACCGAATTACTACAGGAAATTAGCAGAATATATCCTGATACAGTTCGCATCATGCTTACTGCTTTTAGCGACCCACCCGATATTATTGATGCCATCAATAAAGGTGAAGTCTACTCCTACCTCCGCAAACCATGGGAAGAAACAACCTTAGTCATTAATCTCGACAAGGCAGCGGAAAAATATCACCTTCAGCAACAAAACAAAAAACTTATTCGTGAACTGAGCGAAAAAAATCAGGCATTAGAAAAAGAGCTTCACGTCGGCCAAAAACTTCGAGAAGCCCTTATTCGCCGAGACATGATTCTTGCAGCCGTCAACGATACAGCCCAAAAACTAATCCGTTATCGTGAATGGCGTCCATTCACCAAGCCCCTTATCGCTAGATTAGGAGTTGTCATGGCGGCCTCTCGTGTCCATATCTACCGTAACTATCATGACATTGAGGGTAACCTACGAACCAGAAGTGAATTTTCTTGGATCAGCGAGAACGGTGGTCATGACGACAAACTAGCTATAGCCCATGACTTTGATTATAAGGAGATAGATCTTGAGCGCTGGCCTCTACTTTTTGAAAGTGGCACCATGATAGCCACTACCATTGATGATATGCCAAACAAAGAGGCTAACCGCCTCCAAAGGATTGACATTCAATCCATCGCCTGCTCCCCAATCAATATTAAAAACAGATCCTGGGGTTTTTTATGCCTGGTGGACTGCCAGTCAAAACGAACCTGGCATGAAGAGGAACTCGAAGCGATAAAGGCAGCTGCCAGCCTCATCGGAGAAGCAGTACATCGTGAAGAAATTGAACAAGATCTTACCCTAAAACAAGATCAGCTAGCTCACGCCGGGCGGCTCAATGCCATAGGCGAAATGGCTGAGGGTGTGGCATATGAGATTGACGAGTCAATGTCCATCATTAGCCTTGAGGCAGATAAATTCAAAGAGTATTTCAGCAAAAATGCTCCCGAGATGAAGGAGATGGAGGCAGCACAAGATATTGTCCGCCAAGTCAGTAAAACCATGCGCATGATTGAAGATATGCGCAGTTTTGCCAGTTTTTCAGATAAACATTTCAGTGAAACTAACCTATATTGGCCCACGACCAAGGCGTTATCTTTTTTCAGGGAACAATTTCGCCTCTACCTCATAACCTTGGATGAAGATCTTTCCGAAGAAATTCCCTTCATCAAATCAGACAGCCAGCTTTATGGCCAGATTGTTGTCAATCTACTTTCTAATGCGCGATATGCCGTGCGAAAAATGGCAGAAAAAACCTCTGGCCATAAAATGAGGATACAAATACGCCTCTATGAAGAACCCGTAACCTCGGCATGGAAAAACAAACTGCCAACAGAGACGCCTTTTGACAAGGTATCCTCCCTCATTATCCTTGAAGTAGTAGATAATGGCATTGGCATGTCCGAAGAGACCAAGCACCGTTGTATAGACCCATTTTTTTCAACAAAACCAAGCGGCCAAGGAACAGGCCTGGGTTTATCAGTAACTAACTCCTTGGTCAAAGAGTTGGGCTTTGTCCTGGAAATTGAATCGACACCTGACTCAGGTTCCACCTTTCGTATCCTGATCCCAGCGTATGAAGAATATCCCACCCTGCTTGACAATAATATTGTCATAGCCTAACACACAAAAAAACCATTCGACGAAAGCGCAAAAATGGATTAGAGTAGAAGTATACCTAACCAATAGCAACCACCTATACTTTGCCTACTTTATGAAAAAAATACTTGTGGTTGATGATGAAGAGATTAATCGTATCTTCCTTGTTGACCTGCTCAAAATGCATAAAATATCAGCGTCCCAAGCCATTAATGGTTTGGACGCCGTTAAAAAATGGTCAAGTGGTGATTTTTCTGCCATTCTTATGGATATCCAGATGCCTGTACTCAATGGCTACGAGGCCACCAGAGAGATACGAGATCTTGAAGATCAAAAAGGACTGCAACACATTCCAATTATAGCAGTGACCGCCTTCCGTACACACGAAGCACGACAAGAATGTTTTGCTGCTGGAATTGATGCCTTTGTTCCCAAGCCAGTGATCATCTCTGACCTTCTCAATGTTATTCTCCCTTTCACACGAGAACAATAACTCAAAGGTCTCGCTCCTCAATCAATCCCTTCTAAGACAACCCTCTATACATCGGTAAAATCAGTGGGCGGTTTCTTCAGAAACTGGACAAATTTACCTTTTTCAATGCAGTGCATATAGGCATCCTCAGCAGAAATCCAACCACGCTGTAGATAATCCATAATAGCGTCGTCAAGGGTTTGCATACCAAATTTCTTACCTGTCTGCATGGCAGAGGGAATTTGATACGTCTTCCCTTCACGAATAAGGTTACGCACGGCAGGAGTACACACCAAAATTTCCAGGGCTGCACACCGACCTTTGACATCCGCTCGCTTAAAAAGAGTCTGTGAAAGTACTGCCTTGAGGGCATCAGCCAAGGTAGAACGAACCTGGGGCTGCTGCTCCGAAGGAAAAATCTCGATAACACGGTCAACAGTTTTAGCTGCATTCAAGGTATGGAGAGTACCAAAAACAAGATGACCTGTCATGGCAGCTTCCATGGCAAGGGAAATGGTTTCCAGATCACGCATCTCACCTACCAGAATGATATCAGGATCCTCACGTAAGGCCCCGCGCAAAGCAGCAGAAAAGCTTTTGGTGTGGGTTCCAACCTCACGATGATTCACCACCGCCTTCTGACTCTTGTGAACAAATTCAATGGGATCTTCAATGGTGAGAATATGATCGCTGCGGGTGCGATTAGATTCGTCAACAATAGCAGCCAAGGTGGTTGACTTACCGCTACCAGTTGGCCCGGTCACCAGCACCATACCCTTAGGCAATTGTGACAACTTATTGACCACAGATGGCAGATTGAGCTGCTGAACAGTTAAAATATCACTGGGAATCTCTCGAAAAACAGCACCGACACCATATTTTTGCTGGAAAAGGTTACCACGATAGCGGGCCAGACCAGGGATCTCGTAACCAAAATCAACATCCCCTGTTTCCTCAAAGAGCTTTGCCTTTTCCTCGGTGATGATCTCATACACCATGGCCTTGAGCTCATCATTATCCAATGACTTATATTTAACTCGCTCAATATCACCACGGATTCGCAGGATAGGCTTTTGGCCAGCGACCATATGCAGATCTGAAGCACCCTGCTCATTCATCAATTTAAAAAAGGCGTCTATCTGTGCCATTAAAGCTCTCCTTGGCTAAAAAAAAATACGTGAGTAAAAATTTTAAAGAAACACGAAACATATTAATATAACATATATTCTGTTGACAATTCAATGATGACAACTTGTTTTTTCTTCATTAGCTAATATATATCCGCCGGGAATAAAACTCCCGACATTCACCTTGCACGGCAGCGCCAGGAACAGTAGGATAAATTTTAAAAACAGTTTACCATGAGCTGGTAATCAGGGGCAACTCTAGGCTGTACAAGTTTACCCGTGCCTTAGATTAATTCATTTAGGACTTCGAAGTGTACTGGCGTTACTCAAGAAGTCCAGCAGTGTAGCGGCGAAATGAGCGCAACAATGAGGTACTGGTGAACTTGTACAAATTTTGACTATGAGAGTTTTCCTTACCTATGGAATTTGTTGACCTTCATTGCCACTCGACCTGTTCAGACGGAACAAACAGCCCACAAGAACTTGTCTCCATGGCCGTAAAACTACAACTTGCCGGTCTCGCCCTCACTGACCATGATACTGTGAGTGGGATCAATGATTTCCTTTGTCATGGAAAGGCACAAGGATTACAGGTAATTTCCGGTGTTGAACTTAGTGCCAATTTTAATAAAACCCCTTTGCATATCCTCGGCTACGGCTTTGACCATCAAAACAGTTCTTTTCTGTCTGATCTAATCGAAATCCAACAGAGCCGTGAAACACGTAACAGAGCTATAACTCACAAACTACAAAGCCTTGGTCTTAAAATTGACTATGAGGGCATTGTACAGTTAGCTGGAGGTGGCCAGGTAGGCAGACCTCATTTTGCCACATTTTTAGTCCAACACAAAAAAGCAAACAACCTGCAACATGCCTTTGATCTCTTTCTGCGTAAGGATAGACCGGCCTATATAGCCCGCCGTATCCTCCATGCTGAGCATGCAATACGCATGATTACCCAGGCAGGGGGCATTGCTATTTTGGCTCATCCAGGCTCACTGAAACAAG
>JAOZSN010000021.1:22268-24891 GCA_029939635.1 Deltaproteobacteria bacterium
AATTAAACATCACCATTGCAAAACTGGCCCGCATGGGACTAGGCGGTGTTGAAAGTTATTATCCTACCCACTCAGAATCATTCCGTAAAAAGCTAACGCATTTTTGTAACGATCATAATCTGATTATTACCGGCGGGAGTGATTTCCATGGAAATATTCGTCCAGGAACTCGATTAGGATCCCTGCAAAAAAAACAGCGCACACCTCTTAATGTCTTGATAGAATTAAAAAAGCATCTTGAACAAAACCATACTTAAATTGTCGAACTACCCATGAATACCCTGCTTGTTGTTGATGATGAACCAAATTATCTGATTATTCTCTCTGAACTTCTGGAAGAAGAGGGCCTTGAGGTATTTACTGCTGAAAACGGCGAAAAGGCCCTGAAAATTATTAAGGAGACTGATCTTGATCTTGTCCTCACCGACATGCAGATGCCTGGCATGAACGGCATGGATCTGCTCCAGGCCGCCAAGACACATAATATAAACCTACCCATCATTATGATGACTGCATATGGAGAGGTGGAAAAGGCCGTTGCTGCTATGCGGGCTGGAGCCTTTAACTTTCTCACCAAGCCCTTTAATAATGATGAGCTCTTGGCCAACATCCACAAGGCCATTGAACATTACTCCCTGCTCCGGGAAAATAGCCGCCTACGCAACGAGGTACACAAACGTTCAGACTTTTCGGGTATGATCGGCAAGAGTCACGCCATGCAGCAGATATATACCCTCATCGAAAAAGTAGCCCCCACCACAACGTCCGTGTTGATCACAGGAGAAAGCGGCACTGGCAAAGAACTGATCTCTAGGGCGATTCATTATAATAGTAACCGCCAACAGGCTCCCTTTATTTCTGTCAATTGTGCTGCCCTGCCAGATTCATTACTGGAAAGTGAACTTTTCGGCCATGAGAAAGGGGCTTTTACAGGAGCCATTACCCTCAGGAAAGGGCGTTTTGAACGAGCAGATACAGGATCGCTATTCCTGGACGAAATCGGAGAAATGCCCCTCCAACTCCAGTCAAAACTGCTACGCATCATTCAAGAAAAAACCTTTGAAAGGGTGGGAGGTTCTACAGAGCTAAAAACAGATGTTCGCCTTATAACTGCCACGAATAAAGAACTGAAAGAAGAGGTGGAAAACGGTCATTTCCGCGAAGACCTGTATTACCGCCTAAACGTCCTCCATATCCATGTCCCTCCCTTGCGTGACCGCATTGACGACATTCCTCTATTGGCCAACCATTTTGTCCAGAAATTTGCAGAACAGATGGGCAAGGCAGATCTGTTCATTTCAGAAGAGGCTATCGGCTTTCTCACCAGCTTGCCTTGGGAAGGAAATATTCGCGAACTTGAAAACACTATTGAACGCGCCTCCATCCTGTGCAACAATAACATTATCAAGCCAGAAGATGTGCAACCGGATAATCTGAGCACAGAAAATCATGCTGATCTGGTTGCCGACTTTAATGTTGATGATATTTTGCGCCCAGACATACGGCTGCCCGATGTATTAAATGCCCTGGAAGAAAAAATGCTCATCAAGGCCATGGAACAAGCAGAGTATGTCCAAACCAAGGCCGCGCATAGTCTAGGCATTACCAAGAGTTTACTACAATACAAGATGAAAAAATTTGGTATTAAAAAGAAATCCGAACGCTGAAACAAAACAAGGACACCTGCATGACACCTTTGACCATCTTTCTTATTATCGCCTCTGTGTGCATTATCACACTCCTTTGTGCCCTTCTCCCCCTTATTAAACAATTACGGGCTACGGCTGCATCAGCAGATACACTTTTCAAAAAAATTGATGAAGAATTTGCCCCAATGAGCAGATCAATCACCGAGACATCTGAAGAAATAAACTCACTGCTCGCCGGCATCAATGACAAAATTGACCAGACTGACTATGTGGTAGATCAGGTAAAAGAGGCCAGCGACATTGTCCTCCACACCAGCCATCTGCTGCAGGATAAAATTGCTCCATTACTCGTTAACCTAGCCGGTTTTAATGCTGGCATTCAAACATTTATGAAATTTTTCAGAAAATAAAAACTTACCAGGAGAAAATCATGTATAGAGATGACAACTGCAGCGGCGGGCTTACCCTACTCTCATTATTAACCGGTACCGTCATAGGAGCCGGACTAGCCCTGCTCTATGCCCCAAAATCAGGAAGGGAAACCCGTGAAATGCTTTATGACTACAGCAACGATTTTAAAGAAAAAACACGCCATCTGCCTCGTGGCATGCGTGATTCTGCCGAATCAATGGTAGACAGAGGTCGTGGCCTGATAGATCGTGGCAAAGACCTTATTGACCAGGGCAATGATATGGTAGATCAAGGCAAGAACTATATTGATGAGAAGAAACAAACACTTACTGATGCCATCGAAGCAGGCAGAGACGCCATGACAAGGGAGAAAGAGGAGCTGTCCGCCTCCTTAGAAAGAGAAGAGTAACACAAACCTCACAATGGTGATCCCCCCACAACACATCGAGTAGAGTGAGGTGAGTTTATAAAGCTCACCTCATCCCTCTCACAGCACCGTGCGTACGGTCCTCGTACACGGCTCCTGTTTATTCTTTTATTTCACAATGAAACAGAAATTCCCG
>JAOZSN010000139.1 GCA_029939635.1 Deltaproteobacteria bacterium
GTTGTCTACCTCCTGCATGGTGGAGTCGGTAAGGTAGAAATGATAGAGCACTGACGGTACGGTGAGGATGATGGGGATATCAAATTCTCGTTCCAGACGCTCCTGGATAACTTCCAGGTGAAGTAATCCGAGGAAGCCGCAACGAAAGCCAAACCCAAGGGCCGTGGAGGCATCCTTTTGGAAGGTGAGGGAGGCGTCGTTGAGTTGCAGTTTTTCCATGGCCGTGGCCAGGTTCTCATAATCATCGGTGGAGATGGGGTAGATAGAGGAAAAAACCACCTGCAGGACATCCTGAAAGCCGGGTAACGCTTCTGAACACGGGGCATCCTTTAAGGTAATGGTGTCGCCTGGTCTGGTATCACTGACGTTTTTGACCCCGGCCAGAATATAGCCAACCTCACCAGCTTTGAGTTCCTTGGTCTTTTCCCGTTTTACCCGGAAAAAACCAACCTCCTCAACCTTATATGTCTGATTATTGGCCATGAAGAGAATGAAATCGCCAGCCTTGATGGTACCGTTAATCATCCGTACCGAGATGATGGTGCCACGAAAGGCATCGTAACTGGCATCAAAGATCAGGGCCTGCAAAGGAGCAGCACTATCACCTGTCGTTGGCGGTGGCAGGTATTTGACAATGGCCTCAAGTACCTCATCCACCCCCTGACCGGTTTTGGCCGAACACATGCAAACCAGCTCGGCATCAAGACCAAGATCCTCGTCAATTTGCAGGGCCACCTCTTCTGGTTCGGCAGAGGGTAAATCAATCTTGTTAATCACTGGAATGATCTCAAGATCATTCTCCATGGCCAAGTAAAGATTGGCCAGGGTCTGGGCCTCCACACCTTGGGCTGCATCAACGAGGAGGATGGCACCCTCACAGGAACTCAAAGCGCGGGAGACCTCATAGCTAAAATCCACATGACCAGGGGTATCAATGAGGTTAAGGGAGTATTTCTTGCCGTCTTTAGCTGTGTAAGGCAGGCAGACGGTCTGGCTCTTAATGGTAATACCCCGTTCCCGTTCAATGTCCATGGAATCAAGGAGTTGATCTTTGAATTCCCGATCAGTAATAAGGCCACATTGTTGGATCATGCGGTCGGCCAGGGTGGATTTACCGTGGTCGATATGGGCGATAATGCTAAAATTACGGATATGTTTCATCAGTTTTGTCTGCTGGAGGTATGGGGTAACTCGACCCAGAAAAAAATCGGCTCGGGCAAGGGCTTAAAGGAACTCTCCTTTAGAAAGGAGAATCGTCTTTTTGTCAAGAGAAGAGGTGGGAGATCTTATTTTATTGCTGGCCAACCAGCCGAGCTGAGCGCCTGTAAATGCCAGTAGGGCGAAACCGGCTGTGGATATTATCTGCAGAAGGCCAAAGATCCATAATCAACATTTAATGCCGATGCGCAGGATGAGGATGCCGCCTATGCCCGCACCGGCAATGACACCCCAGAAACCGCAGAGTTTGACAATGGCGGCAATCTCACTCTTGGAAAAGCCCAGCTCAAGGTAAAAGGGCAGGGTGTACCGTGAAAAAATGCCAATGAGGCCAGAGCAGGATACTTTTGCTGACGGCCTGTTTGTCAATTAATAGAGATCTATCTAAAACGCCAAGGTGGCCTTTAGATAGGCAGCCCGCTGGTTCTCGGTGGCTTGCAGGACATCCCCATAGCGATCTCCAAAAAACTCCAGCCGACTGGGGTTCAGCAGGTTCTGGCCCACTAACTCGAGATCGACATTTGAGCTGGCCCGCCAGGCCAGGCGTATATCCATGTCATTGTATGAAGGGATAGTGTGGGAATCAATCTGGCCGATAATATAATACTGAAAGTCAAGCTCAACACTGTCGCTGATGTTCCAGCGTGACTCAAGTGAGAATTTATGTTCCGGACTGGAGCTGGGGCCATTAATGTTCCAATCTATATGTAGGTAGCTGTAGGAGGCTGCAAGGTGCCAGTTTTCCATGGGGATAAAGCGTGCAGATGCTTCTGCGCCATAGGTTTCGGCTTTCTTGGTGTCTACCCATGTGAAAACTGAATTCACCGTTTCTGAACAGACCAGGGTATCATAGTCGTTAAAGAACAAGGCCAGATCTAAGGATCCTTTGCTGAATAGGTGGCGTAGACCAGCCTCATAGGCGGTTAGTTTTTCAGCGGCCAGGTCTTTATTGCCATTTGCAACAAGGATTCCACTAGCAGTAAGGGATAGACCGTCTTCATAGCGTGATGGCGTACGAACAGCGCGGGAGATAGCACTCCATACGGTGGTGCCATCTCTCCGCCAGGTCAGTCGGATATTAGGTTGCAACTCCGTACCCGTGTAGCTATTGTTTTCCAGTTTTGCCCCCAGGGTGAGGTGGATACTTTTTGGGCGCAGGGCGATTTCGTCCTGCAGGAAAACGTTACTGATCTGGTCTGTGCTTTTTTCTGGTATGATAGAGAATGTTGGGAAGCTGAAAACGGTGTGATCACGGTTAATGCGGTAGCCACCTCCCCAGATAACATTCTGTCTACTGCCAATCTTAAAGGTGTGTTGCCCCTCAAGGTCATAGGTGGAAAGGCCGGTACTGTATGAATCATCGGATCTGTTGGTGCGATCAAAATAGCCTTTGACGGTTATAGTGGATGTTGCTGACAGGTTTTGGTTGAAGGTGGCCATGAAATTGCCACCGCTGGCTTTGCTTTCTTCTCCGTGAAATGTACTGGCTCCTGAGCTGCGTATCGTGGAGCCTAAATCATTTTTATAGATGTCTCCCTGTAGGGTGGCAGTTATATCGTCACGTTGGTAATCAGTTCTAAATCCGCCTCGCCCTGATTGCCAATCATCATAGGTGGGGTGTTCTGGATGGCTCTGGTTGTCATGGTCATTGTATTTACCAAAAACACGGTAGGAGAGATTGTTGTGTTGAGCTCCATAGCGACTGGCAGCAATGGACTCTTCACTTCCAACCAGCAAAGAGGTAAGGCTACCTGTTGTTTCACTACTGCTCTTGGTGATGATATTAATAACGCCATTGACTGCATTGGCTCCCCAGATAGTGCCCCCAGGGCCGCGGATGATCTCAATGCGGTCAATGTCCTCCAGTATGGTATCCTGAACATCCCACCAGACCCCGGAGAAGAGAGGGGTATACACAGAGCGACCATCTATGAGTACGAGGAGCTTATTGGCGTAAAGCCAGTTAAAGCCACGGGCTGAGATGGCCCATTTGTTGGTGTCTATTTTGGCTACCTGCAGGCCAGGCACGTGACGTAGGAGTTCTGGGATGGAAGTGGCACTAGAATGGCGGATGTCGTCACTGGTGATGACATGGATGGCAGCCGCACTGCTGTTGAGCGGTTGCTTTTGTTTGCTCACAGAGGTGATCTCAACCGCTAATAACTCCTTGAGGCTGAAGGTCGTATAGTCGGGAGACTCGGTGGTATGGCCCTGGCTTGGTTGGAACAAAAGCAAGGAGGTTAGCAGGGTGGCTTTAAGGGCATCCATAGTGCATTTCCTGGTACGAACAAATCTTAGTGGCTGGTGTAAGCTGTCAGCTTCTTTAGGTGGTGAGGTTATATACACTCTTTGCGCAACAGGTACAACTAAATAACTTGCAGTGGGCTAAGCGTTTCGTTTAGTTTTTGTACCTGCGAATTCCGGACAGGGCAACTGATTAATTTTATAGGGTTTATTTTCGAAGCAAATTTTGGGGCTACGAGGAATGAGTTTGTCAGATGTGGCAGGGGGGGTTACGACAATTCATACCGTAAAAAAAAGAAATAAAAAATTTGACAATGGTTTTCTGATATGCTACGTGTTTCTTAAAAGTTGTATATTTTTTAATAACTTATAGAATTTAACTTTTTTCTTTATATGAGCCTGTCTGAACCCATTCATTATTTTTCCGACGATTTTCTTCTTGATACGTCGCTCTCCTTTGAGGCTCGCTCCCTATATATGCTGGTAAGTTCCCTGAGTGGTGATGATAGTGCCATGTATGCTCCATCCACAACCATTCTTGTCGCAGCCACTGGCTGGTCCCGTGAGGTTGTTGAGGGTTTCGGTGCTGAGCTTGTTGCCGCCAGGATTATTCAGGAGATCCCTGGTGAAGAGACACGCTACGCCTTGCTTCATCATAAGGCCATTCCCACAGCTGGGCCAGTAAAGAAAAAGGCCTCTTTGCCTTCTCTTTCCAAGGATGTTCTTAGTCAGGAAGAAATATCCGCCTTACTGCATGTCTTTCATTGATTTTGTTATCAGCTTAGCCTTTTTCGTGAATTTCTAGTACCTTCTTGCCCTTTGCTCGGGCCAGTTCCCGCATTGTTTTTTCTTCATCGCTCTCGTCGATAATTTCTCGACCCATAATCTCCTCAATGATGTCCTCCATACTGATAACCCCGGTGAATCCGCCATACTCATCCACCACGCAGAATAGATGCTGACGCCGGTCAAAAAAATCAAGTAACACGGTATTCAAAGAGGCGCTTTCCGGTACAAAATGGACAGGTTTTTTTAGGATGTTCAACGGCCGTGACTTGCGACCATCGACCAGGCTGAGCAAGACATCTTTTCTTAATACAATGCCACTTATCTCGTCAGCTTGGCCAGTATAGATTGGGATACGGCTATGGCGATTTAGTTCATCCCGTTTCTTGTGGGCTTCTTCAATGGTGTTGGTTTCATCTAAGGTAAAGGTGACGGTGCGAGGTGTCATGGCCTGGCGCACTGTTTTGTCTTTGAGTTCAATCATATTTTTTATCACTCCTTCTTGATCCTGATCAAGCTGACCTGATTTGCGGCTGAGGCTGGTGATGGCTAACACCTCTTTGGCAGAGACATTAGCCATTTTATTTTTACCTGGAATAAGCTTGGTAATGAGGTCGCAGAGATAGATAATGGGGGTGAGCATGATCACTAGCCAGGAGAGGGGGAGGGCAATTACAGGGGAAAGCTCTTTGGCGTAGGTGACTCCAACAGTCTTGGGTAGTATTTCAGAAAGAATAAGAATGGCCAGGGTGAAAAGTATGGAAAAAATACTGATGTAGCCCTCACTGAATACGGAGACCGCGGCTGCCCCAGCAATGGCTGCCCCCATGGTATGGGCAATGGTGTTTAAGGTGAGAATAGCAGTGATTGGTTTGTGGATATTTGTCTTTAGGTCTTTGAGGAGTTTGCCTGAATGTTTTCCTTCTGAGGCAAGTATTTCCACATGACTGGCAGATACAGAGAATAAAATTGCCTCAAAGAGTGAGCAGATGGCGGAAATGCCAATGGCAAGGCCTACGGCAATAATGAGCTGAGTTAACACAGGTTGGCTCCAGAGAAGTAATGGTTATTATGCATACGCTTGCAAACAGCTGTAAATATATACTATATTAGCGTATTCACGCACGGCTTTACAGGGAAAAAGGGGTTTACTGAAAACTGCTACAGCCTACAGCCTCAATAGTTATTTTCGGAGAAAATTTTTATGATAAGCGTTTCAAATAAAGCAATGTCAGCTTATAAGGGCGATTGCCTGGCAATTCTTCTTATTCAGCCTGAAAACGGAGATGTTCCCTCGTTGCCCCAAGAGTATTTAGCTCATCTGAGCTTGCCGTGGCAGGCAGGGGATTTCAAGGCAGAGGCTGGGCAGTCTTTTCTGGTTTACACACCGGAACTTAACTGTCAACGCCTGCTTTTTGTCGGCCTTGGTTCTGAGCCAGACCGTGATGGCATACGGCAAGCTGGTGGTACTATTGCCATGGCATCTGCTAAGAAAAAATTGACGCAATTGGCTATTGCCTGGCAGGAGCAGAGTCTTACCTCGTCGGACATTGGCGAGTGTGTTGTTGAAGGGGTCAGACTTGGCAGTTATACCTTTGATAAGTACAAGACCTCAAATGATACGCCCGCAGTGAGTTTAAAGAAAATTACTCTCTATCCTGCCAGTGGCAATGGTCCATGTCGGAAAGGGGCAGCTTTGGCAGAGGTGGCTGCTCGTTCTGCCAATATGGCTCGGGATATGGCCAATGAGCCGGGCAATAAATGGACTCCGGAAGAATTTTCGGTACAAGGGCGTAGCCTTGGGCAGAATAGATTGACCTGTACGGTACTCACTGAGCGTGAAATGAGTCGTTTGAAAATGGGTGGTATTCTCGGGGTTAATCAGGGTTCTTCCCAGCCTCCGCGCATGGTGGTGTTAGAGTATCACTGCCCGAAAAAGAACGCAGAAACTTTATTGTTGGTAGGGAAGGGGCTCACTTTTGATGCTGGAGGAATCTCTTTAAAGCCTTCCGCTGGTATGGAGGACATGAAGTATGATATGTGTGGCGGTGCGGCTGTGATGGCAGCTATGGCAGCGGTGGGTGAAGAGGCACCGAAAAATGTCAATGTGGTGGGTATTGTGCCTGCGGCTGAAAACATGCCATCATCAACGGCTATTAAACCAGGTGATATCATTACCACCTATGGCGGCAAAACTGTTGAGGTGATCAATACCGACGCTGAAGGTCGCCTGATACTAGCTGATGCCCTGGCCTATGGTATTGAAAAATTCAGCCCTGCTGGGGTTATTGATTTAGCCACCCTTACCGGCGCAGTGATTGTTGGTCTTGGTCATCACCGCTGTGGTCTGCTCAGCAACGACGATGCTTTGACAGCCAAGGTGGAGCAGGCCGGTGAGCAGAGCGGTGAATTGGTTTGGCGTCTGCCCTTGGGCAAAGAGTACACCAAACAACTTAAATCTCAGGTGGCGGATCTCAAAAATATTGGTGGCAAGGCTGCTGGTACCATTACTGCTGCTGCCTTTTTGCAGGAATTTGTCGGTGACACACCCTGGGTTCATTTGGATATTGCGGGCACGGCCTGGGGTTTTACGGAAAAATCTTATGTCCCTGCCAAAGGCCCCTCTGGTTTTGGGGCTCGGTTGCTCATTGAGTTGATTCGGACATGGTGATACGGCAGAATTCAGGAGACAGGAGACAGAAGTCAGGAGATACGAGTATTGTTATTTTCTGCTCTGTGCTTTTCCTGGGTCTTGTCCCTGCCCCTGCTATGGGTGCTTTTCTTGAACTGACTCAGTATCCGGCTAATCAGCGTTTTGTTGTGGCGTTTCTGCTGCTCTTTTTTGCTGTCATGAGCCTGATGATTTTTTGGGTTCTCCGGCTTAGGAGTGAGGTCAAGGCCAGGCAGCAGGCAGAACTGGCCTTGAAACGGGCTCAGCTTACTTTGGATACCATACCTCTCCATGTCTTTTGGGTGGATCAGGATTTTAGGGTGGTGATGGCTAATAGGGCCGGTTGTAAGGCTCTAGGGTGGAGTTTTTCCGAGATTGACGGCAAGAGTATCTTTGAGTTGGAATCAGAGTACACTCCTCAGCAGGCCCAACTGCTTTGGGCTAAGGTCTGTGCTGAAAAACATCATATTATGGTGGGGGAACTGGTGCATCGGGATGGCTCGCGGCTGCCGGTGGAGCGGATGTTGTCGGCCATTACCTTTGCTGGCAAGGAGTATATTGTTGCCGTGGGCCGGGATATCTCTCAGTCCTTGCAGCGGCAACAGGAGCTAGAGCAGAGTCAGGACGAGTTG
>JAOZSN010000140.1 GCA_029939635.1 Deltaproteobacteria bacterium
ACCCGTCTACCTAAGGCCAGGGTGCCAAAGTTCCCGTCTTCTCTAACCTTAAGGATTTCATTGCTCAGGCTGGTACCCTCGGCCATAAGACAGCGGGTTTGCGTCATCTCTTCGCTAAGTCCGTAACTGAATAGGATGGGGAGAAGACGCTTGAAAACCGTATGGGCAGTATTTTCCTTTTCCTGTTGAAATTCGTTCAGATTATGACCTTGCTGATAAAAATATGGTGGCGGTTCAGGATAGACCTGCAGCAGACAGATTTCTACGTCTTGGTGGCCAACCACAACCTTGCCTACATAGTCCACAACCCGATCTGACATGGTGCTGTCATCCACCGCAACCAGTATTTTTTGCCATTCAGTCATTGTTAAAACCTCTCGTCCTGGATAGTGGGAATATTTTCTTTGCTTTCAAGACTTTTAAGCAACTCGTAGATAGTTATATGACTTTCTGCCGCTACTCCAGTCTGACGGGCATAGTGCACAAGAATACCGTTAAGGGCATCAACCTCTGTTTTCCGACCATTAATAATGTCCTGTAGCATTGGCGAGAGGTGTTCAGCCTTGTCACGGCAGGCAGTGAACAATATTTCATAATGATCAACATCACCAAGATCTATGCCTTTCGCTTCTGCGATGTCGCGTCCCTCATCCAACAGTCTTTTCATCAGGGAAAGAGAGTGCATATTCTCTAAAAGTTGGCTATTGCGGCAGCGCAACAGGGCGGAAACAGGATTAATGGCAGCATGAACTAAAACTCGATTCCATTTGCGGCTGATAATGTCTGTAACGTGCTTTGCTGGAATGCCGCTTTCATTAAGCATGGTACATGTTTTTTCTATGGGTTCTGTGCTGTTTTGGTGCGTCTGGCCAAGGTAGGTAGTCCCTATGCCGTCATTCATCACCTCGCCGGGGCCAAGGGCAGTACCAGCCATGGCAGTAAAACCTGAAATGATATCGTTGGGATCACAGATTTTTTCGATTATATCAAGATGACCCAGACCGTTTTGTAAGGTGACTAAGGGGCAGTCTGGGCCAATGAGATGGCTAATGTGCTGGATAGCATCATGGGTGTGGTATGATTTTACGGTCAGGAAAAGAAGATCACCTTGGCTAATTTCCCTGCCGTCAGCAACGGCATGGGCTGGGTAGTATTGTAAAAGCTGAGCATCCTGACTTTCACGACTGGCCACCCCAATGCCCTTGTCATTGATGGCAGCGACAACCTCTTGGTCAGGTTCAATGAAAAGAACCTCCTTTCCCCCTTGACTGAGATAGGCACCGAACAATCTACCCAGTGCTCCTGCTCCAATAATGACAATTTTCATACCGTCCTCCAACTGTGCATAGGTGATAGCGCTTTTATTTATAGGGGTTATAGGTGAGGGTCAGGCAGGGCGAGTTTTTAACCACCCGTTCTGCAACACTGCCTAGTAATATTTTTTCAAGACCCTTGGATCCGTGGGTGCCGATAAAAATGAGATCTGCCTGTTCTTTTTCGGCAAAGGCGATGATTTCATCAACCGGCTCACCAATAACGACCTTTCCAGAGCAAGCGCGGCATTTAGACGTGTTGTTTTCCACCAGAGTTTTCATCTTTCTTTCAGAGTATGCCTGCAGTTCCTGCTCTGCCTCGGCCAGAGAAGTATGCACAAATCCTCCATAGCCACCATAGGTTTCACTGACATGAAAAAAGGTGACCTTGGCAGAAAATTTGTCGGCTACATACATTGCAAATTCAACCAACTTGTCGGTGTGTGGTGTGAAATCAACCGGGACAATAATATGCGAGATTTCTTGCATAGCAGATCCTTTTTTAAATGATACAAGGTTGGAACAGGTTTGACTAAGTTTGCTTTACGAAAAATAGCGTTCAATGTCAGCCTCTCGACCGACTACAACCAGGCAATCATCCTGAGTCAGGGTGATATCAGGGCTGGTGATTACCTTATGTTGCTGGTTCTTTCTTTTCAGGATCAGGGCGGTGATGTGGTGTTTTTTGCGCAGATCAAGTTCCAGCAGGGTTTTCCCGGCCAGTCTTTGGTCCACATGGATCTCGGCCAGGTTTATCTCTTTGTCAAGTTGCAGAAATTCCATGATATTAGGTACGGCGATGCGGGCGGCTAAATGGGCAGCACTTTGTTTCTCTGGCAGAATAACCTCATCGGCGTTTATCTTGAGTAGAATTTCTTGTTGAATTTCCGTGGTTGCCCGGGCAATGATATACTGTGCTCCCATCTTTTTCAGATAGGTGATGCCCAGTACCTGCTCTTCAAAATTTTTGCCAAGCCCGAGAATTATCATGTCAAATTTGTTGACATCAAGTTCCTCTAAGGCATCTTCGTCAGTAATATCAGCGACAATAGCTGCAGTGACATGGTCTTTGATGGCGTCAATCTGTTCCGGGCGAATATCTACGGCCAAGACATTATTGCCTTTTTGTTCCAGGAGAATGGCAACCTCACGCCCAAAAATACCGAGACCGATGACTGCGATATCTTTTTTCATTTTTTAGCCGAGAATAATTTTTTCTTCTGGATAGTCCACATGAGGCGTTTTCTGACCTTTGAGCATGAGGATAGCCAGTACAGCTGGGCCGATACGACCGCTGAACATGGTGATTATCAGCACCCATTTGCCCAATCCACCCCATTGCTCGGTTGCACCCATGGAAAGACCTACCGTGCCCAAGGCCGAGGCCATTTCAAAAAGGATGATAATAAAATCTCTCTTTTCAAAGTATAGGAGCATAAGGCAGCCAAGTGCAAGGAGTAAAAGGTAAAAAACGATCAGGACAAAGGCGTGGAGGATGGAGTCAATGGGCAATTTACGGCCCCAGAGCACTATTTTTTTATTACCTCGTATCAATTGATATAAGGTGAGCATGGCCACAAAAAAGGTAGTGACCTTAAGCCCTCCTCCGGTGGAGCCTGGTGCTGTACCAATTATCATCAGGCCAATGAGGATAAGGAGGCTGTTGGGCTGCAAGGCTGCAATATTGACGGTACTAAAGCCTGCTGTTCTGGCCGTAACTGATTGAAAAAAAGCATCAATAACAGCCAGGTCAGACCCTTCAAAAAAAAGCAATGCCACTGCTCCAGCCCCAATAAAGAAGGGGGTTAGCAGCAGAATCATTTTTGTGTAGAGTGAGAGACGATCCTTTTTTTTAACATATTCCCACAGGTCAAAAATGACATAATAGCCAAGCCCACCACTAATAATGAGCATCATAACGCTGCCTTTAATCATCATATTGCTGCCGTAAAGACTATCGGCCAAAGGAGAGAAGCCAGCATTGCAAAAGGCCGAAATTGTATGGAAGGCAGCTTGGTAAATACTGTCGGTCATGGTTAATCCCTGCCTGCTAAAACCGTAATAGAGCAAGATAAAGCCAAGTAACTCCATGGAAAAGGTATAGATAAGCACTGTCTGTAAGACCCCACGTCCTTGCCGCAGGGAGAGGGATGAACTCAGTTGGGAGGCTTCAACCCGCATGCGCAGATCTATCTCTCCCCGAAAGAACAGGATAAGGCTTGAGGTGAGGGTCATAATGCCGATTGCTCCAAGCTGGATGAGAACAAGGAGGATAATTTGACCGCAGAGATTAAAGCCAAAGGTTGGCACTGTGGTCAGACCGGTGACACAAACGGCCGAGGTGCTGGTGAAAATGGCATCAAGCAGGGAAAGGCCGGCAGCATGATGGACAAAGGGCAATTGAAACAGCATAGTGCCCATGGCAATCAACAGGAAAAATGTCAGAGGGATAGAAAATTCTGATGATATTTCCCAAATATGCGAAACCCTTTTCTTCATGAAGCTACTTTCGCCTTACGTAATGTATTTATTGGCAGTGGGGCCATAGTAGAAGGTGTCCCATTATTGTGGACAGTTGCCGCTCCGGTGAGTTAATGGTGGCTTTTCTGGCGTAATTCTTCTAACTCTTCCAGTAAATCCAAAGCCAAAGCTGCTCCCGCAAGGTTGACATGGAGGTCACATATTAAACGGTAAGCTGTCTGAGCTCGCTGAATCTCTCGTAGGCCAAAACGCCACTGAGCAGGAGAGGAGCCAAAGGGAACAATTAGACCTTCGTCAATCATCTCCAAAATCATATCTGTACTTTGGCTGCAAAAATCACTGAACTCCTGTAATGTCCAGTTTGTGTTTTCATCAATCAGAATGGATGTATAGAGGTTACTATGTTCTTCTTTCATGTTGCTATCCTTTCATGTTCTGCCGAGGATCCATGGGCATTATTTTTGCCATAGTGCGGTACACCTCTTTTTCTTCATCTGTTATCGCACGGGGAATTACAATTTTCAGAGTAACAATTTGATCGCCTGAATGGCTGGTACTACAGAGACCTCGACCTTTTAAGCGTAATTTGTGGCCACTTTGCGAGTTGGTGGGAATATCTAAATTCACTGTACCTCCTAAGGTCGGGCAGGCAATTTTACCTCCTAAAGCTGCCTCCCATGGTGTAATTGGCAACGTGATCAGGATGTCTCTTTTGATTGAGCTATATAGAGGATTCTCCTGGAAAGATATTTCTAGGTAAAGATCACCATGTTTACCCTTACCGTGTCCTGACATGCCTTGACCTTTAAGACGAATTTTATGGCCTGCTGTTATCCCTTTGGGAATAGTAACGGTGATGGTGTGCTGTTTGTTGACGAATTGGCCTTGAGTATTTATTTCTGGTTTGGTTAAGGTAAATGTTCTTTTAGCACCATGCCATGCCTCGGCAAGGGTGATAACAATGTGGGCATGATGGTCTTCTCCTTGCATGGAAAATGATTGGTTTTGGCCCTGATTGAATTGCCTTGAACCAAAGAGTTCAGAGAAAAAGTCGCTGAAACCAGCTTGCTCTGCTCTGCCCATTCCAGAACCAGAAAATTCAAAGCCTGCATCCCAATCAGATGGAGGAGTGAAATCCTGACCCTGTTGCCAATTATGACCAAATTTGTCATAGGCTGCCCGTTTTTCAGGATCATTTAAGACCTCGTATGCCTCGCCAATCTCTTTAAATTTTTCTTCAGCCCCAGGATCCTTATTGATGTCCGGATGATATTTTCGAGCCAATTGACGGTAGGCTTGTTTGATCTTCGCCTGAGGACAATCTTGCTCGATATTTAGGGTTTTATAATAATCTATATATTCCATCTTATGTCCTGTCAGTTATATGTATGAAAAATAATAAATGATGAAATATCACCAACCTATAAAGTAACCTGATAAACCAATCAGCAGACCTACACAGAGGTTAATAGTCTTTATTTTAAAAAAATCAGGACGGGATTCTGCCAGCAAGGGCAACATGCCATGACCATCCTGCACAGCAGAGCTGGCCAGGAAAATACTTAAAGGGATGGTGCCTTCGGCATAGAGGGTCAAAAAGATCAGATGTGGTCCTGATTCAGGAATGAGCCCAACCAAGCAGGCTATCAGGAGGATAAGCAACATGTGACCCTGTAGCCAGCTTTCAAGATGAAGTTGCTCCAATAGGAAATGCATGAGCAGCAAAGTACTAAAGGTCCACATGAACACTTTTGGTACATGAACCTTGGCCACATGCTTCCAGAGATGTTCTTCCAGGAAGTGGTCCGGCACTGTACCAACGACAAAGAGGGCCATACAGGAAACAAGCACTATGGTGATTCGTATCCAGTTCCATACTGGTGGGCCTAATTCACCGGTGACCACGGCAAAGAGAAAGAGTAGCAGGGAAAGGGCTAAGATTCCCCGTGCTGAAGAACAATGGCGTAACTGCTGCCTGAGCTGTCCCCAGGGAAAACAGTGGCAGCTATCCTCCTGATGAAGGTCAAACTGGTGATTGTAGTCAGCATAGCTACCTGATCTTTTAGCAAATACGGTATCAGTAATAAAGCCTACGCTAATGCCAATACCAAGAAGAATTGCGAAAATAAGAGGTGCCTGCTCTGGGATCAGCGACAGCATGATAAATGCTTCATCACCACTGGTGGCAATCATGGTAGCCACCAATGCCCCTAAAGAAATTTCTCGGTGGGAATAAAGTGATACTGCCGCAAAGGCACCAAGGCAGCCAGGTGTTGCACCTAAGAAAGAGGCCAGCAGATACTGTTTCCAGCGCCCACCTCGTAGACCCTTTTGCCACACCCCCCGAGACATGATGTTGAGGTATTCAATTACCAGCATCATCATGGCCACAAAGCCGGTGATCATGATGGCATGGGTGATTGCATGCTGTAAGCCGTGCGTAAAGGTTTCCATTTGCATTTACATTGTTTCTCTGCTGATTTTTTGTGTTATTTGGGTAACCGGACGGTGAATGTTGTACCATCACCAGGGTTGCTTTTTACTGAAACTCGGCCACCATGCTCTCTGATAATGGCCTTAACTGCAGAAAGCCCCAGCCCATGACCATTATTTCCTGAAGCACTCTGGTAAAAGGCATCAAATATAAAGGGTAACTCCTCTGCGGCAATGCCTGGGCCATTATCTTTAAACTTTACGATAAATTCATCATCCGTTTCCTGGGAAGAAATGCTGATTTTTCCAGCAGTGGCAGCAAACTTAATGGCATTATCCAAAAGATTTTCAAAGACACGTTGCAATTGCTGGGTGTCTGCCTGGATTTGGCCTGCTGAGCTGAAATCTTGGGTAATGGTCAGCTTTTTCTCGCTGGCCAGGGGCTGGTGCCTTTTAACCAAGGCATTTATCAGGCCCGAAACAGTGACATCTTCAATTTTTAATTTGATATTAGCCGTTGCCTGCAGTGAATAGGTGAGAAAATCTTTAACCTGTTCTTCCAATTGCTCAGAGGCCTTGGTGATTATTTTCAGGTATTCATTAAGATGCTCTTTACTCATCTCATCATGGTGTTCACGGATTCTCCGCGTTAATCCTTGAATAGCAATGAGTGGTGATTTCATATCGTGGGCAACCATGAAGAGGAAATTATTTTTTTCTCTTTCTAGTGACTTTTTTCTGGAGATATCTTCAATAACCTCAAGAAATCCCATGAAATTACCCTTGTCATCCTCAATGGCGGCAGTACCAATACGAACCTGGATGTGTTCATGGTAGCGATTAATAAATTCTGCCTCAAGACCTGTGCCCATATCTCCTTCTTGCACGGTTTGCAGGGGGCAATTTTCAGCACAACGGCTGCTATGCAAAATGGTATGGCAGGGCTTACCAATGGCCTCCTTGGCTGTATAGCCGGTGAGCTGTTCAGCTCGTTTATTAAAAGAGGTAATGGTAAGATTAGCATCCATGCTCACCATGGCCACTGGAATACTATCCAAAATAAAGTGGCGTAGATGGGGTGTTTTACTCTCCATTTTTATGCCTCCTTGAATGTATCTTCTGGCATGGGTAAGATAAAATAAAAATTATTACCACCTGGTACAGCTTCATAGCCCACCGTGCCGCCATGGATTTCTACCACATTACGGACAAAGGCCAGGCCATGCCCACTGCCTGGATTTAGGTTACTATTCTTGCCGCGAACACCATCATTGAAGATGGTCAGGCGTTCGTCTTCGTTGAGATGAATC
>JAOZSN010000022.1 GCA_029939635.1 Deltaproteobacteria bacterium
GATCTGAATCGCCACGCCGACATTTCGGAATAGGCTCGGTTTCGGTCGGCAATCGGAAGTGCGAAAAGAAAAGCCCTTAGGATTCTTCATCTTTCTGAGCCAATAACTCGAAGTGCGTGTTCCTCATAATCCCTCCGTTTCCTGATCAGCCAGTTCAAATATTCTGACAAGCCCTGTAGGTCGGATTAACGGAGCGTAATTCGACGGGTCACCTTAAATGAGTGCTATTCGGTACTGACCTCTTTGTTCTTTCAGCTATAGTAGTAAGGGTGTATATTTTCCCGGCAGAATTCTTGGCCTGAATAGCTGGTTTTACCAAATTTACAGAAAATGACTTAGCAGGCCAACGAACCCCTGCAACATGACTGAATGACAATCCCTTCAGACTCATATCAATGATCTCACCCGAGGCCTCTGTACAAAAAACAAGGGCGCTATCCTCTATCCGAAATCGTTCTTTTGTGCGTCGCTCAACCTGCAATTCCATGAAACACCTCTCACCTAGTTCCTAATTCCAAAGCAACTTATATCTAAGTTTTTTTGACCAGGGAAACATAGACATCAACTTTAAAAACAAACACCAAAAAGAACCTAGGGAATGATAGGCGCAAGAGTATAATTTTGTCAAAAGAAAATTTGCCCGTGGCAAAAATAAGAGACATCCAAAACGCTAAAGACACTTCCCATCAGAGCAAAACCTCATTAATAAAATGAATCACTATTCATAAATGTAAAATAGACTTGACAGCATGATGATTGTATGATTTTGTGCTCGTCGCAGGGCGTGTATAAGCGTTCATTGAATTGTTGAAATTCTAATTTTCACAAAAGCTTACTGCTCTAACGCCGTTTCCTATTTAGGCCGTTAGTTGGTAGCTTTTTTTAAAGTAAATATTGCAGTTAGATTTGTTAATTTTATTGCCGGTCAACTGAGCGAAAACAGATATAGAGTACGGTACGTTTTCACCTTACTCTGCTCCTTGAATTCAATCAGCTAGCTAGTCGGCACTACAGAGGGAGAGATATAATGAAAGTTGATGATCTGCAGGTTGATGATCTGGAAAAGCTTAAAAACGAAGGTACAGAGAATCTTCCTTCCAATGAAAGGCGGCGTTTCCTCCAGTTTGGCCTCACCGTAACAGGTGTCTTTTTAGGGGGCTCTGTCCTGTCGCTGACTTCTGCCCAAACAGCTCGTGGCGCTATGGGCGGCATGGCTCCGGCAACTAAATTCCCCTACAAACCTCATTATACCATGGTCATGCGTCAGAACCGTTGTGTTGACTGTGAGCTGTGTAAAGAGGCCTGTACAAAAACAAATCATGTTCCGTCCTACGGCTACAGAACTACTATTCTTGAACGTGAACGCGCCATTGGTCCAGATAGCACTGAGCGCATCTTCATGCCTGTACTTTGTAACCAATGTAACCGTCCCCCCTGTGTCCGCGTCTGCCCCACCACAGCTACTTTTAAGGACAAGACCACTGGCATCGTTATGATGGATTATAAACGCTGCATTGGTTGCAAGACCTGTATGGCAGCCTGTCCTTATAATGCTCGCTATTTCCATGAGGAAAGACGTGCCATTGATAAATGTAACTTCTGCGTTGACACCAAGCTAAAAGAGAGCGGCGGCAAAATTACTGCTTGTGCCGAGGCGTGTCCTGCTAATGTTCGTGTATTCGGTGACTTGACTGACCCCACCAGCGAGGCCTATAAACTTATCCATTCCCCAGAGAAGGTAGTTTGGGTACTTCGTCCTGAAGCAGGTGCTCTACCTAACGTCTTCTACATGAATGACTAAGGCAAAACCCACGAATACATAATGCAATGAAAGTCTCTCCTACCTAATCTAAGTAGCGAGGGGCTTATCATAAATAATATTGTCTGGAGTGAGCCGTTGCCACTTCAGCTCAATAGGTCTGGAGATTGAGAACAATGGAACAAGAGAACAAGACAATGAAGAAGTTATTGGTCGGTGCACTCAGTGGCATGCTCTGTATTGGCCTTTGCGCTGCAACAGCAAGTCTGGCATCAGAAGCTCAAAAAGGTGGTGTAGTCATTCACAGCCATGGCAATACGAAGATCATTGCAGAAAAGCCTGTCCAATACATGTTTAGCCATACTCTTCATTTTGGTCAACTGGACTTAAGCTGTGATAGTTGTCACCCTGATGTTTTTGAAAAGAAACGTGGTGCTGCAAAAGCTAAGGGTGATTACACCATGAAATCCCTGGCAGAAGGGCAATACTGTGGTGTGTGTCATGATGGTGACATGGCATTTGCGACAAATACGCAATGCTCTAGCTGCCATAGTGCCCCAGAAAAAGATATCATGTACTTCAATAAGCCTGTTAAATCTGTTGTCTTCTCACATAATGCCCATATCGACATGGGTCTTGAATGTGAATCCTGTCATAACGAGAATGGCTTTGAGATGAGATCTGGCGCTACTGAAGAAAACGCAGAAGCATTTACCATGCAGGCGCTGTATGACGGCAAGTATTGTGGCTCTTGTCATAATGGCGATGACGCCTTTGCCTCAAATACCCGTTGCACTGTCTGTCACATTGGCGTTAAAGGTTTTGATCGCCTCCATGGTGGACCAGCTACTACCGGTCATGGCGGCGGACATTAAGCCGTTGACTATGTACTATAGCTCATCGCACATGAATCGATACTGTTCAAGATTGGCAACACTTTGAAAGTACGACAATAAAGCAATCTAACAGGTATCAGTTTATGTACTACGAACTATAGCTATTATCTTTGTTATGGTCAACTTTGGAATACTTCCAAAGTTGACCAAGTTTTTTCTTCTCCCACCTCCCCTCTTTTTCCCAAACTCCTTCCCAATAACATTCCGCTGTCCTAAAAATTACACATGGATAGTTTCATGTTTCCCCGGAAACCTATACTTTCTCGTTACCCCCCTCCATCACACCACCTTTAATTCTACCAACTACGATAACTTCACCAAACAGATTTTCAACACTCCATACTATCCAGAACCGTAGACAACTCATCGAAAGCAGACAGCCTCATTCTATTGCCTTCCCCTTTAATATCAGAACTATACGGCAGCGTATACTTTTCCATCCACTCATCCCATCTTGCCCCCTGAAACACCTTTTCACAGCTCAGCTTTCCCAAAAGGGCGTAGGCGCAAAATTGGTATTCAGACAACCATACCTCCTTTTACCACCAAAAAACTACCTCTAAACAAGCAAACTTACCCTTGCAATAGCCATACAAACGACAGAAAAGAAGAATTATGCGCCCTCAATTATCCAACAATGAACCATTAGTCGCCCAAATCTTATTATTCATACAAACCCAGACAATCATACTAGCATATAAATACAGAGGTCTAACTTAGCAAAACCACGTTTCCAGGGGAGGTTAACAGATCTGTAGAATTTATAATGCCGCACATCACATGTGTGGCATAACCGTTGCACATACAACATAATAATTAACTCGCAGACTATTTACAGGTGCACCCCCTAGACACTTGTGTGGCTGTACCAATTTTTTTCACTGGCCTCTTATGAGTTACAATAATGCTCTCACCAGACACCAGTGATACTTTTAATACTTTTTGAAGGAGGAGTAGAAAATGGCTAACGGACTATCTTTGGCTGCCATTGCTGAGCCAAAAGTTGCAACCCCAAAGCTTAACACCTACACAGGGATCTTAGCCCTGCTTGCAGCTATCGGTATCGGGCTTGGGCTGTACGGTTTCTTTGCTGGACACCATAATGTCTACAACAACACCAGGGAGATGCCATGGGGCCTCCTTATTTCAACCTATGCCTTTTGCGCAATTACTTCTACAGGCCTCTGCGTACTAGCCGCCATCAGCCACATCTACGGCGGCACTAAACTAGCACCACTGGCCAACCGCATGGTCTGGTTATCCTTAATCACTATTATTGGTGGTTTTGCAGTTATTGGCATGGAAATTGAGAATCCATGGCGGATGGCTATCTACAACATCATTACCCCCAACCTGACCTCCAACATCTGGTGGATGGGTACCTTGTACGGGATGGCTGTAGGCATGATGATTCTTGAATTTTATCTCATCCTTACGAAAGAGTACAAATGGGCCATAGTTCTCGGTGTTATTGGTGCCTTGGCTGAGATGGCAGCAAACACTAACCTTGGTTCAGTATTTGCCTCTCTTGCTGCTCATCCCTTTTGGTTTGGCGCACAGATTCCGATCTACTTCCTTGGCTGTGCCTTTCTTTCTGGTGCTGCTGCTACTGTTATGTTTACCTTTCTCGCCTTTAGAATGCGCGGACGTGAAATTGATGAAGATACCATGACTGCCTTCCAGACCGGTGGCAAGATCATGGCCTTGGCTCTGTTACTCATTGCCATCTCTACTGCCTGGCGCTACATCAACCTGATGAGTGGTGGCGCAGAACAGGCTCGTCTCGGTGCACTGACCCTGATCAATGGACCTTTGGCCTTTAACTTTTGGGTCTTTGAGATCATGATTGGAATGATCTTCCCCTTAGGTCTTTTAGTAATGACCAAATTCAAAAGTGCTCCAGCAATGGCTTTCTCTGCCTTTATGATTTTGGTTGGCATGTTTATCTCTCGCTACGACATGGTTGTTGCAGGACAATTACCTCCTGTATTAGGCAAGTTTGATGACAACCTGCCTTCCCTGTTTACCTACGTACCTTCCCTCATGGAGATCATGGTAACTATCGGTGGATTGTCTATAGTTGGTGCTGCCTTCTTGCTCGGTGAGCGTTTCTTTGGCCGTGCCTTTGATGACCATGGCAGTCATTAAGAAGTAAAAACAACTTGTCTGATGATGCTTCAGGGCAGTTTGTGTATCACAAGCTGCCCTGACTGTGACAACGTCAATAAAGGAATTATACATCATGCTCTCTGACGACAAACCAGTCTACACCATTGGGGTAGCCGCCAAAATGCTTGAGGTGCATCCTCGTACCTTGCGAATATATGAAAAAGAAGGGCTGATTAAGCCCTATCGCAAGGGCAAATGGCGTTACTTCACCATGGATGATATAAAATGGATAGAATGCATGCGCAGCATGATCCATGAGCAAGGCATTTCTATTGCCGCCATCAAAAAGCTGCTGCAGTACACACCATGTTGGAATATTACAGAATGTTCTTTTGAAAAACGTAAACAGTGTACCGCTTTCATGTCTAACGGTATGGTGCCTCGTAAGATTGAGGTAACCCAGCCAAGCAGAAAAATAGCCAATCTTTCAGAGCATGGCTAAAAAAAGGCAGAATACAGGGAATTATTCCTCCTCTTTTGCCTTTTTTTCTTCTGACTTTGGCCTACTTGTCTTCTGACTCCCCTAGCCCAGCCATATACTCCTCCCACTCCATGGGTAGGAGATTTTTTTTCTTATTATTGCACTCTTTACATGCCGGCACGAGATTACCCTTACTGCTGGTTCCACCCCGCCCCAAGGGTTGGAGATGATCCATGGTCAGCTCTTTTGGCTTAAAATAGCCTTGGCAATAATAACAGGTACAGGCAGATAACTTCGTCTGCCACCAACGACTCTTGCGCAATTTTCTCGCCTTATCACGTTCCTGCCGAATCACCGACTCATCAATACCATCAAAATAATAACTATCCATTGATAAGCTCCCCAAGGAGATGCTGCCGAGCTGCGCCGACAAGATAGAGCGAACCGGCAACTAGGATAAGATCTCCGCTAACGGCCCTTTGGCGAGCCAGACCCAGAGCAGCAATAACATCTCCACTGCTACACACATCACCGCTAAAATCACCAGGAAGTGCGACTTCAAGCTCTTCAGCCGTGGCTGACCTCTCTGACTCAGGCCGCGTAAAAATCAACACATCACAAAACGGGGCAATGGTGGCCAGGGTTGTATGGATATCCTTATCTGCCATAGCCCCCCAGACACAGATGAGCCGATCATAGTTAAATCCATCCTGTAACGCAGACACCAAACTTGCCATACCAGCTGGGTTATGGGCCCCATCCAGCAAATAATGAAAGCGAGCAGTGACAACACCCTCTTGCACCACCAAACCATCATCATCCTGCCAGAAAGACTCAAGACGCCCAGGCCAGCGCACCTGGGGCAACTGACCATGAATAACAGCATCTTCCACCAGAAACCCATGCGCGCCCAAGACCTCAATGGTTGCCAAAGCAAGGGAACTATTCCCCTTTTGATAATCTCCCCGCATTCCGCAGGTGAGTTGCCCTAGAGAGCGCTGCATACCAGTATAACACCAGCCATCATCATTACTTTCATAGCTAAAGTCACGTCCTAACAGCTTAAGAGGGGCGCCTAATTCAGCACAACGCCGGACAACCACCTCTCTGCTCACATCTGCCGCCGCCCCAGAGATCAAGGGCACACCCGCCTTAATAATTCCAGCCTTTTCAAAGGCCACCTCAGCTAAGGTATTGCCAAGATATGCCTCATGATCCATGCTGACATTAGTAATAACCCCCACCAATGGCGTCACCACATTGGTGGCATCCAAACGGCCCCCTAAGCCAACTTCCAAAATTACCAAATCAACCTTTTGCGCAGCAAACCAGAGCAGGGCCAGGGCAGTGGTAAATTCAAAATAGGTGATTTGATCCTCACCTAAAGTCTCACGGACCTGCGAGGCATGCTGGGCAAAGGCCTCCTCGCTGATAAACTGCTCATTAATTCGGAATCGCTCCCGAACAGAGCTAAGATGAGGGGAGGTAAAAAGCCCAACTCGATAACCGGCCCCGGCTAGAATGGTGAGCAGGTTCATGGCCACCGAGCCCTTGCCATTGGTTCCAGCCACATGCACAAAGGCCAGCTGCTGGTGAGGATTACCCACCCGCTCAAGAAAAGCAGACATGGAGTCAAGGCCAAGCTTGATCTTAAAAAATTGGAGATTATCGAGATATTGCCATGCTTGGCTATAGTCCATTACTCAACAATCTCCAATTTTGCATAATCAAGATGCAACTTCTTCACACCATGGCGGGGAAAAAGTATTTCAACTGTCTTGGGCGGGATGGCCTTATGCACCCTGCCCTCCCCAAAAAAATTATGGCGCACCATGACCCCAGGTTTCATGGCAGTGAGTGAAACCGCAACAGATGGAGTGAATTGACCGCTACCCTTAACCTGAGGTCTACGAACCGGCGCAACAAAGGTATGATCTTGCTGCGGAACAGAGCCAGCAACCAATCCTCCTGGCAAGGCATCCAGAAAGCCACTGAGCATGGACGATTGTGGCATGCGATCATGACCAATGGTCATCCTGGGGGCCAGAAAAAAAAGATGTTCCATGGCCCTGGTGGCAGCGACATAGAGTAGCCGACGCTCCTCTTCACGCTCCTGAGGCAACTGGGCCTGGCCTGAGGGGAATTTCCCCTCCACCAGATTAAGAATAAAGACCTTTTTCCATTCAAGTCCTTTGGCAGAATGGACAGTGGAAAGTACCAAACAATCACCATCATCTTTAGGAGCACCATCCTCAGGTGGATCAAGGGCAGTATCATCCAAAAAGTCCTGCAGAGTGGCATAGCTGCTAAGCAACTCACGCAACTGCTCAAGATCACGCTGGCGTGATGGATAATCATCCTGATAGAGACGCTCAAAAACAGGTTGATAATAAGCCATAACCTGATCAAAAACTGCGACGGGTTCACGAAGAGCAGCCATAGCGTGTAGAGCTTTAAGCAACTCAGCAAAACCACTTTTCCAGCTTTTAGCTGGTTTATAGGCAGCCAGAGCTGGCAAAGGGTTACCATGTTCAGCAATGGCGGCAAAAATTTTGTCTGCTGTCTTTTCCCCGACCTTATCTAGGTGGAGGAAAATTCGGGTCCAAGAGATACGATCCTGGGGATTTTCCTGAACATGAAGAAAGGCTAAAACATCCTTGGTATGAGCAGATTCCGTCATTTTTAATCCACCCCGTTTCTCAAAGGGAATCTTTCGTTTCAGCAGTTCAACCTCTAATTTATAAGAGTGAAATCCAGACCGAAACAGTACTGCCATCTCAGTCAGAGGTATCCCTTCACTAAAAAAACTGGTAATCTTATCTGCCACGTAGCGCGCCTGTTCCTGCTCATCCCTAGCTCTAAACAAATACGGTTTTTCCTTGCCCTCTATCTGGGAGAAAAGGGTTTTGGTAAATTTTTCTTCTGCCTGGGCAATGATGGCATTGGTAGTCTCAAGAATAGGTTGCACTGAGCGATAATTCTCCTCAAGACGAACTACCTTACAGTTTGGATAGACCTGGGGAAATTCCATGATATTACGAAAATCAGCGCCGCGAAAACTATAGATGGACTGGGCATCATCCCCCACCACCATAATATTACCGTGCTCCTGACAGATCAGCTTGATGATCTCGGCCTGAATAAGGTTGGTATCCTGATACTCATCCACCATGACATAGCGAAAACGCCCTGCCACCTCAGCCCGAATATCAGGATGGTCGCGCAGTACATCGCGAAGATTAACAAGCAGATCATCATAGTCCATCAGACCGTGATCACGCTTAAATATCTTATAGTGGGTTCGAATTTCATTAAGTTTAGCACTGAATTCCAGAAGATGAGCAAAACGATCTTCAAGATATTCATTAAAATCAAGGGACTTGTTCACAGCCCCACTGATCATATTTATAATAACCCGCTTGGAAGGGAATTTTCTACCAGTGCCGCGGATGTCCAGAGTGGGTTTGACAAAATTAATGATCCTCTCGGCATCAGTACGATCAAGGATAGTGAAATTTGCGGCATAGCCCAAGACATGACCGTAGCGCCGCAAAAGAGAATTTGCGACGGAATGAAAGGTACCACCGGTAACGTGAGCCGATTGATCCATGAGGAGACTGGCTCTACTGAGCATCTCCTGGGCAGATTTCCGCGTAAAGGTCAGCAGCAGGATGGAGGATGGATCCACCCCTTGCTCAACTAAATAGGCCAGGCGATGCACCAGGGTTCTAGTCTTGCCGGAACCAGCCCCAGCGATAACAAGAACAGGCCCGTCAATAGTGGTTACAGCCTCATATTGGGCAGCATTTAACATATCCTGCCAATCATTTTTTTTAGCTGAAGCAGAGGCGGGGGCAGGATCGGCATTCATAGGAAAAAGAGTTGGTTGTCGCATGGCTGCACCTTACCATGACTGGCCATGTTTTTGAAGAAGGAGGAGGGAATAGATACTCATTGTAAGTAATTTACGACATGTAATTATTCATTGACCCTGGCAGGCAACACGGGTATATAATTTATCATTTGTGTTTCCTATTCCATTCCCGTCCTACCACTACATAACGAAACAAACCAAGTTCGGAGATCAATCCATGTCAGATATGGCAACTATTTTTAGTGATGACGTCTGCAACACCATTTTCCCTGCCAGCAGAGCAGATGACTTTTTTGAAGCCCTTTTTGGCGATGCCAGTGAAGGTGCCTATGATATTGCCCTGAGATTTTATGGATACGATGAAGAGAGTAAAGAGCTACATTTTCTCCTCAACCTCAGCCAACGCCCCGGTTGCTGCCTGGTCTGTAATCTAACTTACGGCCTGCCAGAGGTCTTTTCCCGCCATCCAGTCATTAACCTTAAGGGTGTGGAAAAAGAGGTTGATGCCGTTTTAGGAGACCAGCATTCTACCACAGGCTGGAAGCTGCAGCATACCCGCTCAACCTCCAGCGAACTGCACCAGATCCCCTTGATTATCTCCCTGGCCTAAGACATTTTCTCCCATTAGTTAGAGGCCAGCAATATGGGCAGTTGCGCAAAATAACGGCCCACGTCCTCTGGTTTATGGGCATCAGAACCATAGACAAAGGGAATAGCAAATTGCCAGGCCTGCTGCCTGATCGTGGCAACAGGAAAAACATCGCGCCCCATGGCCAGACCAGAGGTATTTATTTCCAAGGCTATACCTCTTCTGGCCATGGCAGTTAAAATAGCCGTCAGCAACTCCTCATGCTGCCCCTGCCAGCGGACATTTGCACTAAAACGCAATGCTGCATCAAGATGGCAGATCACACCCACATCTAAGGCCTCAATTCCCTGCAAAAGTCCATATAAATACCTTCGCAACACAACATCATGACCAATGGCCGCAAGCTGCAGCACATTTTGCTCCTTGCGACTCACCATATTGACATGCTGCTTCCCATGGCTCAAAAAATGGTAGGAGAGGCCAATCCGTGCCCATGGATACGAGGCAATAAAATCTGCGGTTTCCTTTAACCGTGCCACATTAAGCCCCACCTCCACACCAACCCCCACCGTAATTTGCGCCCCATAGACCTCTTGCAGACGCTCACCCTCCTGTTGATAGTAGCTAAAATCATCCTGGGACAACCATGTTTTCTCAAAATAAGAGATATGCGTTTCAAAATGCTCCAGAAAAATAATCTCTGTGATACCTTTAGCTATGGCAGCCAGGACATACTCCTCCATTTCGCCCACGGCATGATGACAGAGACGGGTATGCACGTGGCCATCGCAACGTGGGGTTGGGAGTAGTTCTGACATGGCGGTTGAAATAAAAATTTCAGTCCTGCCCATGTTCGTGGGGATGATCACCATGAACATGAACGTGGGCATGGGTATGAAGCTGAGCCGTTTCTGCTTGATGAAGATGACCATGATCCATGCTGTAAAGCTGTTCTGTGATCTCTGTCAGAAAATCAAAGTCATGGGAGATAATCATATATGGCAGGTCAATAGCCTTGAGGATAGCCACCAGGGTTTGACGCGTGGCAGGGTCAAGATTATTGGTTGGTTCATCAAGGAGCAAAAAAGACGGGGCCATGACGAGAAGAGTGGCCAAAGAAACCAATTTTTTCTCACCGCCAGAAAGCTGGTGGGTAACACGATCAGCCAGAGAATCCAGCCCTAAGCCGTTGAGGGTGGTCATGGCCCGCATGCGTGCATCGGACACGGAAGCACCGTGGTTAAGAGGACCAAAGGCAACATCCTCAATAACGGTGGGGGAAAAAAGTTGGTCATCAGCATCCTGAAAGAGGTAGCCAAGCTGCCGGCGCAGATTCCGCCAATGTTTTTTAGTCGTCACCTCATGGCCCTGCAAAAAAAGCTGGCCACTACTGGGCTGGCAAAGCCCCATAATCAGCTGAAAAAGGGTTGTTTTTCCGCAGCCATTTGGCCCGACAAGACCAAGACGCCCCTTATCAAGGCTGAGATTGAGGCCCTGAAAGAGAGGAGGAAACCCTGGAAAGGCAAAGGAAATATCGCGCAATACAATACGTGGTGAACTCACATCATTCCCCCTGAAAATTCAAGGACCAGCAATACCAAGCCCCAGCTTATTCCTATAAAAAGAAGAACCAGATCACCTCTCTGCAAAAGAGGATCATTCAGACAGACATACCGGCCATGAAAGCCCCGTAACTCCATGGCCTGCTGGACGCGACGGGCACGCCCCCACCCCCGCACCAAGGTCATGCCAAAGAGGTTACCATAGGTCCGATAGGTATGCAGAGATGTATCAGCAACAAAACCACGCAGGACAGCTGCACGTTGCAGGCGGCTGAATTCTTGAAACAACACAAAGATATAGCGGTACGAATAGAGCAAGAGCAGACAAAATTTTTCAGGAACATGCAAGGCCTGCATGGACTGGCCCAGTACAGCAATGGAGGAAGTGGCAATAAGAGCCAGCATAACAAGCATGATAGCATTACTCTTTAATGAGATGAGCAGAGCAAGGGCAAGGCCATCAGCATTAACAGGCAAAGGGCCCAAGAAGAGGGTCGGTTCACCAGCAAAGGGCAGAGTCACCCAGAGCAGGGCTATAAAAATATTTACCATGAGCAAACGCCGCACAACATGGCGAAGAGACAGATGGGCCACCAAGACCATTCCCACTCCGAAGCCAAGGGCAAACAGTGCTACTTGCCAATGGTGCAGCAGGCTAATTACCACTGATAAAAACAGGGCAGTAATCAATTTAACCCGGCCATCGGCCCGATGAAAAAGGGAAGACCCTGTTGCAAAGGGTTCAAAATTCATAACTACCCTTTCTGGCGAGTACGTAGATAGGCAACAAGACCTGCCAAACCAAGGAGATAGCCAATACCACCAAGGATATCCTGCAACGATGGTTGCTGGGTACTATTTAATGCCAGCTGACGGCGGATAGGAGCCAGCTGCTTATCAAGCTCCTGGGCAATGAGCAGGCGTAGTTGTGATTCATCAACCTGGGCGGCTGGCCCTTGATCTTTCAGGGTGGCATCAAGGGAAGGTATAACTTCAGCCTGAATATCATTCGCAGTATAGAGCCACTGGCCACGGTGGCCTTCACCACAGGCCACACTCACCACCATTTTCCCAGCACTAGGACAGGGAAGTGTGGCTCGTCCAGCCTCGTCGGTTATTGACTGGGCAAGGTTTTCTCCGCTGCCCTCTGCTGTCACCACCACCTCACAATTACGAGCAGGACGATTACCGCTAAAAAAACTTTCCACCTGTAACTGCCCCTGCTCCTCATAGGCAAACACAGACAACCTATGGGCCAAAGCAGGTGTAGCAGCAACCATGATTAGTAAAAAAAGTAACAAAAACTTCATCGTCCCTCCAACATATCTGGTTGCACCTTATGGACAAATCGTACGACAAACATGGTCACCAAACCCTCCACCACCATAATGGGAAGATGGGCAAATAAAACAACCTTGGCAGTCAACCAAAACTGCTGATCTGTACTAATGAGCGCCAGTGCCATGAGGAGAGCAGAGAGGGCAATAGAGACAAATCCAGCCAAGAATGCCGCAATTTGTAGCTGTTTTTCACCTCTGCCAAGAAAAGGCCTGACCAGCAAGCCACACAGCAGAGCAGGGCCAGCCATAATGACAATATTTACCCCAAGAACGGTAAAGCCGCCAAATTGAAAAAAAACTGCCTGCAGGAGAAGGGCAGCAGCAATGGCAGGCACGCATCCCCAACCCAACATAACACCCATGAGACCGCTGAGTAAAAGGTGGACAGAACCAGGCCCGATGGGCACATGTATAAGAGAGGCAACAAAAAAGGCTGATGAGAGAATAGCAACCGTCATGATGCGATCCATATTAATGGATCGCAACCCAACAAGGGTTCCCACCCCAGCTAAGGATGCCCCGCAGAGCAATACAGGAGCGGCTAAAATACCTTCTGATATATGCATAAAGAACCTTCCATCTTCACTAGTGCTTTACCTGCTATAGTTCTCTACATTACTACCGTTCAATGAAGATGCTTGCCAGTTGAGCTCATGGCTAATTTGCCGTCACGCACGCCACGCAGGGAAATAAGTTGATCAGCAAGCTCCTGCACATCCCGAGCCTTGCCGCGCACGATGATCACCTCCAAACAATTATCATGATCCATATGGACATGGGTGGTGGATACAATGAGATGGTGATGATCATGCTGCTGTTCAGTCACCTTTTCCTGCAATTGATGTTGATGATGGTCATAAACCAAGGAAATAACCCCCATAACATCCTTGTCTGCTGCCCACTCATCCTTGACAAAGGATTTGCGGATGAGATCACGGATTGCCTCAGAACGATTTTCGTAACGCCGCTGGCGGATAAAAAGGTCAAAATCCTCCAGCAGGTCTTCATCAAGGGATATGGAGAAACGTTTAAGCATAGACAAAGTACCTATTTTACCCGCAAGGGGTTATGAAAAGCTCAAGCCTTCAAGGCACAAGCAAGCACACCATTACAAATTTCGTATTACCGTAGCCCATATCTTATGACTTAACCACAAAAAAAAGAGGCTGCCCCAAGATGGGACAGCCTCATACCCTACACAATCAACAGCTGTCAAAGACAGCTGCTAGACCAGGAACTAATCGATAATTTCGCAGTCACTGCCTTCACACTCAACCTCTGCAACGAGAAAGTAGGCGTTGTAATCACGTTTTTTCAGCTCCTTATAGGCCATTTCTGCCCGAGCACCTGTGGTACAATGGATATAAATCTTCTGACCACGATCCACGTCTTTGAGGCGACAGATGAAATTATCCATCTCCTTGCAGAGCTCATCAAGGGGAATATGCTGAGATGAGGCGAATTTACCCTCAGCTACCTCATTGGCGGTACGAACATCAAGAATGACCGCCAGGGAAGGATCATCAAGGGCTGCCTGGAACTCAGCAACAGAGACCTCACCCTCTTCAAGGATACGAGCCCAACGAACCTCGGTTTCCACCGGCCCCTTCTTCAGAGTACCACCAACGCGCTTCCAGCCGCGAAAACCACCCTCAACCAGGGCAACTTTCTTATAACCCTCTTCCTTGAGCATCTTTAAGGCAGCTATGCTCTCTTCAGTATTATCACTATAGAGCACAACAGGTGCCTTGAGCGGAATATCCTCAAAGGTATCTTCAAACACAGCAAAGGGCATACTCACAGAGCGAGGAATACGGGCAGCTGCATTTTTTTTGGCACTTCGCAAATCAATGAGGACATTATTACCACGACAGACCCAACCATAATTGGCATAGGTTGGATTACCAGCCTTAACCCAGGCAGGCTCACCTGCCAACATTACTTTAATATTTTTGTATCCAGCTTTGACCGCCTGACCGGCGGACTTAGGGCTCATGCCTCAGGTGGGGCCTCCACAATAAAAGATAAGGAGCTTATCCTTATCTTTTGGTAAGTTCTGCAGAAGTTCCTGCATCTCACAAACCGGAATAGAGATAGCGCCAGGCAGATGGGAAGCAGAATAGCGCTTACCAGGCCGTGAATCAACCAGGAGAAAATTTTCGCCTTTATCGAGAAGGGCCTTTACTTCAGCAACTTCGATACGCCCTACACCCGCAGGAAGCTTAGCCAGTTTAGGTTTAATAACAGTGGCAAAGGGTTTCCCATCACGCATCTCATAGGCAATGATGGCTGCATGGCCCTTGGAGGCATGCTCAACACCTGTAGTAGCTTCGTCAAAGGAGACCATAATAGTCTTGGCCTTGGAGCCTTTACCAACCTGAATGGAAATCTGCTTGGCCTTGTTTGACTTACCAACAACCTTGCCCTTATAGACATTTTTTTGGGCCTGGATCTTGCCAGCCGGGGCAGGCTGTACAGCCTTGTCCGTTGCCGCCTGATCTCCACCGCTGCCGCTCACACAGCCGGTAAGTAACAGGGCTGAGAACAATAGCGCAGGTACATATTTTCCTAAAAACCTAATCTTCATACAAACCTCCTTAAGGTAAGGGATGATTCAAAACCATTCTTAAAAGAACAGCTGAGTTCTTACTAGATGTAACTCTTCAAATTGAACCCATCCAAAAAAACTTTTCATACAGTTGTAGAAGAATAGTGCAACCTATATGCCATAAACGACTCACCTACAAAATTCTCTAATTTCATGACTTACAACTCCTTTTGGGTCATAAAAAATACGATTTCCAACATGGTATTTCAATGTAGAAACAGCCATATACTATTAAACCACCTATGCCGTTTCTAATATTTGAGTTAAAAGAAATAGACGAGCAGAGCAAGGATATGCTGCCCAACGATAAGAAGTGCCAAACTAAAACCCATGCAATAAAAATTGACACTGACCTCAATCATCATTGCCAAAGCACATTATGGCACCAACCACACGCCATTTGCCGCAAGGACCAACCCATTGCAAAAAAACTTGCCCAGCAAAAAAACTTGCACCTGATCTATCAACAGCAACCATTATGCTAACAAAAGAGAGTATACTTCCAGAAAGGCTACTAATTGTGCTCTGGCAAAATAGAAAAATCGAAGAAAAGACTGTGAAAACAACCAGGGGAAGTAAAAAACGAAAATGGACTTATAGTTCAACAAAAAACTGGTAATTTAATGAGGGGACGACAATGTAGCATCCAACCAGGCAATTTTGTTTTTACCGTTATTTTTCGCCTGATAGCAGGCTTGATCAGCTAAGGAAATCATATTAGCAACATCTTCTGACCATGTAGAGTCAAGATAACGATGCCCAGCCACCAGACCAATACTGACACTGGTCTCGCCAAAACCAGCCTTCTGATACTGATTCTTTATTCTTTCTGCCACAATATGTGCCTGGTCTTTATCGGTACGCGTGAGCAAGAAGGTAAATTCATCCCCGCCGTAGCGAAAACAAAAATCTACATTCTCCCTGGTACAGCTTAAAAGAATTTTGCCAAAGCCTTGCAGTACCAGATCACCTTTTTGGTGGCCAAAAGTGTCATTATAGCCCTTAAAATTATCAACATCTATCATGCCCAAGATAATATCGTAATCTTGACGAAAGGCGCGCTGCACCTCTTCCGCCAGTTTTATATCATAGGCGCGCCGATTATATAGACCTGTCAGCGCATCACACATGGACAACCTTTCAAGCCGCTGAATTATTTCTCGTTCCCTGATGACCCGACTCAATTTTGCCTCAAGTTCGTCAAGATGGAATGGCTTGTTAATAAAATCAATGGCACCTGCCTTGATAACAGCAGGGTAATTAGTCTGGTCACTAAGTCCCGTAGCAACAATCACATCTGTATCAGGATGATTATCTAAGGTGTATTCCAACAGTTCAAAACCACCCATTTTGGGCATTTGGACATCGGTTATAATGATATCAACTTTATGTACTGACAGAACTTCTATGGCATTGAGACCATTATCAGCCTCAAACCAATGATACCCCAAGGATTCCATTATTCTGCTTAGTAACTCACGGGCAAATTTATCATCATCCACAACAAGAACCGTGATTATGGACTTTTCTTCAGGTACGGGCATGACAAACATATAGTACACCATAAAAGAGTTAGAGAAGAGGAATACCTGACAATCCAATTGTTACAAATTTAAAATAAAGAGTCAAGATATCAATCTTACCTACTCAGACTAACGGAAAATAAAAGTCACTATGGTGGTAGGTATGAAAATAGAGGAAAGAGAGGGGTGTAGAAGGTCTAGCTTTTGAAACTTAATACTCACCCCGCACAAGGATTTCACGGGGTTTAGCGCCATCAGCCGGGCCGATGATGCCTTCACGTTCCATCATCTCGATGATACGGGCGGCGCGGTTATAGCCGATACGTAGACGACGCTGCACCATGGATATGGAGGCCTGTTTTGACTCACAGACAATGGCCACGGCCTCATCATATTTTTCATCATGCTCTTCATCGCCAGCAGCGGATGAGCCTGATTCAGTTTCCACCGACTTAATGATATCCTCATCATAGCTGGCTGAACCCTGCCCTTTAAGAAAATCCACAATGCGCTCTGTCTCAGCCTCGGACATATAGGCACCATGGATGCGCTGCAGAGAGGAGGTGCCAGGAGGCAGAAAGAGCATATCACTAGCGCCAAGAAGGTGTTCGGCACCTGAGGTATCCAGGATAGTGCGGGAATCAATCTTTGAAGAAACCTTAAAAGACATACGGGTGGGGAAATTGGCCTTAATTAGGCCAGTGAGAACATCCACCGAGGGGCGTTGGGTGGCAAGGATGAGATGCATACCCGCAGCCCTGGCCATTTGGGCAAGACGGGCCACTGCCCCCTCGACCTCATTAGAAGAAACCATCATCAAATCAGCCAGCTCATCAATGATAATGACAATAAGGGGCAACTTCTCCTCGGCAACACCATTATAGGAGGCAAAACTTTTCACGCGCTGCTCCTCCATGAGGGCATAACGCCGCTCCATCTCTCGAACCGCCCAATTCAAAGCACGGCTGGCCATTTTAGGGTCAACAACCACGGGATGCAAGAGATGGGGAATCCCTTCGTAGCCAGAAAGTTCAATACGCTTAGGATCCACCATGAGCAGGCGCACCTCATCCGGGGTGGATTTAAGCAGCATGGAACAGATGATGGTGTTAATGGCCACACTTTTACCAGCACCGGTGGCCCCGGCAATGAGGAGATGGGGCATGCGGGCCAGATCCGCAGATACCGGATTACCAATGACATCCATACCCAGACCAATGGTCAATCTGGAGGTGGCCTCTTGAAACTGCGACGTGGAAAAAATATCGCGAACATAGACAATCTGGCGCTGGTGGTTTGGAATCTCAATACCCATAGCAGCCTTACCTGGGATAGAACCAACAATACGCACCGAAGGCACCTTGAGGCCCATGGCTAGGTCATCGGTAAGGGACACCACCTTATTAATCTTCACACCTGGGGCAGGTTCATACTCATAGGTGGTGACCACTGGTCCAGGAGAGATACCAACCACCTTACCATTCACACCAAAATCAAGTAATTTGCCTTCCAGCTGTTGGCTGATCTGTAAATAATGCTCACGATCAAGGGCCACCTCCTCATGGACAGGGGTGTCGAGCAGGCCAATACTGGGAAGTTGATATGTACCAGGCTCCACAGGCAGGGGCTCGAACTCCTTATCGTCATCAGCAGTGATAAGACGTACCGGCTCTTTGACTGCAGGTAAAACCAGGGGAGGAGAGACCATTTCAGCATCGCTAGATTTCAAGGCAGCTATAGTAATCGCCTTGGCTTTCTTTTTTTCCTCACTACTGAGTTTATGCTCAACCCTTTTACGGCGTACAAGTCCAAAAAGGTGGACAAATCCCTGCCAACAGGTCTGCGTGCACCCTGTTAGGGAGAGGCGCAACAGCAGCATCAGAGAAAGAAAAAAGAGGGCGATGGTGATGAGAATAATGCCAGGCCCACCAAAAAAGATGGAAAGAAGAGCAAAGAGGGTATCACCAAGATAACCACCCAAAGGATAGCTATGAGAAAAGAGATCAAGAGACTTGCCAGGAAGAGCACCAAGCAGAAGAGCACTACTCACCAACACCCCACTGGCCCCGGCACAGAGAGACGGCAGACGATCAAAGAGAACACGCGAGGTAAAGAGAGAAAAAGAGATAAAGAAAAAAAGAAGGGGCAACCACAGGGAACTTAAACCGGCAAAGCGCATCAAAGCCGTGGAAAAAAGATTGCCCACTTCCCCACCCCAGTTAGCAAGACCGCTGGTACCTGGGGCTGAAAAGCTGACCAAACACAAAGCAACAAAAAGGCCACTGACCAAGGAAATAAAGGCAACTATTTCCTGGCGAAATCCGGGTCGTTCAATTGTCTGCTTCTTGGCCATGCACACCTCTTGACTACAGTTTCAAGTTTCAGATAAGAAATTAAGGAGAACAATATTCCTAGACCAGATCTGTGATTCTTTATTTCTCTACAATTTTTGAATTGGCAATCGCGTCAAGAATTCCATTGATAAAGGCAGGAGATTCACTGGCGGAAAAACGTTTGGTCAACTCCAGGGCCTCATTGATAGCCACCTGAGCAGGAACATCATTGCAAAAACGAATTTCATAGGTGGCCAAGCGAAGGATATTGCGATCCACCGGGTCCATACGATCAAGACGCCATTGGTGGGAATGCCCATTGATTACCTTGTCAATGGCTGCACCGTTTTCCTGCACCCCGGCCAGTAATTCTTCGGCATAGGCCACAGCCTTTTTGGGTGCCTCAAAATTATCCTTAACCGTGGCAACCCCTACATCCTGGTTAGGGTTATAATCAGCCTGATACAAACATTGCAGGGCCAGCTGTCTGGCCTTATGGCGAGTACCTTTCATTGTTTATTAGAAGACGGGAGCCAGGAGACAGAATCTAGGAGGGACTCCCCATTCTAACTCCTGACTTCTGACTTCTGACTCCTGTATTTTAAACTAACTCCAGCAGATTAACCATCTCAATGGCGGTGGCAGCGCAATCAGAACCCTTATTACCAGCCTTGGTACCAGCCCGCTCAATGGCCTGCTCGATGGTATCGGTGGTAAGGATACCAAAGATAATGGGCAAATCAGCCTCCATGCCCGCCTGGGCAATACCCTTGGCCGCTTCATTGGCCACAAAATCAAAATGGGGAGTGGCACCACGAATTACCGCACCGAGACAAATCACCGCATCGTACTTGCCAGAATTTGCCATACGCTGGGCGATCAAAGGGATCTCATAGGCTCCTGGAACCCGAACCACATCAATATCATCATCACTGGCACCGGAACGAGTAAGAGTATCAAGGGCACCCTCCACCAGCCTCTCGGCAATAAAAGAGTTAAACCGTGCCACCACGATGCCGAACTTCTTACCTTCTGCTGCCAGATTTCCTTCTACATAATTAGCCATATCATTTCCCTTAAGTAAGTAAAGAATACAAGAAATAGAGAACGAAAAAAGAGAAAAACGTCATTGAGACACGCCTCTATCATCACTCAACTTTCAACTTCTCTATTTCTGTATTCCTTTACTTCTCAATTTCTTTTCTTTTTTCCCTTCTTATCTGTCAAATCCAACATATGTCCCATTTTGTCACGCTTAGTCTGCAGATATCCTAAGTTTTCAGGAACAGGATCGCACTCAATGGATACCCTATCAACGACCTCCAAACCATAGCCTTCCAGGCCGATAATCTTCTTGGGATTGTTGGTCATTAGCTTCATCTTGCGTACACCAAGATCACGCAGGATCTGGGCACCAATACCGTAATCACGCAGATCAGCCTTGAATCCAAGCTTATGATTAGCCTCAACAGTATCAAGTCCTTCATCCTGCAGGGCATAGGCCTTTAATTTATTGACCAGACCAATACCGCGGCCCTCCTGATGCATATAGAGAATGACGCCACTGCCCTCACGATCAACCATGTTCATGGCAGCATGGAGCTGACCACCGCAGTCACAGCGCAGGGAACCAAAGACATCACCGGTGAGACATTCAGAATGAACCCGTACAAGCACAGGCTCATCTGGATTTATCTCACCCTTTACCAGGGCAACGTGCTCATGGGCATCCACATCATTGGTGTAGGCCACTACCTTAAACTCACCACCAAAACGGGTGGGCATCTTCACCTCGGCAGCACGCTGCACCAAGGTATCTTTCAACATGCGGTAGGCAACCAAGTCGGCGATGGTATAAATTTTAAGATCGTGCTCTTTAGCAAACACCTCAAGATCTGGCATACGAGCCATGGTGCCATCTTCCTTCATGATCTCACAAATTACCCCAGCCGGAGTCAGTCCCGCCAGTTTACATAAATCTACTGAACCTTCAGTCTGACCAGTACGAACCAAAACGCCACCGCGGCGAGCCCGTAAAGGGAAGATATGGCCAGGGGAGACAATATCAGAAGGTTTGGCATCCAACGCAGCCGCCACCTGGACAGTACGTGCCCGATCAGCAGCAGAGATACCAGTGGTAACACCGGTACGTGCCTCAATGCTGATAGTAAACGCAGTCTCATAGGGAGAGGTGTTATTCTGCACCATCATGGGAATATCAAGCTGAGCCAGATGCTCCGGAGTCATGGTCAGACAGATAAGTCCACGACCATGGGTAGCCATGAAATTAATATCATCGGGGGTGGTCATTTGAGCAGCCATGAAAAGATCGCCTTCATTTTCACGATCCTCATCATCCACCAGGATGATCATTTTACCAGCTTTAATATCTTCAATGGCTTCTTCAATCTTACTTACAGACATACATTACCTCGTTGAGCAGAAAGAATATAAAGAAATAGAGAAGTAAAGGAGATACAGAATAACATTCCAGGCTCCTACGGTTCCTTATTTCTTTACTCCTTTACTCCTTTATTCCTTATATTTCTAATAAGAACTTATTTCCAAAAACCATGCTCAGCCAAAAAAGAGGGGCTGAGCTTTCCTGCTGAGGACAGATTTCCAGAACCGCCTCCCAACAATTTTTCAACATATTTGCCAATTAAATCTACTTCAATATTAACCCCATCTCCCTGATGCAAGGCACCTAAGGTGGTTATCTGCAGGGTATGGGGAATAATAGCAACACTAAAACTGTCGCTATTACATTCATTTACAGTGAGACTGATACCATCAATGGTGATGGAACCTTTCTCAATAATATAGCGGCTAATCTCTGTAGGGATAGCAAAAGTAAAGCGGGTAAAGGCACCCTCATGTGTGCGACTGCGCACAGTTGCCACGGCATCCACATGGCCACTGACCATATGGCCACCGAGCCGATCAGAAAGGCGTAAGGCACGTTCGAGATTCATGGTGGAACCCGCAGCCTTGTCACCAAGATTCGTGCGCGATAAGCTCTCGGGCGACACATCTAAGGTAAAACGGCGTCCCTGAAAAGATGTGGCAGTCAAACAGACGCCATTACAGGCAATGGATTCACCCTCTTCCGGATCAGTCAAATCAAAATCTGCCTCAATGGTGAAAAGCATTCCACCACCTACGGGCCGTTTGCTGACCAGGGTACCTTTACCCTGAATTATGCCGGTAAACATGATAAATCCATAAAAAACAGTTAACAGTTTTCGGTTTGAGGAACGTACAATCCTTCCATGAGGACATCCGGGCCAAATCGCTTCAGTCGGGTAATCTCAAGTCGTCGGCTCTGTTGCACGTCGTCAATTCCTAAGTTTCCCACCAATGGTATGGACTCATTCCCCAAAAAAAGTGGGGCCATAAAAAGCGATACCTGATCCACCAATCCCTGGCGCAGAAAAGAGGAATGGACAGCGCTACCACCCTCCACCAGCAGGGAATTTAAATTCGCCTGACCTAGGGTATCAAGCACCTCCCCCAGATCTAACTGGCCAGCAGAATCAAGACCAACCATCTTAACCTTGGCCCCTACCTCTTCCAAAAGCTGCTGGTTTTCCTCTGGGGCATCAGGGCCACAAAAAATCCAGGTGGCAGCTAATGAGTCCTGGCCAAGCATCTTGGCAGTAGGAGACAACTGCAGGGAGGAATCTAACACCACCCGCAGAGGATCATGCCCCTTTCCACGTTTCAAGCGTGTGGTGAGAGACGGATCGTCATTGCTGGCCGTACCTAAACCAACTAAAATAGCATCAAGGCGATCACGCAGACGATGTACCTCCTGACGGGACTCATGCCCCGTTATCCAGGCACAGCGCCCATCAGCCACGGCAATCTTACCATCCAGACTGCATCCTGCCTTAAGCACCACCCAGGGACGGCCAGTGGTGATATGTTTTATGAAGGGACGATTTATGGCTCGGCATTCATCGACCAAAAGCTCTCCTGCCACCTCTACCCCTTGCGACTCTAAAAAAACACAGCCACTACCTGCCACAAGCGGGTTGGGGTCTACCATGCCTATAACCACCCGTTTAATACCACTGGCTATAATAGCCTTGGTACAGGGCGGTGTTTTGCCGGTGTGATTGCACGGCTCCAAGGTAACATATATGGTGGCACCCTTGGCAGCTCTACCAGCTCCATGTAAGGCGTGAACCTCAGCATGGGGAGTACCAGCCTTTCGATGAAAGCCCTTGGCAATGACTTCGCCATCCTTGACCACCACCGCACCTACACAAGGATTAGGAGATGTACGCCCCAAGCCCTTCTTCGCCACACGCAGGGCCAGCCGCATAAAGGGCTGGTCAGCATCAACTGGCTGCCGCATCATCCTCTTGAGCGCCTAACAAACCTTTCAGTTCATCCATAAATTCATTCAAATCCTTAAACTGACGATAGACCGAGGCAAAGCGAACATAAGCAACCTCATCAAGATTACGCAGTCCATCCATGAGACGAGCCCCTACAAGTTTCACTGGAATTTCCCGCTCACCCATGTCTTGCAAATCACGCTCCAGGCTATCGACAAAATCCTCAACCTCTTCCATGGAAACAGGACGTTTTTCACACGCCTTTTTCAGGCCGTTAACCACCTTGTTCCGATCCCATGTTTCCCGGCGTCCATCCTTTTTGATCAGCATAGGCATGGTCACTTCAAGGCGTTCATACGTAGTAAAACGTCGTTCGCATGCCTCACATTTCCGGCGGCGCCTGGTAATGGTGGATTCCTTATTAAGCCGTGAATCTACAACCTTGTTATCAAGATGACCACAGTAGGGACATTTCATAGATGAGGACTCTGGTTATTCTGCAATTTTTTCGGCCACTGGCAGGTGGATCAGTTCAATACCTGCCTCGTTTAACATCTCCTCGCCAAGGGGATCGGCATAACCCTCCCCATAATAAATCCGTTTCACCTGGGCATTGATCAACATCTTGGAGCAAATAGAACAAGGCATATTAGTGCAGTAGAGATCACAGCCAATAATACTGACGCCATGGGTAGCAGCTTGAATAATAGCATTCTGCTCAGCATGAAGACCACGGCATAACTCATGACGCTCACCAGAAGGAACCTTTAACTTATCGCGCAGGCAACCAACCTCAGCACAGTGACGAATACCAGAGGGAGCACCATTATAGCCCGTGGCCACAATATGCTTATCACGCACCAAAACAGCACCGACCTTACGCCGGATGCAGGTGGAACGTTGTGCCACCAACTCGGCAATGGAGCGAAAATATTCACTCCACGATGGTCTCTCATCACCATGCATCAGTCGTCGTAGCTCCGTACCAGTTCAGGATAAAGAGGAAACTCCTCACAGAGCATGCGCACCTCAACCCGAATACGGCCCAACTCTTCCTTATTTTGCCGATTTTCCACCGCACGGTTGATCCAGTCACCAATCTGCACCATCTCCTTTTCCTGTAACCCTCGGGTGGTAACTGCTGGAGTACCGATACGAATACCACCGGTAACAAAACGACTTTGAGTATCAAAGGGAACGGCATTTTTATTAACCGTAAGCCCTGCAACCTT
>JAOZSN010000023.1:0-4183 GCA_029939635.1 Deltaproteobacteria bacterium
GCCTTTGACGTAGACGTTCTTTTTCTATTTCCTGTGGCGACGACCTATAATACTGGCCAATTTGCTGGCGGTATTCGTGACTTTGTCGAGGTGGTTATCTTTGTTGGAATCTTATCTCTGGCGCTCGTGTATGCCTGGAAGAAGGGAGTGTTCAAGTGGGAACGGAAAATATACCCTCCGCAATAATTCAGACTGCCCAGTCTGATTTTTTGATAAATCATGGTCGGGCGAACTCGTTATGGCCGCTGACCTTTGGTCTTGCCTGCTGTGCCATCGAAATGATGGGTGCAGGAGCCTCACGTTTTGATCTGTCACGCTTTGGTGCAGAGGTGTTTCGTCCTTCACCTCGCCAATGTGATGTTATGATCGTTGCTGGTACCATCAGTAGGAAGATGTATCCAGCGGTGAAGGTGTTGTGGGATCAGATGCCGGAACCTAAGTGGGTCATTGCCATGGGCAACTGTGCCATATCAGGTGGACCATTTAAATTTGACGGCCAATACGGCATTATTGAAGGTGCTGATACCTTTTTGCCGGTGGATGTGTATATCCCTGGTTGCCCGCCACGCCCTGAGGCGTTGCTCGAAGGTATTATGGAGCTTGAAGAAAGGGTTTGCGGTATGCGCCGTTGGCCTAGAGTGGAGCCTGTATAATGGATAGATCAGATGTAATACAAAAGTTGCGGTCATTAGCGGCAGAAGGAATGCCGGATGAGCCTGAAGAGGTCGCAGCCCCGCCTGTTGAAGAAGAGGGCGAAGAGGATGCCAAGGCCAAGAAGAAAAAGGCCGCACCAGAGCCACGCAAAAATGGCCTGCTGGAGGTGTCCCACGCTGAAAAGGGTGTTCATGTTGATGTGCAGCTCAATGCTGATCAGGTAGTTGCAGCCGCTGAGATTGTTAGCGCTGCTGGTATGGCCATTGATGCTATCACCGGCGTTGATTGGATGAAGGACAAGGAGATGGAGGTCATCTACGATTATTGTTACTACGGTGATTATTCCACCGAGGACGGCAAGGCATTTCGTATCGTAGTACGATCGCGTATCCCGCGTGAAGAAGCCACTATCCCCACCATCTCCCATATCTTTCAGGGTGCCAACTGGCATGAGCGTGAGACTTTTGAATTTTTTGATATCAACTTCAGTGGTCATCCTGAACTCAAACGCCTCCTGCTCCCAGAAGACGTAGACTTTTTCCCCCTGCGGAAAGACTTCAAAGGACTATAAGCTATGAGTAGCGTACCTTTTAAAGATAAGCTGGAAACCTTTGAGCTGAATCTCGGGCCCCAGCATCCTGCCACCCATGGCGTTTTGCGGGTCGTCCTCACCATGGATGGCGAGTATATCTATGATGCCGAACCAGTCATTGGCTATATTCATCGCATGCATGAGAAGATGGGTGAGAATCGCACCTGGGCTCAGTTTTTGCCCAACTTAGGGCGCCTCGATTATCTCTCTGCCCTGTCCTATAATCTGGGATATGTGCAGCTGGTGGAGAAAATGATGCATATTGAGGTGCCGGAACGGGCCGAGTATATTCGCGTTATCACCACTGAGATTAATCGGATTGCCTCCCATCTTGTCTGGCTTGGTGCCTTTGTCATGGATCTGGGTGGTTTTACTCCCTTGCTCTATGCCTTTGATGATCGTGAGGAGATTTTAGATCTCCTTGAGGCGGTTACCGGTTCGCGGCTTACCTATTGTTATTTCCGTTTTGGTGGGTGTTACAACGATGTGGATGATGATTTTCTCCAAGGATGCCTCAAGTTTTGTAAGCGTTTCTATAACCGCATCGACATGTATCATAAGCTGGTAACAGGCAATATTATCTTCCGTCAACGTATGGAAGGAATTGGTCCCATTGATGCGGATATGTGTCGGCGTTATGGCGCAACAGGTGCCCAGTTGAGGGGTGCAGGCGTTAACTACGATGTGCGTAAGAACGAGCCCTATTCCGTCTACCCTGAGATGGATTTTGATATTCCGGTCTATACCGAGTGTGATTCCATGGCCCGTTATATGGTGCGCATGGATGAAATGGTGCAATCTTTACGTATTATCGAGCAGGCTGTGGCCAAGATACCTGAGGGGCCAGTGAAGGCTGCCAAGGTACCTAAAATGATTAAGCCGGCACCGGGTGATTATTATCATGCCGTTGAGGCTGGACGTGGCACCTTTGCCATCCGGGCAGTGAGTGATGGCAAGAATAAGGCCTATCGCATGAAGCTGCGCTCACCGACCTATTCAAATATCAGTCTCTTTCGTGAGGCCAGCCGTGGCATGCTCCTTTCTGATGCCTTGGCAATGATGGGCAGTCTTGATCTGGTCATTCCTGATATTGATCGGTAATTAACCTTACTTAAAGCGAGTAATAGTTATGGACGTTGGCGTTAATCTTATTCAGTTGGCCATTTATCTCGGCGGTTTTATCGGCTTTGCTGCCTTGAATGCTGCCTACTTGGTCTGGGTAGAACGTAAAGGTGCGGCCCGTTTTCAAAAGCGGGTTGGACCCAAAGAAACAGGGCCCTTTGGTCTGCTGCAGCCTCCGGTTGATGGTATCAAGTTAATGACCAAGCAGATCAATATCCCCGAAGGAGTTGATAAGCCACTTTTTATTCTGGCGCCGATTATCTCTATGGTTCCAGCCATTATGTGCTTTGTGACGGTACCTTACTCCAACAGTATCGTGGCCCGGGATATAAATATTGGCCTGCTGCTCATCTTTGCCTTTGCCTCGGTAAATATTTTGGCCTTGATGCTGGCTGGCTGGTCTTCCAAAAATAAATATGCCGTTATGTCTTCGGCTCGGGTGGTCTCGCAGAATATTGCCTATGAGATTCCCATGCTGGTCATCGCCATTACCATAGTAATGATCAGTGGCTCCCTCAATCTGCGCGAAATTGTTGATGTCCAGGCTGGTGCCTTCTGGAACTGGAACTGGTTGCCTTTTAACGGTAATTTCCTCGGTCCCATCACCTTTATCCTCTTTTATATCTGCTCCCTGGCTGAGACCAACCGCGCTCCCTTTGATTTAGGCGAGTGTGAGAGTGAGCTGGTCGCCGGTTTTCACACCGAGTATGGCGGTATGGGTTTTGGCCTCTTCTTTATGGCTGAGTATGCCAATATCGTTATCGGCGCCTCCCTGGTTACTATCCTCTTCTTAGGCGGCTGGTACAGCCCTCTGCCAGAATCCATTCCCTTCTTGGGTGCCTCTGGGATTTGGTGGTTCTTTGCTAAAATGTATTTTCTCATCTGGACTGTGGTCTGGATTCGTTGGACCTTTCCGAGGATGACTGTCTGGGGTCTGCTCAATTTGTCCTGGAAGATTCTTATTCCCTTCTCCCTCTTCAACCTGCTGGCCTCGGCTGGATTGTTGAAGTTCTTGGGCTAGAGCAATACATGAAACTGTTTAATCTACGACAAGGAATTGAGGCCTAAATATGGCTGGTTATTTCAAAAATATCATTGATGGTACCATGAGCCTGATCTCTGGCATGATCATCACCAATAAGGTGTGTTGGCAGAAGGACATTACTCTGCAATACCCACACCAGACTATTAAGATGACACCCCGTTATCGCGGCCACATCCAGTTAGTGAAGGATCCTGAGACAGGTACGCATTCATGTATTAGTTGTGGCATGTGTCAGAAGGGATGTCCCAGCGGGTGCATCACTGTAAAGGGTGAGAAGCGGGAAGGAGTCAAGGGTAAGGTGTTGGTGCAGTATGACCTTGATTTTACCACCTGCAGTCTCTGCGGCCAATGTGTTGAGAATTGCCGACCAGGTGCCATTGAGTTTTCCCTTGAGTACAACCTGGCCAGCCCCCGTAAGGAAGATTACCACTTCGATTTACTGAAGAGAGTGGAGGAGCAGAAGTAATGGACATGAATATCTCCCATGAAACCGCACAGCTGCTGGCTGAAATTATCTTTTACGGATTATTGGCTGTTACCGTATATGGTGGTCTGCTAGCTACCTGCGCTAAACGCCTTATCCGTGCCGTTGTCGGTCTTGTTGTTTGCTTCCTCGGTATTGCAGGCATTTATTATTTCCTAGGCAGCACCTTTGTCGCCCTCATGCAGCTTCTTATCTATGTCGGCGCAGTAGCCATTACCCTGATCTTTGCGGTTATGCTCGGTGAGCCCGATGAGGATAATGTCCGTCGTAAAACGCCTGGCCTGGC
>JAOZSN010000023.1:4193-24640 GCA_029939635.1 Deltaproteobacteria bacterium
ATTCCAGCAACTAAGATTAATGAGGGGAGCATGCAAGATGTCGGTGCATCACTCCTTACTAATTACTCCATGGTCTTTGAGCTGGTTTCCATAGTTCTGCTCATAGCCATACTCGGTTCAGTCATTATTGCCCGTACCGGCAGGGAGCAAGCATAGACATGATTTATATTAGCGGAAATCTCAATACCTACCTGTTTATGGGGGCCCTGCTCTTTGGTATGGGTATCTTTGGCCTGGTCCGTCGGCCTAGTTTGGTGGGCATGCTCATCGCCGCCGAACTCGTTCTCTGTGGGGCCTCGCTCAACTTTATGGCCTTTAATAGTTTTTTGGCCCCTGATCCAACCGTGGGGCAGATTATTACCCTGTTCATTATGGCCATTGCCGCAGCTGAGGCAGCCATTGGTATGAGTATTGTTATTGCAGTGTATAGAAACTATCGTTCGGTAGAAACCGAAGATTTGGTGGATTTGCAGGGGTAGTTGTATCATCTCTATCCTTCAAGTTGTTACGCGTTATTTTGATTGGTAGGCCAGCTGACTGGTTTATTACACAACATGGACGGTATATCGTCATCATGTGGTTAGAAACAGGACATAATTATGGACATTACAGCACCTGAAATAATCATCTCAGCCAAGCTGCTCATTCCACTGTTGATTCCCCTGATAGGAGTCTTGGGAGTGATGTTGTTTGGTGAGGATAGTCCCAATTTCCGGGAGGCGTGCTCAATTATTGCCGCCACATGTACCTTTTTGGTGGTTCTGTCCTTTCGTCAGACTGTCATTGATGGTGGTATGTTACAGTACCAGGTGTTTGATATCCTGCCAGGCCTGTCACTCACCCTACGCGCTGATGCCATGTCGATGATCTTTGCCTTGATTGCCTCGGGTTTATGGATTCTTGCTTCTATATATTCAATGGGCTATATGCGCGGCCATCACGAGGCCTCGCAAACCCGCTTTAATAGCTGCTTTGGGTTGGCTATCTTTGGTGCCTTGGGCGCTGCCTTTTCTGACAACCTTTTTACCATGTATTTTTTCTATGAATTTGTCTCGGTAACCACCTATCCCCTGGTTGCCCATCATCAGGACAAGGAGGCCTTTGAAGGGGCCAAAAAATATGTAGTGTACCTCACCACTACAGCCAAAGGGCTGGTTCTACCAGCCATGATTTTGATCTATGTCATTACTGGTACCTTGGATTTCCCTACCAATATTTACGATGGTATGTTCCATGGCACGGGTGAGGATTGGATGGTGATGATGCTCTTTGCCTGCTGTCTCTTCGGTTTTGCTAAAAACGGTGTTATGCCCTTCCATCATTGGCTGCCAGGTGCCATGGTTGCTCCTACTCCGGTCTCAGCGTTGCTTCATGCTGTGGCTGTTGTTAAGGTTGGTGTGTTCTGTACCTCTCGCGCCTTTCTCTATATCTTTGGTGTTGAGTTGATGGATAAACTTAACCTAGGTATCACAACCGCATATTTTGTCGGCTTTACCATAATATGTGCCTCGGTGATTGCCTTAACCAAGGATAACCTCAAGGCTCGGCTGGCCTATTCTACAGTTAGTCAACTCTCCTATATCATCTTGGGTGTGTGTCTTATCACCCCTATGGGTATGACTGGTGGACTGATTCACATCGCCAATCATGCCTTTTCTAAGATTACCCTCTTCTTCTGCGCCGGTGCCATTATGGTGGCGGCCCATAAGAAGTGTATCTCTGAGATGGGTGGCCTGGGGCGGACAATGCCCTTTACCTTTGGTGCCTTTGCCATTGCCTCACTATCAATGATCGGTGCGCCTCCAGTGGCAGGCTTTGTCACCAAATGGCATTTACTTCTTGGAACCATTGAGTCTGGACATCTCGGCATCATATTTATTCTGCTGGGCTCCACCATGCTCAACATCGCATATTTTGCTCCAGTAACCATAAAGGCCTTCTTTGGCAAACGGCCTGAAGGTGAGGTTGAAACCGGTATCAAGGAAGCAGCTTGGCCCATGCTTGTGCCCCTCTGTATTACCTGCGCCATTTCGGTTTATATAGGTATAAAACCAGACTTTTTCATGGATATTGTAAAGGTGGTAATAGGATGATTATTCGACTGGTAGAGTATTTGCAAGAGCGCTTGCAGACGGTGATAGCTGTCTGTTATGTGCTCATGGCAGGCCTTACTATCTGGGGTTCTGTGGTGGCCTATCATAGCCATCATACCCATATGTTTTTTGAAAAATGGCCTGGGTTCTGGTCGTTGTTCGGATTGGTTGCCTGTTTTGGACTACTCATCGTGGCCAAATGGCTTGGTAACTGCGTAAAGACTCGCGAGGATTATTACGATGATTGATTTCTGGTTACATCCAGCCTTTATCCTCATCGTGGGCGCATTGCTGTTGCCCATCATGAAGAACCCTGTAGTACGTCGGCCTTTTTTGGTGCTGGTACCCGTACTGACCTTTGCGCAGATCCTGGCGGTGAATGCTAAGCCTGGTGTGTATGGGGTGGTTTCCTATCTGAATTGGAACCTCACTTTTGGCCGGGTAGACAACCTTTCTACCATATTTGCCTTTATCATGGGGCTCATGTGTATCATAGGTACAGTCTATGGCATGCATGATAAAAACCAGTTCCAGCATATGGCTTCTTGGTTCTATGCCGCTGGTTCCTTAGGTGTTATCTATTGCGCTGATTATTTGGTACTCTTCCTCTTTTGGGAGATGATGTCCTTTGGCTCGGTGTTTCTCATCTGGTGTGCCAAGGGGCCCAAGGCTCTCAAGGCTGGATATCGCTATCTCTTTGTCCACACAGCAGGTGGCCTCTTTTTGCTGGCAGGTTTTGTTTTGCGCTACCAGGCAACTGGTGGGGATCTTTTCTTTGGTCCCCTTGATGTGGCCAACCCGCAACTATATACATATCTCATCGCCATTGGCCTTATTGTTAATGCTGCTGTTCCACCCTTTCATTCCTGGCTACCAGACGCATATGCTGAGGCCACCTTTAATGGCTCTGTTTTCCTCTGTGCGTTTACCACTAAGACAGCTATTTACGCCTGTATTCGTGCCCTGTCAGGTATGGATTTGCTCATTCCTTTAGGCTTAGTGATGATCCTGGGTGCCATTATCTACGGTATCATGGAGAATGACTCTAGGAGGGTTCTTGCCTGGGATATTATCTCTCAGGTTGGTTATATGGTTGTTGGTATCGGTATAGGTACGCCTTTAGCAATCAATGGTGCAGCTGCCCATGCTGTTGTGCATATCCTTTATAAGAGTTTACTCTTCATGGGGGTTGGCTCCGTCATGTATATGACTGGCAAGACCAAGCTAACTGAATTGGGGGGGTTGTATAAGAAGATGCCGGTGACCATGTTTCTTACCCTGATCGGTGGTCTTTCGGTTTCTGCCTTTCCGCTCTTCTGTGCCTTTGTCTCTAAAGCGATGATTATCACCGCTGCGATGAATGAACATATGATGTGGACTGGTTACCTGCTGCTTGTTGGCTCTGCTGGCCCCTTTGTTTATGTCTGTCTCAAACTTGTGTACTATATCTTCTTTGGTGAAGAGTGCGATGCTGACACCATGGATAAGGCTGCTGAACCTCCGGTAAACATGAAGATTGCCATGATGTTTGGTGCCTTTATGTGTGTCTTGGTCGGCACCTACGTACCCTTCCTCTATAATATGCTGCCCTTTCAGTTTGTTGAGTATCACCCTTATGGGGCCTACCATATTGCCGAGACTTTACAGATCCTTGCTTTTGCAGGCTTTGGCTTCTTCGTCTTCCGCAAATACTTAAAGCCCACAGATACCATTTCCATTGATCTCGACTGGATATACCGTATGTTTGGTCGCGGTTTCTACTGGTTTGATAAAATGGTGGTGGAGCGCGTTGATACCTGGGTAAGTCGCATTTGGGATTTTGTCTTAATCACCATTTTGATGCAGGTTTCTAAATTTTGGTCTTGGTTTGACTGGCATGCCATTGATGGTGTTGTTGACGGCCTTGCTCGTTCTGTGCGCTCACTTGGTGGTCAGGTTAGACGCCTGCAATCTGGTCAGATTCAGTACAATATTTATTTTGCCGCAACCGTCATGGCCATAGCTATATTTGCCTACGCCTTTGCCAGTTGATTGTAAAGCGTAACGAAAAAACACGTATTTTCGCTATTTCTATCTGAGTTTATGTTAGCCGATAACGAGAGGTTTTAAGGAATGGAACTTTTAATAAGCGATGGTCATCTTCTCAGCTGGCTCATCTTTATTCCCCTGATTGGTGCTGGTCTGCTTATGGTAGTGCCGGGCGAAGAGAACCAGAGGCGGGTTGCCCTGGTAGTGACGGTATTTAATGCCATCCTCTCTTTTAAACTATGGAATAACTTTGATGCCACTACTGCCAATTTACAGTTTGGCGAAAAAATGGCCTGGATTCCCACCTTAAATATCAATTATACCTTGGGTGTGGATGGCATCAGCATCTTGCTCATTATGCTCACCACCTTGGTGATGCCTCTTTGTGTTCTTGGTTCATGGACATACATTGGCAAACGGATCAGGGAGTTCTTTGTCTGTTTGTTGGTTATGGAGATGGCCATGATCGGCGTCTTTGCTGCCATGGATTTTGTCCTCTTTTATATCTTCTGGGAATTGATGCTTATTCCCATGTATCTGCTCATTGCCATCTGGGGTGGAGACCAGAAGAAATATGCTTCTATTAAGTTTTTCCTTTATACCCTGGCAGGTTCGGTACTTATGCTGGCCGCTATTATTGCCCTGTGGCTGCAGAATAACTACTCTTTCTATATACCTGATATGATGGGACAGCCGTATAGTAGCCTGTTCCAGACCCTTGTCTTCCTGGCTTTCTTTCTGGCCTTTGCCATTAAAGTGCCGATGTTTCCGGTTCATACCTGGCTACCTGCAGCTCATGTGCAGGCACCTGCTGCAGGTTCGGTGATTCTGGCCTCAGTACTGCTGAAGATGGGAACCTATGGTTTCTTGCGCTTCTGTCTGCCCATTACACCAGAAGCAACCCTAATGTTGGCCCCTTATATTCTTTGGCTGGCAGTTGCAGGTGTCCTCTACGGAGGTTTTACTGCTCTGGCACAGTCTGACATGAAGAAGCTTATTGCTTACTCTTCAGTTGGGCATATGGGCTTTGTGGTTCTGGGTATCTTTGTCCTCAACCAAACAGGCCTTGAGGGATCTCTCATCCAGATGGTTAACCATGGTGTAACCACTGGTGCCCTCTTTCTGATGATCGGTATGATTTATGAACGCAGTCATAGCCGTGAGATGAAGGATCATAGCGGTATGGCCTATACCCATCCGATATTTGTCACCTTTTTTACAATATTTGCCATGTCTTCCTTGGGCTTTCCAGCCACTAACAGCTTTATCGGTGAGTTTCTCATTTTAGCTGGTGCCTTTGCCGACAACAAGATTGTGGCGGGTGTATCTATTATCGGTGCTGTTTTGGCTGCAGCTTATATGCTTCGCCTTCTGCAATATGTTCTCTTTAAAGGCGAGGGGCGTTCAGATCTCAGTGATCTCAACTTCCGTGAGATAGTCACCTTGACTCCTTTTTTCGTCTTTGTTTTTTGGATCGGTCTAGCGCCAGAACCTTTTATGAACGTCATGCATACCAGTGTAGCATATCTCCTCCAGCAGGTTGATGCTGCCCAGGCTGGTCAAGCCGTGGCGAATTTGGTTGTTCATTAAGTCATTGGCTTAATAAATTGATAGTGCAGCAGTTTTACAAAATTAATTGATAGGGAATACCATGCAGCTGTTTTTACCAGAGTTGTTTCTCCTCGGTGGAAGCCTTGTCCTTTTTTTCGTCAGCCTTGGTGAAGATAAAGGAAAATTAGCCAAGAACATGACAGTACTCATTGGTGCTGTGCTCTGTGTTCTCTGTGCCATGGGAATTAATCAAGACGGCACCTTATTTTATGATGCTTATAAAATTGATTTCTTTTCTCAGTTTTTTAAGCTGGTCATTGCTGCCGGTTTAACTTTGGTTACCTTGGCCACTGGTGACATGAAGGGCATTAATGGCAAGATTAAGGCCGAGTATTATCTGTTTATGGTTATCTCAACTCTCGGTCTGGTGATGATGGTTTCATCGGTTGAGTTGTTGAGTCTGTTTATTGCCTTGGAGCTTTCTTCTTTTTCTTTATATCTGATGGTTCCCATGCGGGATGAAGAAACAGGTGAGCGTCAGCAGATGGAGGCGGGCATAAAGTATATTATGTTTGGCATTATCTCCACTGGTGCCATGCTTTTTGGTATGTCCTATCTCTTTGGTCTTACTGGCAGTACCTACTTCAGTGATCTTGTTCCAGCCATGCAGGGTATGTTTCATAACCCCATTGCCTTGCTGGCAATTATGCTTTTTATGGTTGGCTTCTTTTACAAATTGGCTATCTTCCCCTTTCACTTTTGGGTTCCAGATGTGTATCAGGGTGCTGCCAATGGCACTACCGCCTTTATTGCTTCAGTACCGAAGATTGGTGCGGTAGCTATTTTGCTACGTATTGCTACTCTGGCAAACCCCCAGCATGCTGATTGGCTCATCACGATGTTGATGGTAGTTGCGGCATGCTCAATGTTATATGGTAACCTCTCTGCTCTGGTACAGACAGATATTAAGCGTATGTTAGGTTTTTCAGGTATTGCCCATGCTGGGTTTGTCTTGCTGGGCGTCCTTACCCTTGATGAACTTGGATTTGCCCGCTCTACGTATTATATCTTGGGATATGTGTTGATGAATTTGGCCTGTTTCTTGGTCATCTGCAAGGTGTCTGTTAATGGTGAAAATGTCAATCGGGACGATCTGCGCGGACTCTATAAGCGCTCACCCTTTTTAGCCCTTGTCCTCTTGGTCGGTATGTTTGCCATGGCAGGTATCCCACCCTTTGTAGGTTTTATGGGCAAGTTCATGCTGCTAGCTGGCGCGCTGCAGGCCGATCACCTCCCCTTGGTCATCATCGGTGTGGTTAATACTGCTATTGCCATCTTTTATTATCTTTCCGTGGTGCGAGTTGCCTTTGCTGAAGCTCCTGGTGATCGGCCAGATGTTGATACCGATGCAACCACATGGTGTGTGGGACTGGTTCTTATGGCATGTATCGTCTATCTTGGCATTGCTCCAAATCAGCTCCTGGACTATGCCTCACAGGCAATGCGGATGATTATGTAAAGCTAAAGCTTTCTATGAATGATATTTTTGAGCCTCAGGGATTTAGTTCCTTGGGGGCTCTTTTTTTGTGTTTTGTGATAATGGGACTTTAAGTGTTTTTAACACTTTGTTCGGATATCCGGGCGTAGCTAGTTGTTTCTCTTAGAGAGGAAATAAACACTGTGCCACTTTTGTTAAGGGCAATGTGGCAGTAATATAGTTTTATAATATTAAAAGGCTTTTTTTATAAAGATTAGCATGAGGCATAGAATGACTCTTTTGCGAAAAATATTTAAACGAAATCATGTTTTTGACTTGGAAAAACCTGTTACCAGGATGCAAGGCGGCTTTGCTATCACCGGATATCAATGCAAACGTTGTGGCTGTGTTCTGTACTATGAGCGGGGTAGTTTTTCAAACTTGCCAGCGTCTAAGAGATTTTGTTAGCCTAGGCATTCTGAAAATTATCGTCTCAGGGGCAGCGGCTAGCTTTTAGTAATGAACTCTGAGGTAGCTACTTCATAAAAGTAATCTTATAAGCTCAGGCCTCTGTTTCTTTAGGCTCGACTGTCGTGAATGATAAGTATGAGGTCGCACAAGGGGTTATAATCCTTGTGCGACTTTTTTTGTTTGAAATTGGTGAGGGTTGCCTTCTGGCATAGCATTGCAAATGCTGGATCTTTTCCTGCAACGATGCTATTAGTTTGTCTGGCTATAGCTTTTTATAAGGGACACTGGCGTGTGATTTACAGGGGGGATAGATTTATGGATGCCAAAAATGTGAACGTATCTGCTTCACGTCCCTTAAAAACTGTTAGCCAGGCTGATTGCGGCCACGAGTTGCAGGCAGTTTTTAGCCAACGGCACGGACTGCCTGCCGTTGTAAATACCCTTGTTTCAGCCTGGAATAGTGATGATTGTTTTGACCATGTTGGACCGGTTCCCATTCCATCCCATCAGGCCGTTATTGACATTATATATAATGCCCGCCGTATCCTCTTTCCTGGATATTTTACCAAGATTAAATTACATGCTGATAATCTAGAGTATTACTTGGGCCAGGAAACTTCAGAGCTATATGAACGGTTGCATGAGCAGATTACCATGGCTATTCGTCACGACTGTAGACGGTCAAATTTGCCATGCACAAAATGTGAAGAGCGTAGTCATAAACTGTCTTTACATTTTATAGAAACTCTACCAGTTATTACAGCTACCATGGCAGCTGATATTCGTTCTACCTTAGAGGGTGATCCTGCCGCACAAGGGGCTGATGAGGTGATTTTCAGTTATCCTGGACTTATGGCCACTGCTATTTATCGTCTTGCTCATGAGTTATACCTCCTACAAGTGCCCCTTATTCCACGTATCATGACAGAGCACGCCCACAGTATTACAGGTATAGATATTCATCCTGGTGCCACAATTGAACCTGGTCTTTTTATTGATCATGGCACAGGTATAGTCATTGGCGAGACATCAGTCATAGGTCGTAATGTCCGGATCTACCAGGGGGTTACGTTAGGTGCCTTGTCTCTTCCTAGGGATGCCGGGGCCAGTCTGAAGGATGTGAAGCGCCATCCCACCATAGAGGATGAGGTGATTCTTTATGCCAATACAACGATCCTTGGTGGTGATACTACTATTGGCCGTGGGGCTGTGATTGGTGGTAATATTTGGCTGACGGAAAGCGTCGCTGGTTCTACCAGGGTAGTTTTGAAGCGGCCGGAGTTGATCTATTGTGACAAGAAAGGCACCTAGCTAATCAAAGAAAAGCCCTGCCGAATAACGCAGCAGGGCTTTCGTGGTGCACAAGGTGTTTTAGGATGTCTATTTGAACTTCTTGGCCGCCTTGCTGAAACCCTTGCTAAGATCGTTCCAGGCCGCGTCAATTCCTTTCTTGGCGACTTTCCAGGCCGCTTCGCTATTGGCTGCCAGCTTCTGGCTGGATTTTTTGACCTCGGCCAGTTTCTTGTCTAATTGTTTTATCTCTTCCTGCGCCTCTTTTTTGCCCTTGCCAATCAGCTTTCTCGCCTTTTGGTCAAGGTCGTTGAGCTGGGATTTACGTTCCTTGATCTCGGCTGCTATCTTTTTGGCATAGGTATCTTTCTTTTTGTGCCAAGCCGGATGTTTTTTCTTCTTGCTGGATAGGCAGGCATCTCGCCAGCAGCACTTCAGCTGATCGCACTTATTTTTGGCTGTTTCAAAGCAGGGGAAGTTGCCTTCCTTGCGTTGAATTAAGTGAATCAGGTCGGTTTTTTTTAATCTGCCAGCCTTGAGGCCTAGCTCCTTAGCTTTATTTTTGATGTCAGTCATGTTCATGGTGATTTCCTAGGTAAAAGTCTCTCCACAGAGGTTTATTATAAATACCACGTTAGATTTTAGGCTATGATGAAGGGTAAGTGCCTGTCAAATAAAAAATGTACTTACGTCAGGAAGAATCCATCCTTGACACAGATATGAAAGTAGATTATTAGCTTGAATTGATGTGGGATGAGCGGACATAGCTCAGTTGGTAGAGTACAAGCTTCCCAAGCTTGGTGTCGCGGGTTCGACCCCCGTTGTCCGCTCCACTTTCTGTCGTCGTTCGTAGTACTAAGCGGTGTAGTATTTTCTGAAAGTGGGCTTTGCCCGCTTTTTTTTATGGCTAGTGCCTGGAGGGTTTTAGGATGGCAGATGAGGCGCAACAGGCCGTTCTAGGGCAACTTTATGCTGTTGTCGAACCTGTTTTGTTGGATTTGGATCTTGAGCTGGTTGAGCTGGTGTATCGGCGGGAGCAACATGGCTGGGTAGTGCGCATTCTTATCTACGCAGCAAGCGGTATAGGGTTGGATGAGTGTGCTCGGGTTAGTCGGGAGGTAAGCACTATTCTTGATGTGGAGGATTTTATCCCTCATCATTTTACCCTTGAGGTGAGTTCGCCTGGACTCGACCGGCCTTTAAAGACGCCGCGGGATTTTGAACGAAATCTTGGAGCCAGGGTTAAATTGACCTTGGATATTGATGATGAGATCCTTCACCGAGAAATGATTATTAGTGCGGTTGAGGGGAATACTATCACGGTGGAAAGTGCTAAAAATGTGATGGGCTTTTCCATCGAGCAATTAAAAAAAGCAAAATTAATTATATAAGGGGCTGTGGGCAGTAGGTCGTAGGCTAAATAAGCTATTTACCCCCTTGGAGAGTAGAGAATGGCATCAGAACTGAAAAGGATTATCGATCAAATTAGTCGGGATAAAGGCTTTGATCGCGATATATTGGTGGAAGCCCTGGAGGCAGCAGTGTTATCTGCTGCGCAAAAGCGTTTTGGCCAGCGTCGTGACCTTGATGTCCGTTTTAATGATGAGCTTGGTGAGATCGAACTCTTCCAATTTCGCATTGTTGTGGACGAGGTAGAGGATGAGCAGACTGAGGTCGATATGGCTGAGGCCAAGGCACTTGATCCCGAAGTTGAGCTTGGTGATGAGCTTGGATCCAAGATGGATGATGTTGCTGACTTAGGTCGTATTGCCGCCCAGTCCGCTAAACAGGTCATTATCCAGAAGATGAAGGATGCTGAGCGCGATGTAATTTATGAGATGTACAAGGATCGCCAGGGTGAGATTATCAACGGTATTGTACAGCGTTTTGAGCGGGGTAATATGGTTGTTAATCTCGGTCGTACGGATGCTGTTTTGCCTAAGAGTGAGATGATGCCGCGTCGTTCATATCGTCAAGGTGATCGGATTCGCGCTTACCTCCTTGAGGTAAGGGAGAGTGCTCGTGATCAGCAACTGGTGTTATCTCGTACTGCTAATGATTTTCTGGTGAAGCTTTTTACCATCGAGGTTCCGGAGATCAGCGAAGGCATTGTTACTATTATTAACTGCGTACGTGAGCCTGGGGCGCGGGCTAAAATCGGTGTTGTTTCCTCTGAGTCTGATGTCGACCCGGTTGGTGCCTGTGTTGGTATGAAAGGATCACGGGTACAGAATGTCGTACAGGAGCTTCAGGGCGAGAAGATTGATATCGTTCCGTGGAGTCCTGATCCAGCCAAATTTGTGGCTAATGCCCTGTCTCCAGCCGTGGTTTCTATGGTCAGTGTTGATGAGGACAGAAAGTCATTATTGGTCATTGTGCCAGACGACCAACTCTCCTTGGCCATTGGACGTGGTGGGCAAAATGTCCGTCTTGCCTCCAAACTTTTGGGCTGGCAAATTGATGTGAAGAGTGAGGCCCGTTTTGCCAAGTCGGAAGAGGTGGGCTATCGCTCTCTGATGCAGGTAACCCAGATGACGGATCGCTGGGCTGAGATTCTTTTTGACAACGGCATTGCCTGTGCTGAGGATTTGGTTGCGGCTGATCCTGCTACTGTCATGGAGTTGTTGCGTTGTGAAGAAGACATGGCCGCTGGTCTGGTTAGTTTTGCCGCTGATGTCAATACCTCTGAGTTGGAAGATGAAGGGGACGGCAATGATACCATGGAAGAGGCAGACCTCAGCGTTGAAACCCTCTTTAAGACCCCAGCAGAGATTGCTGCAGCCAAGAAGATGAGCGCAGAGGCAGAAAATGCTGCCAGTGAGGAAGTTGGTGAAAGTGACACTGGTGAAGTCAGCGAAGAGAAGAGTGAGACTGATAGCGTTTCTGCTGATGAAAGTGAGCCGGTGTGAAGAAATTTCCCCATGGACCGGTGCGAACCTGTCTGGGGTGTGGACAAAAAAAAGTGAAACAAGAACTCATTCGCCTGGTGTATGATGGGCAAAATGAGGTTATTGTGGATACGTCCAGGCGATTGCCGGGACGTGGTGTATATTGGTGCGGTGCTGATGACTGTGCTGCACGATTGAAGAAGAATATAAAGAGATTGGCCTGGGCCTTACGGCTGCAGGGTACCCATTTTAATTGTAAGAGCTGGTAATGTTTTAGTATGCAGGTGAGTCGCTGAAGGCATGGCGAGGAACTTGAGGACATTGTGGGCAGGAGTTACGGGATGAGAAAAGTCAGGGTTTACGAGTTGGCAAAAGAAGCTGGCATGGACAGCAAGGAGTTGACCGCCAAACTCATTGAAATGGGCTATAGCGTTAAGGCCTATAATTCAACTCTTGATGAAGAGGTGGCTGAGGATATTCGTTTGAGACTAGGCTTCAAGAAGGTTGAGGTGCAGGAGACTCGAATTCAGTCCAAAGGACGGACAACCATCATCCGGCGTCGGGCCAAAAAGGCTCCGGCTGAGGAAGAGAAGCCTGAAGAGCCAGAGGTTGTTGATTCTGAACAGGACGATGCGGTTGTTTCTGTACCTGATGAAGAAACTGTAATGCCTGAGGATTCGGCTCCCGTTGAGGTTGAGGCCCAAGAAGAGGCTATCCCTGTAGAGACAAAGGAAGATGATGCCGTTGTCGCAGTTCCTGTTGAGGAGGAAGTTGCAGAGGAGGTCGTTACAGAGACCCCTGAGCCAGATGTAAAGGAAACGGCTGTTCCTGATGAGCCTGAGGTTGAAGCGGTTCAAGAGGAAGTGGCTAATGAGCCTCCTGTGGTTACTGAAAAAGTACCTGTGGTTGAGGAAAAGGCTCCAGAGGAAAAGCAAGCTTCAGTGCCGGTCAGTACTCCCATTGGCAAGATTGCCCCTGTGCAGCCGAAGAAGGGTATGGCTAAAATTGTTGGTCAGACAGTGTTGCCCATTGAGGTTACAGAGCGCCCTCGCCGTCCTAAGAAGGTCGATAAGAAAAAGCCCCGTCCTGCCCCTGGTCGTCCAGGCCAGCCAGGCCAGCCGCCAGCCGCTGCAAATGCTGCTGATAGTGGCAAAGGTAAGAAGGGCAAGAAGGGCAAGCGTATTGTTAAGTTTAATACCGAGCAGACTCCTGCTCGTGGTCGTAAAGGGGGTAGGCGAGGTGGTGCTGATATTGATGCCTCTGATGCCGCTGCCTATGGTGGTCGGATGTCCTCCCGAGTTAAGGTTGGGCGTGGTCCACGGGGAAGCAAGAGAGGTCGTCAGCGCGTTGTAGAGGTTTCCACCGTTGAGATGAAAGCGGCCAAGCGTAAGGTTGTTATGTATGAGACCATTTCTGTGGGTGATTTGGCCCATAAGATGATGGTTAAGGCCAATGAGCTTATTGGTAAGCTTATGGGGCTTGGTGTTATGGCCACCGTAAACCAGTCCCTTGATTTTGATACAGCCACCCTCATTGCCGAGGATTTTGGCTATGAAATTGAGCTGGCCCGTACTGAAGAGCAATCCGTGTTGGATCTGCAGGAAAGTTTGGAGGGTGGCGATGTGCAGCCACGGCCTCCGGTGGTAACGGTCATGGGTCATGTTGATCATGGTAAGACATCCATCCTTGATGCAATCCGCAAGACAGATGTGGCTGCAGCTGAGGCGGGTGGTATCACCCAGCATATTGGTGCTCATTTTGTCCGTTCCAAACAGGGTGACATGGTTTTTCTTGATACCCCTGGTCATGCCGCTTTTACCGAGATGCGTTCTCGTGGTGCCCAGATCACTGATGTAGTCGTGCTAGTAGTAGCAGCAGATGATGGTGTGATGGATCAGACCCGTGAGGCAGTAAATCATGCCCGGGCCGCTAAGGTGCCGATCTTGGTAGCAGTTAATAAGATTGACAAGGATAATGCCGACCCCATGCGTGTTATGGGTGAATTAGCAGAGCTTGATCTTACTCCCGAGTCATGGGGTGGTGAGACGATTTTTGTTAATACCTCGGCCCAGACTGGTGAAGGTATCGACGATCTGGTGGAAAATATCCTGCTGCAGACAGAGATTCTTGAGCTTAAAGCTGATCCGCAACGCAAGGCCATGGGTCATGTTGTTGAGGCCCAACTCCATAAGGGTCGCGGCTCTATGGCTACTATCCTCATCCAGCAGGGAACCTTGCGGGTGGGTGAGTCCTTTGTCGTTGGAGACTTTAGCGGCAAGGTGCGCTCCATGCGTGATGACAAGGGTGTCAGTATTCTTGAGGCTGGCCCTGCCACCCCAGTTGAGGTGCAGGGTATGACTGGTGTGCCCATGGCTGGTGATGAATTTGTCGTGGTCACCGATGATAAAATGGCCAAGAGTGTCAGTGCCGAGCGTCAGATGAAAAAACGTGAGATTGCACTGGCCAGTACCACCAAGATTTCCCTTGATAATCTCTTTGATAAGTTGCAGGAAGGGGATATGAAGGAACTCAAGATCCTGCTGCGTTCCGACGTGCAAGGTACCTTGGAGGCATTCAGTACTGCCTTGGAGAAATTGACCACCGATGAGATTAAGGTCAAGGTGCTCCATGCAGGTACTGGTACCATCACCGAGTCGGATGTACTGCTTGCCTCTGCCTCTGAAGCCTTGATCATTGGTTTTAATGTTCGTCCTTCGCCTAAGGTTACAGCCCTTGCCGAAAAGGAACATCTCGACATGCGCTTCTACGATGTTATCTACCATGCCTTGGAGGATATTGAAAAGGCCATGGTGGGTATGCTTGATCCCACCTTTGAGGAAGAGGTTATCGGTGGCGCCGAGGTTCGTGAGACTTTTGGTGTTCCTAAGGTCGGCACCATTGCCGGTAGTATGGTGACCAGCGGTCGTATTGAGCGTAATGCCGGTGTCCGCCTGTTGCGTGATGGCGTAGTGATCTACACCGGTAAGATTTCTTCCTTGCGTCGTTTTAAGGATGATGTCAAGGATGTGCAGAATGGCTTTGAGTGTGGTATTGGTCTGGAAAATTATAACGATATCAAAAATGGCGATATCATTGAGGCCTTTCTCATGAATGAAGTCGCTGGTGTTCTGAAAAGGACGAAGGTCGACAAGAAGGTGGAGAAGAATGAGGAGGAGCAAGAAGAATAATAAGATTTCTTATTCCTTTTAGTTTTATCCATATGTCAAAAAAACGTCGTCAATCAAAATATAGCCTGCCAGATGAACTGGCACGCGAGCCACGACGCCGGCCTGCCCGGGTAGCTGATGTTATCCAGGCAGAGGTTGCCTCGTTGTTACTCAGTGGTGTTAAGGATCCTCGTGCTGAAGGTGCCACTCTGGTAGGGGTTCGTTGTACCGATGACCTGCGTACTGCCCGTGTTCTTTTTACCTGTTCTCCCTCGGCAATTGACGAGGTTACCGCCGGATTAACCAGTGCCAAGGGCTTTATTCGTAGCCATTTAGCAAAAGTTTTAAAAATGCGCTATGTGCCGGATCTTATTTTCGAGTATGATAAGAGCCTGGATAAGCAAATGCACTTAGAATCTGTTCTTCGGGAGATCTCCACAGACGAGTAGCTGTGTTTGTTTCTGGTTTCCCTTAGGACTCAAAGCCCTTTCGTGAACTTTCATAATGAGCCAGCCCCCAGCGGAAATAATTAAGTTAATTAAAGCTGCTAATCGCGTGCTGATTTCCACTCATATATTCCCTGATGGAGACGCCTTAGGGTCCCAACTTGCCTTGGGCTATGCCTTGGAGTCGTTGGGTAAAGAGGTGTATCTCTACAGTGAAGAACCTGTGAGCTATATCCTTGATTTTTTGCCTGGCTGTGACAAGCTCATCACCTTTCTGCCTGAGAGAAATGATCATTTTGACTGTGCCATTTCGGTTGACTGTGGAGATAGTCGGCGTTTAGGTGCAGGTGCTGATGATCTTATCTGTCATTCCCCCTTTATTGCCATTGACCATCACACAGGTCATCAAAAATTTGCTGATATAAGCTGGGTTGATCAGCATCGCTCCTCTAGCGGTGAGATGATTTATGATCTATGTCGTATTCTCGGGGTAAAACTTACCTATGAGATGGCCTTTTGTCTCTACACCGCTATTCTCGCTGATACCGGTTCTTTTAAATACGAGAATACCTCGCCCCATACCATGCGGGTGGCTGCGGATCTGCTGGAATATGGTGTTAAACCCGCAGAGATATGTGGCTATATTTTTGATAATTATTCTATCAATCGTCTGCGGCTTCTCCAAGAGGTGCTTGCCACCCTGGAATTGTTTGCTGATGATGCCATTGCCTTTATACACGTCACCAATGAGCTTTTCGACCGCACCGGTGCTTTGCCTGCTGATACCGAACTCTTTATCAACTTTCCCCGCTCCCTGAAATCTGTCAAGGTTGCTATTTTTCTAAAGGAAACAGTGGATGACTTGATCAGTGTGAGTATGCGTGCCAAGGGTGAGGTCGATGTGGCCACAGTGGCCCGTGCTTTTGGTGGCGGTGGCCATGTTAATGCTGCAGGTTTTAAGCTTCCAGATACCACCATTGACGATGTGCGCCAGGATCTCTTGAAGAAGTTACTACCCTTGGTCTGATTTTACCTCCCTGGTAAAATCGTCTCTCATTTTTACCCTCCCTTATTGGAAATGTACTATGCAAGATTTGTCTGACGGGGCTGACGTTGTGCCTCCCTCTGGTGTACTGCTGATTGATAAACCTGTGGGACCTACCTCGTTCCGGATAGTTCAGCAGGTGCGTCGGGTGCTAAAAATTAAAAAAGTGGGCCATGCCGGTACCCTTGATCCCTTTGCCTCTGGCCTGCTTATTGTCTGTGTTGCTCGCAGTGCGACCAAACATATTGAGCATTTTATGGGTGGAGACAAGGAGTATGTCGCTACCCTGCAGCTTGGCGTGGAAACTGAAACCCTTGACACCGAGGGTGAGGTCACAGCGCAACGTCCCGTGCCCTATTTAGATACTGCTCTGCTGGAAGAGGTGTTGCTTCCCTTTCGTGGTGACCTGCTCCAGGCTCCGCCACATTATTCTGCTGTCAAGCATAAGGGCAAACCTCTCTATCATTATGCCCGTAAAGGGATTGAAATTAACAAGCCGCCCCGGCCCATTACCATTCATGAGCTGGAGCAACTCTCTTTTACTGACGTTACCTTGCAGATTCGTGTGGTGTGCAGCAAGGGTACCTATATTCGGGTTCTGGCTGCTGACATCGGCAATGCTTTAGGTTGTGGAGCCCATCTGATTGCCCTGCGCCGCACTCGCAGTGGTTCATTTCATGTTGATAATGCCTTGGATGGTAATGTACTTGTTGAAGAGGGTGCAACTGTTCAGGTTATGGCTCAATTACGCGATGTGAACGAGTGTCTGGGGACTACTGTGAGCGGTTAATGGTCAGCAGTCTCAGGCGTTGGTTCTGCAACTCTGTCGTGTTTTCCAAAGATATTACGGCTGAAACGTAACTGAGCTGTAAAAGACTTGTTTTTTTGCAGGTTTTATGGTTTACATCAATGTTCGATTTTGGCGTGGGGGGGAAAGGTTCTCTTCGTGCCTTTTTTTATTGTCAGTCTTGCATGGCACAAATGCTGGCTGGCGCGGCTTCGCTCTGTAATCTTTTGTTACGTTATATGGCGTTGGCCTAGGTTTGGGCTTGTATGGGTCCATTATTATTAATACGAGGAAATTTTAGGTGGTTTTTGACTCCCTGATTATTTTCTTTTCTGGAGAAAAGTAACAATGACTTTAGAATTAGATCAGAAAAAAGATATTATTGCAAAATTTGGCAAAACTCCCACTGATACTGGTTCACCTGAGGTACAGGTTGCCTTGCTGTCTGCCCGTATCACTTATCTCACCGATCATTTCAAGACCCATAAGAAAGATCACCATTCTCGTCGTGGCCTGCTCAAGATTGTTGGTCAGCGTCGACGTCTGCTTAATTATATTAAGTGCCAGGATGTGACCCGTTATCGTGACCTGATTGCTGAGTTGGGAATTAGGAAATAGTTTTTTTTAGAAGTTAGGAGCCAGGAGACAAAAGTCAGGGGTCGGAAGCGTCATTGCTTTTGTATTCGAGTTGATTTTTTGTCCCCTGGCTTTTTGTATTTACGCGGACTGTTTTTCTGTTGTGGCCAAGGGTACGTTGATCTGTCGCAGAAACCACGAAAGTATAGGCTCGCGCCTATGTTTTCGTGGGATCTGTGGCTTTTACCCTTGTTGGCTGAGCAGGTGCAGAATGCATAATTTTATGGAGAATGTATGTATAAGAAGATTGAAGTAGAACTGGGTGGACGTACCCTCACCATCGAGACTGGCAAGATTGCCAAGCAAGCCAGCGGCGCAGCCGTTGTTACCTATGGCGAGACCGTGGTTCTGGTCACCGCAGTTGGTGCCCGTGAAGCCAAGCCTGATATTGATTTCCTGCCCCTCACCGTAGAGTATCAGGAACGTTTTTATGCGGTTGGTCGTATCCCCGGCAGTTTTTTTCGCCGTGAGATTGGCCGTCCCACTGAAAAAGAGACATTGACCTGTCGTTTTATTGATCGACCTCTGCGTCCGCTTTTTGCTGACGGCTATGGCTGTGAGACCCAGGTTATTGCCACTGTCATGTCTGCAGACAAGGATAATGATTCTGACCTGTTGGCCATGATCGGTGCCTCCACCGCTCTGTCCATCTCCCACATCCCCTTCCTTGGCCCTGTTGCTGGTGTGCGTATTGGTTTGGTTGATGGTGAATACATCATCAATCCTAGCGCAGAGCAGAAAGAGCAGTCCCGTATGGAACTCATTGTGGCAGGTACCAAGGATGCCGTGGTTATGGTTGAAGGCGGTATGGATATGCTCTCTGAAAAAGAGGTGCATGATGCCATCTATTTTGGGCATGATGCCATCCAGCCTCTCCTTGCTGTCCAGGAAGAAATTCAGGCCGCAGTAGGTAAAACCAAGATGGTAGTTGCCGCTCCTGAGGTTGATGAAGAACTTAAGGCCAAGGTGGCAGATATGGCCAGCGCAGGTTTAGAGAAGGTCATTAGCATCACAGACAAGCTGGAGCGTCAGGATGCTGGTCATGCTCTCTCTGCTGATATCCTCGCCCAATTTGTGGCTGAGGATGACAGCTTTAATCGTGCTAAAGAAGTCAAGGGCATGATTAAGAGCATCATGAAGGGTATGATGCGTGCCAAGATTGTTGAGCAGGGCGAACGTATTGGTGGTCGGAAAAGTGATGAGGTGCGTGACATTGCCACCGACGTTGCGCTTCTGCCTCGCGTTCATGGATCCTCTCTCTTTACCCGTGGTGAGACCCAGGCCATTGTTACTACTACTCTGGGTAGCGGCATGGATGAGCAGCGCGTTGAGACTTTGAATGGCATGGAGTTTCGTAACTTTATGCTCCACTATAACTTCCCTCCCTATTGTGTGGGCGAGGCTCGTTTCCTGCGTGGTCCCAGTCGTCGTGATATCGGTCATGGCGCCCTAGCTACCCGCGCCCTGCAGGCTGTGCTGCCTGATGCTGAAGAATTCCCGTATACCATTCGTATCGTTTCTGAGATCACCGAGTCTAATGGCTCTTCCTCCATGGCCACTGTCTGTGGTGGTTCCCTGGCCCTGATGGATGCGGGTGTACCCATTAAAAACCCTGTCTCTGGTGTGGCCATGGGCCTAATCAAGGAGGGTGATAAGGTGGTTATTCTCACTGATATTCTCGGTGATGAGGATCATTTAGGCGATATGGATTTCAAGGTTACTGGTACCAAAGACGGTATCACTGCCATGCAGATGGATATCAAGATCGATGGTGTTACCAAAGAGATCATGGCTGATGCTCTGGAGCAGGCCAAGGCTGGTCGCCTGCATATCTTGGGCGAGATGGACAAGTCCCTGTCCGAGCCTCGCGCTGAGATGCCTGAGCATGCTCCTAAAATGTTGGTGTTGCAGATTAATACTGATAAGATCCGCGACATCATTGGCCCTGGTGGCAAGGTGATTAAAGGTCTGGCTGCTGATTATGATTGCAAGATTGACGTCAATGATGCTGGCGAGGTTAAGATCTTTGCCCCAGACGGCGACAATGCTGCTGCGGTTAAGGCACAGGTTGAGGCCATCACTGCTGAGGCCGAGATTGGTAAGATCTACAAGGGCATAGTGAAGACCATTGTTGATTTTGGTGCCTTTGTGGAGATTCTGCCTGGTACTGATGGTCTTGTCCATATCTCTGAGCTGGAGAATCGCCGCGTTAATAAGGTTACTGATGTCCTTAAAGAGGGAGAAGAGGTAATGGTCAAGGTCCTTAATGTTGATCAGCGTGGTAAGATACGGTTGTCCCGCAAAGCCGCCATGGAAGAATCGTAAAAAGCCCAGCAGGGTCTCATCTTTGCCCGTTTGGGCCAGCTCGCATAGCGTTACTATGCTCCGCTGTCCCAAACGAACAAATCTAAGACCCTGCTGAACTTTTTACTGGAGTTCTGCTTGGTAAATAGGGGGTGGGGGGAATGGCGTTTGTCATTTCTGCTGTCCCCTTTTTTTGTTGGCTGCCGCACTGCTGTCGTGTAGGTTGAGAATACGTTTTTTCTGACCCTTGACCCTTGACCCTTG
>JAOZSN010000024.1 GCA_029939635.1 Deltaproteobacteria bacterium
ACAACCCCTTTATTGTCGGCGAGATAGGTACAGAGCCGGTGGTGGCAGATAGTAGAATGACGTTGAGTGAATAAAGATGGTTATCCGTTGGCAGTCAACCAGCAACTGATAACTGGCTACTGACAACGAACAAAATGGTACAAACCATGAAATATGACAATGACTGGCAGGAAAAATACGCTGACTTGATTTCCACCCCGAAAAAGGCCCTTACCCATGTGAAACCGGGGCAGCGGGTCTTTGTCGGTACTGGGTGTGGTGAACCCGTGTCACTTGTACAGGCCTTGGTGGCACGGGCTGGTGAGTTGGCTGATGTGGAAATCGTCCATCTCCTTACCAAGGGTGATGCGCCTTATGCCGATGCAAAATATAGTGATGTCTTTGCCATCAACTCCTTTTTTATTGGTGGTAATGTGCGTGATATGATTCAGCAAGGGGCAGGGAGTTATACCCCTATTCTCATGTCAGATATTTCCCGCCTCTTTGATTCTGGCCAGCTGCCCTTGGATGTGGTGCTTGTTCAGGTGACACCACCCAATGAGCGCGGTCGAGTAAGCTTAGGCATCTCCGTCGATGTGGTGAAATCAGCAGCAGAAAATGGCTCCCTGGTTATTGCTCAGGTCAATCCGCAGATGGTGTGGACACGGGGTGATTCCAGCATGGATATTTATGATCTTGATATTCTGGTACCTGTGGATGAGCCGCTTCTTGAGCGTCCATCCAAACCGCTCAGTGATGTGACCAAACAGATTGCCAAGAATATCGTCTCCCTGGTGGATGATGGCTCCACCCTGCAGTTTGGTATGGGGCGTCTTCCGGGGGTTGGCCGTATTCCTCCAGCTGTCATGCATTATCTTACTGATAAAAAAAATCTTGGTATTCATACTGAATTTATCACCGATGATGTCATCGAACTTCTTGAAAGCGGGGCAGTAACTGGCAGCCGCAAATCCACTGATCGTGGTAAGATTGTCACCAGCTTTTGTATGGGTACCAAGAAGCTCTATGATCTGGTGGATGATAATTCGCTCTTTTCCTTCCGTTCCACCGATTATGTCAATGATCCCTTTGTTATCTCACGTCAGCACAAGATGGTGGCCATAAATATGGCCTTGGAGATTGATCTCACCGGTCAGGTATGCGCTGATTCTCGGGGGGATAAATTTTATTCAGGCATAGGCGGTCAGGTCGATTTTAACTGGGGAGCGGCCCATTCCAAGGGTGGCAAGGCGATCATCGTCATCTCCTCTCTGTCCATGAGGGATAAAGGTTCGCGCATTGTCTGCCGTCTCACTCCTGGTTCCGGTGTGGTTACCACCCGTGGTACGGTGCAGTATGTGGTAAGTGAGTATGGTGTGGCCTATCTGGCTGGTAAAAATATTCAGGAGCGGGCCTTGGCTCTGATATCCATTGCCCATCCAGATTTTCGTGAATCTCTCCTGAAAGAGGCCATTGCCGCGCGCTATATCAGACAGGATTTTGCCGATATGGAAGGTCGTTTTGTGGTGGCCAGCGAGGAAATGAAGACCTCCATGCTCCTGGATGATGGTACTCAGTTACAGTTTAGGCCAATTCATCCCACGGATGAGGCAAATATGCGGGATCTCATCTATGACCTGTCCCAGGAGACCATCTATTACCGTTTTATGAGTAATCAGCAGAAATTTGGTCACCAGCAGATTCATAATTTTGTCTGGGTAGATCATCGCAAAGATGTGGCCATTGTCGGCGTGGTTCCAGAGGCTCATGGCGAGGATATTGTTGCTGTTGGTCGCTATTATCTTGATGAACGCACCAATAGGGCTGAGGTGGCCTTTGTTATCCGCGATACCTGGCAGAATAAGAGGATTGGTACCTTTCTTTTTAAGCAACTCATCGCCATCGCTAAACGGAGCGGTATCTCTGGTTTTACCGCCGAGGTGTTGAGAGAAAATAGCCGCATGCAGGCAATTTTTAAAAGTTCAGGCTACGAGTTGAAATCCTCCATTGAGGAGGGGGTGTATAGCTTCTGGATTGATTTTGATTGATACTAGGGAGACTGTCTCATATTAGTAACAGTAATAATCAAACAATCGAACAACGCAGGGCGTAAAAAAATATAGCCTGTAACCGTAGCTGCTGTGTTTGTTTGAGTGTTCGTAAATCGTCTGTTCGTCATTCGATTGTTGCTGTTCCCTTGGATTAGCCGCACAATAAAAAAGGGGCTTGGTTAAGACCAAGCCCCTTTTTTATTGTGCAATTCGAACAGCCGCCCGGGCTGTTTGTTGTACTATGCTCAGGAAAAGCCGCCACGGGAGGAGCAACCGCTTAAGGCCCCGGCAGGTATTGAGGCCTTGGGCTTGGAAAAGCCATAGTTGCTGGTAGCGGAGATAATTTTTTTGATATTTTTGCTCTGGCAGTCAGGGCAGGAAACCTCGTTTATTTTTGAACTGGAGCTGAGCAGGGTCTCAAACTTTTTTTGACACTCTTGACATTGGAATTCATAAATAGGCATGTGATTGACTCCTTCAGATAAAATCTGCGACGCATAATGTTCTTTTGCATTTAATAATATACTTAATAATAGTCATTGAGTGGCCAGTTTGTCCACTTTTTTATAGAAAATTATTTGAATTTGGTCACAAAACATCGTGTCAGGGCTTTTTTTGTTGCCTTTTTGCTATTTTAGTATTTACTAAAAGAGGTTGCGGGTTCTGGTTAATCGTAAATTGTAATTTACATGGAGGGTGTGATGGCGAATTTTCTATTTGTTCTACGGTCAGATGACAACGAAAAGGCAACACGTTGTTTTCAGTTTGCTAAGATTTCCAATGATAAGGGGCATCAGGTCAATATTTTCTTGGTGGATGATGGTGTAGCCTGGGCCATGAAAGATCGAGATGGGAGTCAAAAAACGGTAACTGGTGATTGTCCAGCCGATTATATTCCTGCCTTGGTAGATGCCGGGGTCGAGGTGGGGGTATGTACCCCTTGTGCCAAGGGCAGAAATTTAGCTGAGGCAGATTTTTATGCCACCATGAAACTTGATGGCGGTCCACATCTTATAGATATGGCAGCCGAAGCCAAGGTCTTTAATTTCTAGCAAAAAAAATCAGGAGGAACGTCTATGAAATCAGTCGTTATTTATTCATCGCAGACGAACAATACCAAGAAGATGGCAGAGGCTGTGGCCGAGGTATTAAATTGTACTATGACTGCTGTTGTTGATGCTGGAGATTTGGCAGAGTTTGATCTTGTCGCAGTAGGTTTTTGGTATAAGGCTGGTCAGCCTGATCCGGCAACACAGGAGATCTTGCCAAAGCTAGCTGGCAAGAAGATTGTTTTGTTTGGTAGCCATGGGGCTGCTGTGGGTAGTCCGCCTGCTGAAAACGGCATGGCCAAAGCTAGAGAGTTGGCCGCAGGTGCTGATGTTGTTGCCACTTTTAGTTGTCCTGGTGAGGTTGACGCAAAATTTTTGGAAATGGCGGCTAAAAAAGATCCTCAGCCCCCTTGGCTTGCAGCAGCCCCTGCAGCCAAAGGTCATCCTGATGCAGCTGATATTGCAGCTTTAAAGGCCGCCGTGCAGGCTATTGTGTAGGTGGTTATGTTGTTAAGGGCACGTCGTTTTGTCAGCTGCATGCTTTTGGTTTCTTTGTTTCTTGCTTGCTGCCTCAGTCCTGGTAGTGTCGTGTGTGTTGTCCCTCCTGCTCCAAGGATATAGCTATGGATAAGGAAACCATGGTTGCTGATAATGGCTGGGTTATAGAGTATGATATTGATATGATCCGTATGTTTGCCATTACCAAGTTGCAGATTTATGCAGGCCTGGTAACACCAGAGTATCTGCAGGAGGTCAACCAGTGGGCGATAAGCCGTATTGTGTGGCTTAAGGAGATTGGTTGGTGTAAGGCGCAGTTGGCCTGAAAGGTATTTTATATAAGACAGATGTTGTGTTGCTGCCACTCTAATTGAGCCCCCCCCTGTTGCGTTTGGTGCAACAGGGGGTGTTTTGTTTAGAGATTTGTTGCCAGCTATCCGGCTGGTTAATTTGAGGTTGCTGGTTGTAGTTCTCCGTTCGTTTCTCATGTGGGAGAGTAGCGTGTGTCGATGTTGTTGATATGATAAGATATTTGGTAAAGAAATAAATTATTTTTAAAAGTTGACAAAAGGTGCAGAATGTGACTATTTGCGTGGGGTGACTAGTTGTTGGATGTGTCTGAGGTGTATTTTTGCTTACCCTTTGTTCATGTTCCGGGGCCTTTGATGGTTTTTTGCATCTTAGAAGGGGGATTGGTGCTGGAGGCTGTTGACACGATAGTTTTGTCGGGCAGAGTCAGGTATGCGGCGTAGTACAACCGAGAGGGTTCTGTCTGTTTCAGGCTCCGGGAAGGGACGAATAGATAGGCATAATGTCATAATCTCCTTTCCCAGGAAAAAGTTTATTCATTATTACAAGATGGACTGATGTCTTTACAGTGTTGCGTCTTGGAGGGGAAAGAGAGTTATGGGTCTTCGGAATCAGTTTTTAGTGGTAATTATGCTGGTCAGTATGGTTACCCTGGGCGTGCTGGGGTTCCTGAGCTATAAGTTTAGCCAGGCAGAGGCCCTGCAAGAGGCGCATCGTAAGGTTGAAATTCTCGCCAGTTATATCAAGTCCTCCCATAGTTATGCCATCAAGACCCAGATCCCTATGACCAAGCAGTTGGTGGGTAAGGATCGGTTCTATCCTGAGTTGATGAGTATTTTTGTCATGACCAGAAATACAGCTGAGACCTTTAAAAAGGAGCAGCCTGGTTATACCATCAAAAATGCTGCCGTTGATCCATTATGGAAGGCCAATAAGGCGAATGCCATGGAGATGCGGGTTATAAATGGTTTTAAGGCAGACTCTGGGTTGGGGAAAAGTACAGGCATTATCAAAAATAATGGCCAAGATTTTTATTACCAGGCCACCCCCATGAAGGTGAAGAAAAAATGCCTGAAATGTCATGGTGATCCCTTAAATGCTCCTAAGGATCAAGTCATGATCTACGGTACAGAGAATGGCTACCATTGGAAACTTAATGATGTGGTTAGCGCCATGTTTATCTATGTTCCTGTTACCGATGCCATGAAGGCAGCCCAGGCCAACGCCATAAAGTTGGTGGCCATTGGTGGCGGTTGTCTGGCAGCAGCTATCATTGTTCTTGTAATTTTTCTGAGTGTTAAAGTTGTATCGCCCATTGCCGAGTTGAGCCGTAAGGCTGAGGATATCAGCCTGGGAAAGAATCTCGAAAAAACTGTCTCAGTTAGCCCCAACCTGGAGATTGGTCAGCTTAGCCGAGCCGTGGATCGGTTACGGATGAGTATTGCTCGTTTTATGCGGCGCTAAAGTTCCTCGTTTTTTGTTGTACATGGATGATGAGGGGTGTCTTGCCTGCCAGCAAGGCCCCCCTAGCTTTAGATGATCAATAAGGTCTTGTGAGGTTGGATGATGAACAGAGGTATGGTATGCCTGGTGGCTGTGGTGCTGTGTGTTGCTCCAGGTCAATTGAGGGCAGCAGATTGCCAAAAAATTCTGCAAGATATTAAACTGGAGCGCCATTTTTTTGTAAAAAAAGAGATGATTGCCAAGGGGATTAAGCAATGCCCGGATAGCTCTATGATGAACTTCAAGTATGGTTTTAGTCTGGAGCGTTTTAATGACAACCCTGGTGCCCTGAGCCATTATAAGAGGGCTGCAAAACTCAATAGAAAATTTGCTGCGCCCTATTTTGGTATGGGCGATATTTACCTGGCCCAAGGTAAAAAAAGTGAGGCTGTGACGGCCTATACTAAGGGCCTTAAGATTGATCCTTTGAATACCAGGGCAATTCGTTCTCTATTGGAGGCAAAGGGAGAGTTGTAGTATCTCATTCTTCAGGAGGTTTTAGTTGGTACTCTTCGTTAGCTGCTGAAGCCATACCTTATTACTGCGCGGGAATTCACGTCTTATGATGGTTTTAAGGCTTTTTTTGACCCCTGTCAGGGGGATGATGAATATCTGCTCATTATAGCCGAACTCAGATATTTCTATTTGGTCATCAGCAAGGCGGTGTAGCGAGAAGCCTCTATCACGTTTGTATGTCTTGACGCTGATGGTCGCGTCGCTAGGTAGTTTCTTGAGGCGTTTGAGTACGGTGGGAACCACCTGATTTAAGGCAATCATTTCTTGTTCATCCTGTAGATCAAATACATCATAGTCAGCAGAAAAAAGCATGCCATTGCCAAGGCCTTGGCTGGCTGTGTGCGGCTGTGGAGGCGATGACGATTTCATGCTTCGTCTGCTTGGTGTTTTTTCAGGCAAGGGAGGGCTTGTCTCCTTTTTTCTGGCTTGCTTAACGGGGTGAGTAGGTTCCTGGTGGGCTGTCAGGTCTGGTGCTGTCATTTCCAGAAGTAGTAAGGGCGGTGCGGCTCGCATCTCTTGATGGCCTTGGTCAGATTCGGCTCTGCTGGCTGGGGGGCTGAGGCTCTCGTGGCGTGGCGCGTCATCTGTAATGCTGCCTGCCTGTTTGGTGGTGTAAACCGGTATAAAGGGGTTGTAGATATTGAGCAAGAGAAGGACAGAGGCCGCAGCAGCCAGCAGACCACTGGCAATGGTAATGATGCGGGCTTTTTTGTTTTTCTGGCCCTGGCGACCAGCAAGTTCGTGGGCTGCTAGACGCCAACGGTCGTAACATTGCTGGCATTGGCTCAGGTGGTGCCAGAGATTTTCTTGCTCCTCATTGGCCAAGCGGTGATCCACCAAGAGGGCTAGTTGCAGCTCTGTGAGGCATTCTCCAGGCTCGTGCTGGTCGTGCAATAAGGCCAGTTGGACGAGGGCTCGTTGCTCAGCGGTTGGTTTATCTTTGTTTGGCTTCATGGTTTAACTACAGTTTCAAGTTTTCAGTGACGAGTTTCTTATTATCTTGAAAGGCTCGAAGTTTTCTTCTCTATGAGATTTTTGACGGACATTCTCGTCTGCTTTGTCCTCTTTGAAATCAAAAAAAAGCTGCAATTTCCTCGCTCAGCCCTGCCTTGGTAAATTCGTTCCGTAACCTGCTAAAGAGGCGGCGCATTTTGCCATGTATCTGATTGCTGGAGAGTCCCACCATCCTTCCTGCCTCACTTATTGGTAGGCCATCTTGATAACAGAGTTTTAACAGGATCTTTTCTTGGCCGCTGAGGTTCATTGCTAGATTTTGCAGGGACGGGAAGGTGGCATGGTTGGTCGCTGGTGATTCTGATGTGACAATCTGGAAAAGTGCTTGAAAAAAAAGTTTCTTTTGTTGCTGGTCAAGGTGCTCTGCGACGGGATCGCAGTCTTGGTCTGTCTGCTCCTCTTCATCCATGTGGACTTCTTGGCCCTGGTGGCTACCGCAATTAGTAACATTGCTTTTGATTGTGTGGCCCATATGCTCGGAGGTGGCACGGGAGAGGCGGTGACGGCTGATCATAATTTCCACAGCAGCCATCATCTCATGACGTTCAAGGCAGAGCAGGGTGTATATTTGTAGCCAGACACCGCCAAGTTTTTGCAGCCAGGCCGGAGGGCGGCGACGACCAAACTTTGTACGACTGAAATCTTCAAAGAGGCGTAGTGCCACTGCGGCAAAATAACTGGAAAAGCGTGCTCGTCCATCATAGCCCGCTAGACGACGCCCTTGCTCCTCTTCCATTTTTCCCAAGGTATAGACACAGGCCTCTTCGGCCAATGTCTGGTTGCTAAAGCGTCGGCTAGCCAAGCGGTCGAGGAGGTTTAGGTTTTCAGCTATTCGTTTGGAGTAATTCAAGGGAGGATTCCTTAAAGAGTAAGTGCTTTTGTACTGTATCATATCTCGCAATTTTTTCTCGGGAGATTTTTTTTAAAGAAAAGCGACAAAGTGTTTCAGGGTGTCCGTCAGCCATTATGAATCGCAGGTCAATCAAAATTACAGGAGAAACAGTATGAAAACGAAAATGTATGCCACCTTGCTTGCCACGACACTTGCCCTTAGCGCCTGTCAGCCTAGTGTAGATCAGGAAGTCGCAGTTGATACAGGGGAGCAACCTGCTCCAATCCATGTGCAGGCGAGGAATCCACAAGTTATGGCCATGGCGGAGAGCTCTTCCGTGGCTTTGGCAAAGAGTCGAAATGTGGCTAAAAAAATGGCCCCCGATCAGGTTATGGGGTCGGCAATGCCCTATGGCATGATGCTCCCTCTGGAAAGGGGTATTGCTCCATCAATCAAACCTGACTTTAATGTCGAGGCCTATTCTTATGTGCAAGAGCAGGGATTTGTCGTGGTTGAAAATGACCCTCTCTCTACCTTTTCAGTGGATGTAGATACGGCTTCCTATAGTAATATTCGCCGTTTTTTGCAGGGGGGGCAACTTCCTCCTGTAGGTGCGGTGCGTATTGAAGAAATGGTAAATTATTTTACCTATAGCTATGTTGATTCCGCCACGCATCCGGTGGCTATTAATACCGAACTTGGGGCCTGCCCCTGGCAGCCAGAGCATAAGCTGGTGCAGATTGGCATTAAAGCCAAGGATATAGCCCATGAAGATTTGCCTCCATCCAACCTGGTTTTTCTTGTTGATATCTCAGGCTCTATGCAAAGTGCCAATAAGTTAGGGTTGCTAAAAAAATCCATGAAGATGCTGGTTACTAAGCTTGGTGAGCAGGATCGTATCTCCATGGTGGTTTATGCTGGTGCTGAAAGGGTGGTCCTTACCCCCACCTCTTGCAAGGACAAGGAGACAATTGTCGCTGCCATTGAGACTCTTGCCGCCGGTGGTTCCACCAATGGTGCCGGAGGTATTGCGGCGGCCTATGATCTGGCCCGGCAGGGATTTATGCCTGGCGGCAATAATCGTGTCATTCTGGCCTCGGATGGTGATTTTAATGTGGGTACCTCCAGCGTTGGTGAGTTGGAAAAGCTTATTGAAAAAGAGCGTAAGTCTGGTGTCTATCTCACTGTCTTAGGGTTTGGTATGGGTAATTATCATGATTCCACCATGGAGGTGTTGGCTGATAAGGGTAATGGCAATTATGCCTATATTGATTCGCTGCAGGAAGCCAAGAAGGTGCTGGTGTCCGAGATGGCTGGTACTCTGCATACGGTGGCCAAGGACGTTAAGCTGCAGGTTGAGTTTAACCCGAAAACCGTGCAAGGCTACCGTCTGGTGGGCTATAAGAATAGGCGTCTGGCCGATGAAGATTTTAATAATGATAGCAAGGATGCCGGTGAGATGGGGGCTGGCCATACCGTGACCGCCCTCTATGAGATCATTCCTACTGGTGTTGAGCTGGAGGAGGCATCGGTGGACCCTTTGAAATATCAGGGGGCACGTCCTGCTAAACAGTCAACAGAGATTCTCACGGTGAAGCTGCGTTATAAGCTGCCTAAAGAGGATAGCAGTCGTGTCGTCAGTGCTGCTGTGCCAAATACCTCGGTTACGCATGAGGCCAGCGCTGATTTTACCTTTGCCTCAGCCGTGGCTGCCTTTGGTTTGGTATTGGAAAAATCAAACTATGCTGGTGAGATGGGCTATGGCAATATTGTTACATTGGCTAAACAAGGACGGGGCCAAGATGATAACGGCTATCGGGCTGAATTTATCAAGTTAGTAGAGCAGGCGGAGTTGTTGCGTATGTGGAATAGATAATGGTTCGTTTTCTTTCTTGCTCTCAGGTGTGAATATGATAAAATAATATGGTTTTTTATTTTATCTATGAGGTGAAAGGTGGCAGCTGAATTAAAGGGATTTGTACTCATAAACAGGGATGAAGTGGCGGCCTGCGGGAGACAGTTAGGTTTTGATCTCTACACCGTTTCTCTGGATGATGTTGGTGCAGATCCCCACCCGTTTTGTCGCAAGGGTCAGGCCATGGATTCAGTGCTGGCCGCCATGGACGAGCGCTTGCTGGCAAAATTTTACATCAGGCGGCAGGCGCTGCAATCCTATTATGCCGATATGGAGGCCTCTCTCTCCGGTCTGCTGGAGGATCCCCAGGTGTCGGTGGGGCAAAAGTCCCAGGTTCTGCATCGGTGCGCGAATAATGTCCTTAAGGATGTCTATGATGATCCCCGCAGCGGTGAAAATCTGGCTCGGACCAAGGATATTACCGAAAATATTATTAAGTTTACCATGGGCTCAGAGGGTTCTGTTCCTGGACTTCTCCGTCTCTCCAGCCATGATTATTACACCTTTACCCATTGCGTTAATGTCTCGGTTTTTGGGGTTGGTTTGATGGAACGCATAGATTCTCTCTCCCGGGATGATCTCTATGATTTTGCTCTGGGCTGTATTTTGCACGATGTGGGCAAGACTGAGGTGGCTGATGCCATTCTCAATAAGCCGGGTAGGCTGACGGATGAGGAGTTTGAGGTGATAAAGTCCCACCCTATGGAGGGCTATGCTCTCATGGAGGATAAGTTACCCCCCATTGCCCTGGATGTCATTTTGCACCATCATGAGAAGTTTGATGGCAGCGGCTACCCCCATGGACTGGATGAGAAGAATATTTCCGATTACTCCAGGGTGGCGGCCATTGCCGATGTCTATGATGCTCTCACCACCAATCGCCCCTATGCTGATGCCCGTGACCCATTTAAGGCACTTACCCTTATGAAGCAGAAGATGGTGGGCCATTTTGAGCAACAGAAATTTATGAGTTTTGTGGAATTTTTGTCCACATCCTGAAAATTGTAGAGACGCTGTGGTTAGATCAAGTCAAGCTCTTCGAGCCAACCAGCATTTTCTGTTAGTTGATCCACTAAAATGCGAGATGCCTCTTCAGGGTGCTCGGGCCGGGAGTGGATTTGGCTCATTACCAAAATATCGTCCTTACGTCCGCAGATTTCGATTTTTCCAATGTCATGACCCATGATAAACTTAAAGCGCTTGGCGTACTCGTGAAACGGGCATGCACTGGTAGAGGTAGTAGGGGGTTAGCTTCGATACGGGTTAGTCCGTTCGTCAGGGCTTCTACGCTGTCATTGACCCCCTTAAGGAAGACTGCTTGATTGTTAACGGTGATACCGGCATTGCGAATACGCAGAATCGCCTCTTTGGCTAGGTCGGTGATTTCATTAGCGTGATTAAAGTGAGTTGGGATGTAGAGAGTTTTATGCTGGTTGAAATCGTGCAGGACTTTGATCAACTCATCATCAAAATAACGTAGGGGATACACGACGGGAGTCCGGGTGCCGATGCGGACAAAGTTCACATGATCAATATCCTTTAATGCTTCTAGCATTTGAGCGATGACCCTGGTGGGCAGCATCATGGGATCACCACCAGAAATAATTACATTGGTGATTTCCTTGTGTTCGGCAATATACTTGGCGTCATTCTGGAAGTTCTTGTCAATCAGCGTGCAATAATGACCCCCTAGAGCCAGAAAACAGCGTCCAAAATTGACCCCTCCGATTAACCTCTCCGTGCATTCAAACTCACGGAGGGAATGGAGGATGTTGATAGTGGAGACAATAGTTAAGGTAAGGCGTCTGTACTTTGTGGAAAAGGTCAAAATCAAGGCTATTAGCCGCAGGTTAAACTTGTCGCGTAATACAGTCAGGAAGGTTATTCGCAGTGGTGCAACCGAGCATAGATATGAGCGTGAGCACCAGCCCTTGACCCCTGACCCCCTGTAAAAAAAATGACTTAGGATGCAGCAATGAAATGTGAAGATATCATCAAGGAGATCAGTTTGCTCACGGGAGTCTTTCCGCAGCAGGCCATGGTAGAGGCGGTACAGCAGCAGGATGAAATAACACCACTGCTCTTGGCCGAGTTGCGACGTGGGGCTGAGCAGCAGGAAGAGGTGGCTCAAGAGGCAGATAATGTTGGTTACATCTTTGCCATGTATTTACTGGCTCAGTTTCGTGAACCTGCCGCCTATGTCCCTCTCCTTGCTTTTTTTTCCACCCCTGGTGACCTGGCTCGGCAGATGACAGGAGATATCATCACCGAGGGGTTAGGGCAGCTGTTGGCTGCTGTCTATGGCGGTGATGTGGCCTCCCTCAAGGCATTGATTGGAAATGAGGAGATTGACCAGTTTGTCCGCGGCGCCGGGCTGGAGGCTTTGCTCTGTTTACTGGCCTGGCAAGAGCTCAAGGCTGAAGACCTGTCTGGCTATCTCCATGAGTTGGCCACGACGGGTTTAAGCCGCCAGCCTTCCCATGTGTGGAATTATTTGGTGGAGGCGGCCATCCAGTTTTGCCCCCATGACTTTTGGCCGGTTGTGGCCCAGGCCTATGATGATGGCTTGGTCAGTGAATTGTATATCGCTCGACAGGATGCCGAGAATGCCTTGCAGCGCCCTGTGCAAGAACGTTTACTTACCTTGATGGAAAATCCTGGGCTGCAACCCATCAGTAGTGCCCTTGATGAAATGAAAGGCTGGGCCTGTTTCCATCCTGAGAGGACAGTGGTGCATGAGGTGCCCCCAGCGCAACCAGTGCGAGTTGAGAATAGGGCAGGACGCAATGATCCTTGTCCCTGCGGCAGTGGCAAAAAATATAAAAAATGTTGTTTGAGAAAGTGACTACTTATGATGCGTCGTTCACCCTATACTTGCCTTGCCAGGATCACTCTGCTCGTGGTGGTTTTCTGTTGTGTTGGCTGTGCGCCATAGCGCGCATCCCTTGTGATCACGTATCTCTTGCTTGAATGCAACGCAGATGTAAATGCTCGTAAGAACAATTATTTAGACATGGTTGAGATGTTACGCTCCCCCTAGTGGATACAGAACAAGCTCCTGAATAACAGTCAGTATGCCGTAATGGTGCATGGCTCCGGCCAGACAGGCCAAGACCCAGGCATGGAGCAGGCCGGAACCGGCTGCCATAAGATGAAAAACAAGGGGATTAATATCTTCAAAGGGCAACGGGGTAAGACTGGCCATGACATCCTCCTTCCTTCTAGTGGTGGTGGGAGTGTCGCACACGTCTGGGGGGCTCCGGAGCAGTTACTTAGATTGTAGGAAGAGCTGGAGAAGGAGTCAAGGAAGAGTTGTGAATGGATGGTATTATGACAGTGGGAAGGGGAGAGTCCCAATTCTTTCTCCGTCATTTCTACCTGGTAAAAATGACGGTATGTTGAACTGTTAGGTGGATACTGATTCTCAGTCTTTTAGTCTTTTATTGCTGCGGGCAAAGCTGAGGAATGAAAACAGATTACCGGCAAAGCGCCGCCAGCTTGATGGTGATTTCCATAGCATGGTGACATAGCCCCATAACACCTTAGGCCGTTGGAAATGGCTCTTGTAGAAGGTGATGAATAGCTCCTCCATCCTTTCTTTGTTCATGCCATTAGGTATGAAGAGAAACTGCATGCAGTCCATTTTTTCCCAGTTTTCCTCAAAGCTGCCCAGTTGGTGGATATTCTGGTAGATGGGCGAGCCTGGGAACGGGGTGAACTTGGCCAGATTGAAGTCATCAATGGGCAGGGAAAAAACATAATCCATACTCTTTTTAATGCTCGCCTCTGTTTCTCCAGGCAGACCCATCATGAGCAGACCCTTGACTCGAATACCTGCCTTGTTGATGAGACGGATCTTGTCTGCCAGCATGGCCAGATCCGCGTTTTGGCGGTGCTGGGCCAGCAGGTTCTCGTCACCAGTCTCAATACCTAGGCTGATCATCCAGCAACCCGCCTTTTTCATCAATTGTAACAGCGCAAAATCAATATGCTCGGCCCGTACCGCACAGTTAAAGGTCATGGACATGGGGGAGGCGATCATTTTTTGACAGAATTCTTCTACCCGGTCGCGGTTAAAGGTGAACTGGTCATCATAGAAGTTGATGTGGCGGATGCCAAACTTTGTATTGAGATAGGCCAGATGGCGGTAAAGATAGTCGGCGGAATTATAGCGAAAGCTGCGGCGGAACACCGAGCGGTCACAATAACTGCAGGCATAGGGGCAACCCCGGCTAGAAATACAGCTGGTGTTGGGCTCCTTGGGATAGTTGAAGATGGGTAGCTGGTACGCCTCCGGGTAGTTTGCCAGCTTTTCATAGGCCGGGAAGGGCAAGCTGTCGAGTTCAATGGGAGTGCGTTTTTGTTCGTTGAATATCACCTGACCCTGGGCGTCGCGCCAGATAAGGCGGGCCACCTCGGCCAATTGATCTTGTGGAGTTGTGAGCAGTTCATGCAGGGTTGCCTCGCCCTCTCCCACTACCACAAAATCTACCTCAGGATAATCACTCAGGGATTTTTCCTGTAGGGCCGAGACATGGACACCACCAAAAACAGTGGTGATGCCAGGTAATAATTCCTTGGCCATCCCTGCTAATCGTACCCCGTCAAGAAAGCTTGAGGTGGTGCAGGAAAAGGCGATGCAGGCTGGTTTCTCCTGTTGCAGAAAGGCACGGATGAGTTGCTCTGAGTGGGCAGGTTGGGCATAGCAATCAATAATTGCAGAGTTAAAATCCCGCTCATCCAGGTAGGCGGCAATGGAGGCTAAGCCTAAGGGGGGCATGATGTTGGTCATGCGCGAGATGTCACCCTCGGCCTGTTCAAGTTTGTAGCCTAGGGGATGGACAAAGAGGATGCGTTTTTCGTTGAGGGAGGGCATAGGTGGACTACAGGTTTCAGGTTTCAGGTCTCGAAGTCTCGTAGACTTGCTTATCGGGCTGTCAGAAAGGGCATCTTACTTCATCTCGTCTGTCTACTCAAGGGGCATCATTGCAGGAGAAATGAGAGATTTTATTTCAGGTTAGATTTTTCGAGACGATATTCTTATAATGGAATGATATCTCGTGCATAAAGTGCTAGTGCGACAATTGTGTAAATATTGAAAATGGGATCCATGTCTGTTGCTGCTGGCCTATCAAGTCTTGCCCGGAAACGGTTGCAATGTGCAGGGGCGTATCTTTTTGCTCCGAAGACAGTGTTGCGTTCAGATTTTTGTGAGCAGCTGGACAAGAAGGGATTGAAGCAAGCCTTTTTGCGTGTAATTACTGAGTTTCACCCTAGTCGCCATGGTAGAGGGAGTGGTAATTAGCAACGTTTGGGCCGTAATTTTATGGTGGTAGCAAATAAATCGTATGAATAGTTGTTGCGATTTGTCAATGAGGGCACACTCGGTGAGCCGAGACGGGCAAGAAAAATCATTATTGCTGTGGGTAGTGCCAATCTTACTCTTTATCTGGGGGAAAGTTTGTGTTGGGTCGTAGCATTAATGATTTCCTAAAAGATGGACGTATTGAGGATAATCTCCATAATTCAGCTCCTCTGGTTGCGGCGGAACCAGAGGAGCTGATGGCGAGAGAAATTGCTAAAATCTCAGCCAGGGCAGGGATTGCCTGAGTTATTGCAGGGAACTTTATTTTTTGCTAAAGCTAAGCCGCTGTTCATTTGTTACTACATCTATTTCAATGGTGTCTCCAGGTTCAAAATGGCCTTCCAGTAATTCCAGGGCCATATCATCCAGGATATAGCGCTGCATGGCTCTTTTTAAGGGTCTGGCTCCAAAGGCTGGCTCATAGCCCATATTGATGATGAATGTGCGGGCATTGCTGCTTAACTCCACCTCCAGTTTCTGCTCACGCAGCCTTTCTTGGAGAAAGTTAAATTGGATATCAACAATCTGGGCCAGATCCTCCTTGCTCAGTCCGTGGAAAGTGATGATCTCATCAATACGGTTTAGAAATTCAGGCTTGAACTGAGCATGGAGTACCTCGTCAAGATGATGCTGTAACTCCTCCGGATTCTCGTCATGCATATCCATAATGAGCTGGCTACCCAGGTTAGAGGTCATGATGAGGATGGTGTTTTTGAAATCAACTGTACGGCCTTGGCCATCTGTCATACGACCATCATCAAGGATCTGCAGCAGTACATTAAAGACATCAGGGTGGGCCTTTTCGATTTCATCAAAAAGAATAACCGCATAAGGCCGACGGCGTACTGCCTCGGTGAGATGGCCTCCTTCTTCATAGCCAACATAGCCTGGAGGGGCACCAATGAGGCGGGCCACCGAGTGTTTCTCCATGAATTCCGACATGTCAATGCGGATCATGGCCTGCTCAGAGTCAAAGAGAAAGTCGGCCAGGGTGCGGGCCAGTTCCGTCTTCCCCACCCCCGTGGGGCCGAGGAAGATAAACGAGCCCAAGGGACGATTCGGATCTTGCAGGCCGGCTCGTGCCCGTCTGATGGCATTGGAAACCGCCTGTATTGCCTCTTTTTGACCAACAACCCGTTGGGCCAGGGTTGTGTCGGCATGAACTAATTTGTCTTTTTCGCCCTCAAGGAGCTTGTCCACCGGAATTCCTGTCCATTTTGCCACTACCCCAGCAATGTCGGTGTCAGAGACCTCCTCTTTGAGCATTTGGCGATCCTGCTGGATCTCGGCTAAATGGGCATTCTCCTCGCGGAGTTTTTTTTCAAGATCAGTAATGGTACCATAGCGAATTTCTGCCACCCTGCTTAAATCACCACTGCGTTCTGCCTGTTGTTCCTCAACACGGGTCTCGTCAATATCAGTCTTTATTTGGCGAATTTTTTGGATAATTTCTTTTTCCAGGCTCCAATGCCCCTTCATGCTGGTGAGCTGTTCATTAAGGTTGGCAAGTTTTTCTTCTAACTCCTGGAGGCGTTCTTTGGAGGCCGTATCCTTTTCACGCTTCAAGGCCTCCCGTTCAATCTCAAATTTGATACGCTGGCGATCCAAGACATCAATCTCAGTGGGCATTGAATCAATCTCAATGCGGAGTTTTGAGGCGGCCTCATCAATGAGGTCAATGGCCTTGTCCGGCAGGAAGCGGTCCGTAATATAGCGTTTGGACAGGGTAACCGCTGCCACTGTGGCAGAATCCTTAATGCGTACACCGTGGTGCACCTCATATTTTTCTTTAATGCCGCGCAGGATAGCAATAGTGTCTTCATCTGAGGGTTCTTGCACCAGGACCTGCTGGAAGCGGCGTTCCAAGGCAGCATCTTTCTCAATGGTACGAAATTCTTTCAAGGTGGTGGCACCAACACAGTGCAACTCGCCTCGTGCCAGGGCAGGTTTGAGCATATTGCCGGCATCCATGGCACCTTCAGCCGCTCCAGCACCCACCAGGGTATGGATTTCATCAATAAAGAGAATGATCTCTCCCTGTCGTTTTTCCACCTCTTTTAATACTGCCTTAAGGCGATCTTCAAACTCACCGCGATACTTGGCCCCGGCAATAAGAGCCCCCATATCCAGGGACATTACCTGCTTATTATGTAGGGTTTCGGGGATGTCACCCATGACAATACGTTGGGCTAGTCCTTCGACAATGGCAGTTTTACCGACCCCAGGCTCACCAATGAGCACCGGGTTATTCTTGGTGCGCCGACTTAAAACCTGAACCACCCGGCGCACCTCTTCGTCCCGACCAATGACTGGATCAAGTTTGCCCTGTTTGGCAAGATCGGTGAGGTTGCGGGCATATTTTTCCAGGGCCTGATATTTTTCCTCTGGGTTTTGGTCGGTGACGCGCTGGCTACCACGAATCTCTGCCAGGGCCTTGAGAAAAACCTCCTTACGTACTCCTGCACCCTGCAGGGCCTTGGCAAGTTCGGAATTTTTTTCATCAAGCAGGGCCAGAAAGAGGTGCTCCTGGCTGACGTAGTCATCGTGCATGGTTGCCGCTTCTTTAAATGCACTATCCAATATTTTTTGCAGACGCTGGGAGCCATGCACCTCGCCAAAGCCTCCACCACTGACGTTGGGTTGTTTGGCTAACTGAGCATCAGCCAGACCACTTAACTGGCTTGGATTAACACCGATTTTTTGTAACACCGGGATAATAACACCATCTGTTTCTGTAAGGAGCACGGCACAGAGATGTTCCGGTAACAGCTCCTGATGACCTTTTTGGCTGGCCAGATTTTGGGCACCCTGTATGGCCTCCTGGGATTTTACGGTAAATTTATCAAGTTGCATTGTATCTATCTCCTGGTTGTTTTTTCATTTCCACCACAGGGATCGGCCTGTCTTGGTACGAAAGACGATAATTACCAACAGGCGTATGTCAATATTTATCGCATTACTTTTTTTATTATTTTGACTTAGTAATTTTCTGTATTATGGTTGTGAGCAATGGGTTACAATAGCTGATGTTTTATGGATACGTAGCTGGGATGGAAAATGGAACGCTTATCAATTGATACCTTACGCGGCAAGCAGTCGGTGCGGGTGACCTTTAACCTGGCCCCTGAGGCCATTGACCTGCTCAGTGTCATGGCGTCCCAATTGGGGATTAAGCAAAAGACTCTCTTTGATCAGCTCATCGAGCAGCAGGAGTTACGTACCCATTTATCCCAAGCTGGATTGGACAAGAAGCATAGCACTGAGGAGAGGCGGCAGAAAACCTTTGTGCTCAGCCAGGAAACATTGGCAACTCTCAACCTGTTGGCAGAAAAATATCAGGCCTCACGTAATGTCTTGGTGGAGATGTCTATCCGTCGTCTGTTACCAATTTTGGCCATTGAGCAGGAAAAGCATGCAAAGAGAAAGTTGCTGTTGAGTACTATGCGGCAGCACCAGGCTCAAGAGCGTGATCTGCGTCAGCAGGCCGAAAAACTCTTGGGGCTTGATGACCCAGTTGTGCAGGAGTTAGAAAGGGCAGGACAGTCTTGGCAGGAGAGTTATGAGCGGGTACTAACTATTATAGACAAGGGCAAAGGCATGGAAAAGTTGTAAAAGTTCACCAACAGCGAAGCGGTGTCTACCTCATCTTCGGAGTCTCCGCTTTGCTGTTACTAAACTTTTACACCGCAGCACCAGGGGTTAATTTTTTGATCCGGTGCCAGGGGGGCTTGAATTTTGTTGAGGTTTGCGTGTTTTGATGAATGTTGAGATTGACCTGAAAAATTTAACTTTGGATGAGATGGCGGCTTTTCTTGAGCAGGTAGCTATTCCCTCTTCACGGGCGGCCTCTATCTTTCGAGAAATTCATCTTCATGGCTGTACTGATATAGGTGAGATGTCAGGGCTCAAGGCTGCCTTTCGTGCTACGCTTGCCCAGCATGCTATAATCAGCAGCCTGGTGCCTTCGGAAGTCGAGGTCTCGGAGGATGGCACTATAAAGTTTGCCTTTACCCTTGATGATGGCAAGCTCATTGAGAGTGTTCTCATTCCCCAAGGGGAGCGGCATACCCTCTGTGTTTCGTCTCAGGTTGGCTGTGCCATGGCATGTCGTTTTTGCCTCACTGCCACCATGGGTTTTGTGCGAAACTTAACGCCAGCCGAGATTGTCGGCCAGGTGCAGGCTGTTATCAGCTATATGCAGGATACGGGTGTGCAGCGTTCAACACCACGAGAGTTTGTCAACAACCTGGTATTCATGGGCATGGGTGAGCCGCTGGCTAATTATGATAACCTAATCACCTCTTTGCAGATCCTCATGGCTGAAGAGGGTTTGGAGTTTACCGAACGGCTAGTGACCATTTCTACCTGTGGCCTTGCCCCTCGTATTATTGATTTAGGGCGCGACGTGCGTGTTAACCTGGCCATCTCTCTTCATGCTGCCGATGATGAGACGCGGAGCTCCTTGATGCCAGTGAATAAGACTTATAACCTGGACCAATTAATGCCTGCCCTGCGTACGTATCCCCTAGGTAAGAAACGGGTCATTCTGGTGGAGTATATCCTTCTCAAGGGCATCAATGATTCTCCTGATGATGCCCAGAGGCTGGCTGATCTGCTCGGAGACTTGCCTTGCCGCGTTAATTTGCTGCCCTATAATGAATCTCCCCAGCTGGATTTCCACTGTCCAGATGAGGCGACCATTGAGACCTTTAAGAAAATTCTCTATGGGGCAGGAGTGCGTTCCTTTGTGCGCGATAGCCGAGGCGCTGACATCTCCGCAGCCTGTGGCCAGTTGGCGGTGAAGGGTAACGGTTAAGGCCGCACTAGCCAGACTTGACCACTTTTTGATTCGCTGAAACTGCGGCTGATGCTGTCAATCAGCTTTGGTAGCATACCCTTGCGTCTCTAAGACAGAATCCTACCACAACTCACGCCTCTAAATGTTCAGATGTGGCCTATATTCGTTCATTTAGAGGTTTGAAGCGTACTTTTGTTACGCGATAAGCTCTAAATGGGTGAAGATGGGCTGCCGCTGGCAGCATTTACAGGAATTGCTGGATTGTGGGCCAATAATTAGCAAAGGTGTGGATGTCGTTATGGCCAGCGGTGGGGATGCGGGCAATGGATGTTTGCTTGTGGTCGGGTAGGTGACTGATGAGGTTTTCTGTCCTGGCCGGAGGGATGACCTCATCCTGGCCCGCTGAGATGATAAGGAAGGGGGCCTGCACCGTGGGGATATAATACAGGGAGTTGAAGGGGTGACGCATAAGGAGGCGGACGGGGAGCCAGGGGTAATAGCCTTGTGCCACCTTGAGCATGGAATCAAAGGGCGTCACAAGAATGACTTTGCTGGCAGGGCGTTGGCTGGCCACAAAACAGGCCACCCCCGTGCCAATACTGCGCCCCATGACCATTATCTCTTTTGATTGCCAGCGCTGCTGGCAATCATCAAAGATCTGTAAGGCATCGTGGAAAAAATGTTGCTCAGAGGGTGTACCGCTGCTGTTGCCATAACCGCGATATTCAACCAGGAGAATGGCTACATTTTCTAGCTGCAGAAAATCTGCACTGCTGTAAAATACATCCTCAGCATTACCGCCATAATAGATGAGCAGCTTTTCAGCAGCATACTCTGGATGGAGTAACCAGCCGTGGAGCTCAATCCCTTGATTCTCAAACTGATAACTGACTATGGGTGCTTGGCTATTGGCTATCTGATGTTTTTCCTGTATCGGGTAAAAAAGAAGACTGTCCTGCTTGAGATAGATAAAGAGGCTGATAATAAGATAGCCAATAGCCAGGTAGAGGAGCATTTTTTTCAGGGCTGGTGGCATGGCTGGCAGTGATGGAGAGCTATTTTTTCTGTGGATTTGTAAAGTAGGTAGTTCTTGCTGGCCTGGAGCCTATGCAATTGTTGAGCCTCATGACCATGGCTACTTGAGTGGTGCACTCTTGATCATTATGGTTAGGAAGGCTGTTTGTCAAGTCTGATCTGTTTTGGCTCGTCAGTCTTGACCGGTAAAAGCTCTCTGTATAGAATTAAACTATGAGGCCAGGAAAATGATATTTTCAGAACAAACCGTGTATGACATTATGCTGCTGGGATTTCTCATGCTGGGCATAGTGGGGACAATTCTGCCCCTTATCCCTGGCCCCTCATTGATTGTTGTCGGTGCCTTTGTGCATGGCCTGATTACTAATTTCATCCCCCTCTCCCTGTTGGATATTGCTCTTCTGGCATTCCTTGCCTCTCTGGCCTGGATTGGCCAGTATATTTTGGCTGGTCTGGGTGCGAAATCCTTTGGCGGTTCCAAGGCAGGCATGGTGGGGGCCATAATTGGTCTTGTTTTGGGTCTAATACTGCCCATTCCTGGCAGTACACTTTTCGGTATGATTCTTGGCACCTTTGTCGGGGCCATTGCTGGAGAGCTTTTTGTTGATAATGATGAGGGCAGGGCAGTTAAGGCAGGAATTGGCGCAGTTATTGGTATTTGCATCTCCTTTGTCTTTGAAATATCCATAACCACTATCATGGTGATTTTTGTTGTTGTGAATATAATTTCGTAACAGTAGCCTCTCTCTTTTGATCTTAGAAAAGAGTGCCCAGCGCCAACATGCCGGAGGTGAGAATATAGACGCCAAAAGCGATGAGCAAAAAGCCACTTATAAGACGTATGGCCAGGGGATGGGCATTAACCAAACGAATTTTTTGGCGCACAGATTGGGAGGCATATCCAGCCAAAAGCATGGGGATGGCAAACCCCAATGAGTAAAAGGAGAGAAGAACAAGACCAGTGAGAAGTTTGCCCGATGTTGCCACTAACGCCAATACCCCGGATAGCATGGGGCCAACACAGGGAATCCAGACAATACCAAGGGTAAGACCAAGAACAAAGCCAGACCAGCGCCCCTGGCTCTGGAATTGAAACTTATAAAAAAAAGTAAACTTTTTAAAAATATTAATGCCAAAGAGCATAAACAGGCCAAAGGCAATTATGATGACTCCGGCAGTTTTCTCAATCACCGGCATAAACCCAGCCACAGCTCCAGCAAAAATAGAGGTAATGACCCCCATCATTATAAAACTGATGCTTAACCCCATGACGATGAGCATGGGACGATGTTTATGATCTGTGTTGCTGCCAGTTACAATGATAGGCACAATCGGCAGCACGCATGGCGATGCGACACTGGCAAATCCGGCAAACATGGCCATTAGCAGGGAGGCAAAGGTAATTTCAACAGGTGACATAGGTTACGATCTTGGCTGTGATTGGAGGAGAGTACGAATTTCAGCAGCACTTTTTACTCCTGGTGTCATGCGCTTGATTTCATTGCCCGTGGAGTCAGCAAGAAGAAGTGTTGGCAAGGCGCGAATGCCATACTGGTAAAATGAAGTTCTGTCGGAGGGAATAGTGGTCTTCACATATTTAATTATTACTTTTCCTTTAAGTTCTGCCGCCATTTCAAGCAAAATTCTATCTTGCATCTGGCAGGGCCTACCATTTGGATCTAGGAAAAATAGTAAACTCTGTTCAGCTGTATGTGGAGTAGCCGCCAGGCTAGATGGCGCTACCTGGTCCTGCGCAGTGCCTTTGGGGGAAGGGGTCGATTGGCTTACCTGCTGGTCATCTGAACAACCAGCTAAAAAAACAATGAGCAATAGGACAAGAACCTTGTGAAGCATTGAAAACCTCTTTTTTGTATGTAGTGTTGAGTGTTATGGTTTAAGATTATAGGGTGCCTTGAATATTTGCTATTTGTCCCGATTACTGCGTCACAGCAAAAAAAGAAAAATGCTCACATAGCATTAATATGCTGCGCTTTTTACTGTTCCTTGTCCTCTAACCAAATATCTAATTATTCAAGATACCCTATAGGGAATCATAGTAGATCATCGAGCTTATACTAAATACAGTGAAAGAAGCAACTGTTCAAGAAGATAATTAAATAATTAATCTGTGCGGGCATAGTAATCAATGAAAGGAGCGAAGGTCTAGCGGCTTGCTAAGTAGAGAGAGTTCACCTATTGGCTTTCTGTACCAACAAATTCAGTGACCTGCATACGGATTTTCTCTAAAAGCGTGGAGTCAACCTCAAAGCCATTTTGGTTTATGATCTGGATAGCCTTTAACTTGCTGAATTTGTCAATGTCGAGAGTTGGTTCTTGGTCAAGGCAGGTATAGCCGGCCATTTTGGTGACGATGTTTGCCAGAAAGATAATAAAGGTGCCTGAGCTGAAATCGCTCTCCTTCCAGGGGGCATGATGATGTAAAATATGGGTAGTAACCTGTTTGGGAAAATTCCAATGCTGGAGAAGATTACCAGCAATTTGGCTATGGGTTATGCCGAGAATGTGTTGTTCTGCCACATTGAAAGAGCAGTTGTGCTTTTGGATGTAGGTAATAATTTGTTGGAATTCTTCATGCAAAAACTGATCTGTAATCAGTTTGCCGATATCGTGAATGAGTCCAGAGAGAAAGAAGGTACTGCTGTCATCTTGTTTAAAATGTTGAGCAAAAGTAAGGGCGCTGTAACTGCAGGCACGGGAGTGGGTCCAGAAGCGTTGGCGGAATTTGGTATTACTTTCGTTAATGGTGAAGAATTTTTGCACAGCAAAGGCCAACAGCAGGGCCCGTACCTCTTGCAGTCCCAGCATTATGATGGCGTGATGAATGCTGCCTATGGCTTTGGTTGCTCCATAGGCAGGTGAATTGGCAACCTTGAGAATTTGCGCCGCCAGAGCCATGTCTTTTTCAATAAGCTCAGTAACATTAATAATGGAGACATCGTCGCTATTGAGTTCCACCATGACTGCGGAACTGACTTCAGGAAGGGGAGGGATACTTTCAATACTGCCGAGAAGAGCTTCTGCCTTTTTGTGACTCACGTGTTCAACCCATTTGTCTGTTTTTAATGTGTGCCTTGATTATATAGCTAAATAGAGATGGCTCACAAGATTTTGTTCCCCAGGCTATGTGAAAATGGAAAAAATAGTGTGCTACAGCAACCAGCTGAACTAGAAAAAGCATGAAGGCAGCTAAGAATTGGCCGTATATATAGGTTGATATGATTGTTTTGGCTATATGTTTATTATTTTGTAATTATTCCCTGTTATTGATTGCCCACCTTCAAGTGTTACCTCAAAAGTATTTTCCGTGCCAACCATGCCAACACCAGGGATGCCAATTTTTGGTTCAACGGCAAGTACCATGCCTTCTTCCAGTGGTAAGTCAAAGCCCTGCGCTA
>JAOZSN010000141.1 GCA_029939635.1 Deltaproteobacteria bacterium
CCTTTATTTGTCGTTCCTTCATAGGGCTTACCTCACTGAATTATTTTTTTACTAATAATAATTCCTAATAAGGAAATTGCAACAAAAAAGGAGGATGCCTCTATGACATCCTCCTTTTTCTTTTACCTAATACTCGTTTTTGCAGGAACAACAGGGCTGTAGGAGCGAGCTTGCTCCTACAAGTTTGCGTGTAGATTAGAACTAATCATCAAAAGCCGCATTCACAGCCTTACCCACACTAACTCCCAACTCAAAACATTCTTTAAATTGATCATGGGTTGGTACATTCTTTATTTTTAGACCAGGCTCAACAATCTCACACTGCATGGCCTCAAGAAAACCGTTGAGATGTTTGACCGACTCACCAGACCAACCAAAGGAACCAAAGCAACCCCCTACCTTTTTACGAGGTCGTAAGCCCTTTACGTAGGTACAGACGTCAGCCATGGTGGGCATAACACCATTATTGAGTGTAGGCGAACCAAGAATAAGACCCTTAGCCCTAAGCACCTCCACCATAATATCACTGCGGTGATTCACCTTGGCACTCATAACCCTAGATTGCACTCCCTCACTAAGCAAACCGTTACTGATGGACTTGGCCATTTTCTCGGTGGAATGCCACATGGAATCATAAATAATCACGGCCGTCCTATCAGCCGTGTAAGAACTCCACCTATCATAGGCTGCAATAATATCACCAGGGTTATCACGCCAAATCAATCCATGATCCGGGGCGATCATGTCAATATCCAACCCCATTTCAGCGACCTTGGCCAGCAACTTTTGAGTATTTGGAGAGAAAGGAGTAAGTATATTGGCATAATATTTTTCACAATGATCCATCAGCTCAGGGGCTGGCACCTGGTCGGAAAAACGCTCTGTAGTGGCCCAGTGCTGGCCAAAGGCATCAGAAGATATGAGCAGCTTATCCTCTGGGATATAGGAAAACATGGAATCTGGCCAATGAAGCATCTTTGTCTCGAGAAACTGGATGGTCTTTGAACCAGAGGAGATGGAATCACCAGATTTCACTACTTCTAAAGGCCAGCCCTCAGGGTGAAAATGGCTTTCAATGGCCTTTTTACCCATGGGTGAACAAAAAACCTTTTCTGGCTGACATAATTTGATCATCTCCGGCAGATAGCCAGAATGGTCCAACTCCACATGGTTTACCACTATATAGTCAATATCCTTAGGATTCATCACCGAGTTGATATTATGCAACATCTCATGCTCAAAAGGCCCCTTAACCGTGTCAAAGAGAATATTTTTTTCATCTTTAATCAGGTAGGCGTTGTAGGTCGTGCCCTTATTCGTTGAGTAGCCATGGAAGTCGCGGACATTCCAGTCAATAGCACCAACCCAGTAGACATTTTTTTTTATCTCTTCAGCACTCATGGGATATATTCTCCAGTTATACAATTTCAATTGTGGTGTATATTTTACAGATCCCTACTACACCCAAAAATTCTTTATGTACATCCAGTTACAAACTGTTACACCAAAAAAACCGAAAACAAGGTAAACTACCTGTCGTCGTTTTTTTTTTTAAGAAAATAATATAATATGGCTCTGCACTATTCTAAGTTGGAGACAGGAGGTGCGCTTTCAGGAGCGTCGTCCAGGGAATTTCGTAGCTTTTTCTTGGTGAGCGTAGCCAAACACGTACCTAAATTCAGCAGCGAAGTCGCGTGATTACGTGTCTGTCGCAGTGAATCTAGGAAACCAAGAAATTACATGTCAAAAGCGGAAGAAAGTGCACCTCCTGCCGAATTTGGCGTTTAACTGAGAATAGCACAGAGCCATATAATATAAATACACTTATTCGACAGTGGGAGGCAACCTCTTGGCCATCTCTTGATCAATAGCAAAGAGACCGGCTGTATCACTAGCAATCATCTTTAATTTATCTACCACTGCTCCAACATTGGCCTCTTCCTCAACCTGCTCTGTGACAAACCACTGCAAAAAAGCATTGGCAGCATGATCACGCTCATCAATGGCCAGGTTAATCAGATCATTAATTAAAGCTGTAACCTTCTGCTCATGGGCTAACACATCTTTAAAAACTTCCAAGGCTGAATCCCATTTGGCTGGCGGCTGTTCTATTGCGGTTAGATTGACCTTTCCACCACGCTCATGGATATAATCATATATCTTCATACCATGCAGCATCTCTTCCTGGGCCTGCATACGCATCCAGTAGGCAAACCCATCCAAACTAACCGACTCAAAATATGAGTTCATTGAAAGATAAAAATAAGAAGAATAGAGCTCAGCAATAACTTGATCATTCAAGGCAGCTGCCATTTTTACACTTAACATCGAATTCCTCTGAATAAATAATTACAAATTACTAAGTCTACTTTTATAAACAATTACGCAACACGCCTTTTTTCTGCCTCCTGGCACGACGGGCACATACCGATAAATTCCAGGCTATGGCGCTTAATACGGAAATCAGTAACTTTCTGAGCTTTGCTGTCAAGGTCAGGGTCTACTGGTAAATCCATAATGTCAGCTACACAACCACACTCTGAACAACGCACATGGTGGTGAGGGTTAACGTTCCCATCAAAACGTTTTTGGGTTCCACCTACATCCAGTTTAAGTACCATACCTAGGCCTGATAAAATATCAAGATTACGGTACACCGTTCCCAAACTAATCTTTGGAAGGCGTTTGCGTATCATCTGATACATCTCATCAGCAGTAGGGTGGGTTTTTACCTTGCACAATTCCTCCAGGATTACCTGGCGCTGCTTTGTCATTCTAATCTTTGTTTCAGCTTTCATAAATCTACCTCGTCAAGCTACACACTGGTTAATAATAATTACTACTATAATAACATAACTCCTACTTTACTTCTTTTCAACATTTTTTACATATTTGTTCTTTAGCGTGTTTTACACTCCCCTACAACAAAAAATCCAAGGACAACTACCCCAACTTTGTTCATTGTTCAATCATACCAAAAAAAAGGACCAGCGATTACTCGCTAGTCCTTTTTTTATAATACGCCCCCAAGGTGATTCGACCCCCTGTCGCCAGCATTAAAGGCGAAGCCTAGTAGCACAACATCTTGTTTTTACGTAGTTTTGAATCCAGAAAAATCCCTTTCTGAACCTGAAAAGCCCAACAGCCAGCCCAATATTGAACCCAACAAATCTTAAAAGATAACCCCAGGCGGGGGGGTTGTCCTCTTTTTTTGCCATATCAGTTGATATTCAGGCCATATTGAGGCTCAAGAACCTGGCCACCACGGAGCGATATATCCGCCGCCTTGGTTCTTTACGGCCAGCTCTCGCTGTCCTGCCAGGGATGGGAAGAAAGAAGTCCGGGCCCACAGTAAGGCCCACAGAAACAAAAAAGGACCTAGCCAGTGTTGGCTAAGTCCTTAATTTTGTATGGCGTCCCCAAGGGGATTCGAACCCCTGTCGCCAGCGTGAAAGGCTGGTGTCCTGGACCAGACTAGACGATGGGGACAAACATGGTGGGCCGTGCGCGGCTCGAACGCGCGACTCTCTGATTAAAAGTCAGATACTCTACCAGCTGAGTTAACGGCCCATGATTGAAAAGAAGCTATTTACAATAGAGTCCCCTTACTGTCAAGTCAGTTACTAACAAAAAATAAAATTTTCTTGTAATAGTATCCCTGGTTGCCATATATAACATTATTTATGCCCTAATCAGTTACTGATATGAACCTGTGAGCAATGGTAGCAAAACATGTATTTCCAGCTAATTGCAGCTGTCCACTCCTAATAGCGCTTTTAAATTGACAGTGCTATTGGGAAAGGATACCTTTCATCTCTACTTAAACTATAAACTCTGTACCATTACAACACATAACAAAGATTAAACTTATGAAAAAAATTCTACCCCTTTTAGCAATTCTTCTCGTACTTAGTAGCTGTGCTACACGCATGGATATTAATAATGCCAGGGAGCAAGGTGCTGACCAGTTAAACACCTCCGCAATTAAAAAACTTGTCGCTGGTAATACCCTTTTCATGGAATCGTGGGATAAATCAGAAAAGGCTGATGTCGAATTTTCTGAAAAAGGTGGTAAGCTCTTAGTTGCCAATAAACTTGGTGGTAAGGCGTCAGGACGCTGGCGTGCGTCTGATAACAAACTATGTATTGAATTTAAGTGGTGGGGTAATGATACAGGTATGGAGTGCTCCTCGGTTCATAAACTCAAAGACCGCTATCTGCTTTTTAAAGGAGATGGAACTCTAACCATGACCTTTGTCCCAGAGTATGAGGTTGAGTATACCAAATCAGATGCCAATATTGGTGTTATGGGCGGTATACCCAAGGAGTGGAGTACAAAAAAAGAAATTAAGGTGCAAAAAGAGGTGGCAAGTGCTCCCCCCATTGCCTACCCGAGTACATCTTCTTCCAGCGGAGCCTTTGCTATTATTCCCGGTGCTGCTGCATCAACAAATTCACGGGCAGCCTTTACTCCGCAGGTGGCAGGTACAGAAGAAAAATTATCCAGTCATCACAAACTCTTTCTGGAAACAGGTGAGTGCCCAAGCTGTGACCTGGCAGGGCTTGATTTTAGTCATACTTCTTTGAAGGGTGTTAACCTACAGGGCGCTGATCTTTCTGGTGCCAAATTTGAGGAGAGTAATCTCAAAGGTGCCGACTTGCAGGGTGCGAATTTGCAAGGTGCTGTCTTTGCTGATGCTGACCTTTCTAAGGCTAATCTACAGGATGCTAACCTTAATGATGCCAACCTGCACTGGGCTGACCTAAGTAAAGCTGATCTACGCAACGCCACTCTGCAACGCGCCTATATAGTAAAGACTATTTTTTATAAGGCTGATCTGCGCGGTGCTGATTTTACTGATGTGGTGAGCCAGAGGACAATATTTAATAAAGCAAAAGGTGTACCCTATGAATTGGTACAAAAAAACGCTCCTTGGTCAAAAAAATAAGTCCCTGCCCAAAGGGTAAATACAACAAAAAGGGGGGAAATCTTCAAATGAAGATTTCCCCCCTTTTTGTTGTAAAAGTTGCAAAAATTTTTTTATTCTTGTTCTGAACCTTCTGTTTCTTCTTCCAGATCTTCCGCATCAGACGACTCAGGTGGTACCTTATCCATTGCTACCACCTTCTCTTTATCAGCTAAGTTAATGAGTCGTACGCCCTGACTTGCGCGACCGATGACTCGTACTGTGTCCATCTTCATACGGATTATCTTACCGCCATCGGTGATCATCATGATCTCATCTTCATTCGTTATCTGACAGGCGGTAATGATTTTACCATTACGCTCACTTGCTTTAATAGCGAAAACGCCTTTCCCGCCCCGCTTGGTTATGCGATATGAATCCACCGGACTCCGTTTACCATAGCCATTTTCTGTGACCACCAGAATGGAATCTTCCTTATTAAGAACCTCGGCAGCAACAACATTATCATTTTCAGCTAACCTGATACCTCTAACGCCGCTTGCAGTCCGTCCCATAGCACGGACATCATTTTCATTAAATCTGACGGACATGCCATTTCTAGTGGCTAAAAAGATATCAGACTCACCATCGGTAAGTCCAGCGGTGATTATTTCATCGTCCTCCCTGATCTTCAGGGCTATTTTACCTTTACGCATAGGTCTGGCAAATTCGGAGAGTATAGTCTTTTTCACCACACCCTTCTTCGTTACCATGAGGATGTAACTCTCCCCTTCTGACATCTCAAAAGACTTGATGGGCAGGATGGCCGCCAACTTCTCGCCTTCTGCCAGTTGCAGGAAGTTGATAATAGCCTTACCGCGGGCAATGCGGCTGGCCTGGGGAATCTCATACACCTTACGCCAGAAGACCTTGCCAAGATTAGTAAAAAAGAGGAAGGCATCATGGGTCGAGGCAAGATACAGGGAATTTACAAAATCATTATCAATGGCGTTAATACCCTTAACACCCTTGCCACCACGGCGCTGGGAGCGGTACAGGTCAACAGGATTTCTTTTTATATATCCTTCATGGGTAACGGTAACCACCATATCCTGCTGCTGGATTAGATCCTCAGGTAAAATTTCATCTGGGGCATCGATAATTTCAGTGCGGCGCTCATCACCATACTGCTCTTTGATCTCAATAAATTCATCCTTGATGATAGACATGACAAGTTCTTCATCAGCAAGAATTTTGTTAAACCAGGCAATTTTTTCATGTAAATCTTTTAGTTCAGTAAGTATTTTGTCACGTTCCAGACCTGTCAGCTTTTGTAAACGCAACTCCAGGATAGATTGGGCCTGAATTTCACTCAAACCAAAACGCTCTATCAGCCCCTGCCGGGCCTCCTTTGGTGTGCCTGAAGCCCTGATAAGTGCTACCACCTCATCAAGATTATCCAGGGCAATCTTCTGGCCTTCCAGTATATGAGCCCTGGCCTCTGCCTTATGCAGATCATGGGCAGTACGGCGGTAGACAATTGTTTTACGATGGAGGAGGAAATGCTCCAGCATCTGTCTGAGATTAAGAACCTCTGGCTTATTATTAACAATACTTAAGAAAATGATGCCAAAGCTCTTCTGTAGTGGTGTCATTTTATAGAGCTGATTTATCACTACATCGGCAATCTCGTCCTTTTTCAGATCAAGGACAATTCGCATGCCATGACGATCTGATTCATCCCGTACCTCAGCAATGGATTCTATACGCTTATCCTTAATAAGTAAGGCTATTTTCGCAACCAGCTTAGCCTTATTTTGCATATAGGGGATCTCTGTGATGATCACTGATTCCCTATTCAGTTTTTTACTTTTTTCAACATGGGTCTTGGCCCGCATCAGTACTGAGCCACGGCCGGTCTCATATGCCTCACGCATACCAGCCCGACCGCATATATAAGCACCTGTAGGGAAATCAGGACCGGTTATATGATCCATGAGTTGATTAACGGTAATATTTGGGTGCTCAATCATGGCTATAAGGCCATTTATCACCTCGGTAATATTATGGGGCGGTATATTGGTGGCCATACCTACAGCTATACCGGAAGAGCCATTAATCAACAGGTTTGGTATCCTGCTGGGCATAACTACTGGTTCCTGCAGGGAATTATCGTAGTTAGGAATAAAATCAACGGTGTCTTTTTCAAGATCCGCAATAATTTCCTGATCCAACTTGGTCATGCGGGCCTCGGTATAACGCATGGCCGCCGGTGAATCACCATCAATGGAACCAAAGTTACCCTGCCCGTCTACCAACAAATAGCGCAGTGAAAAATCCTGGGCCATGCGGACAATGGTATCATAGGCAGCAGTATCACCATGGGGATGATATTTACCAATAA
>JAOZSN010000142.1 GCA_029939635.1 Deltaproteobacteria bacterium
ATTTTTTATTAGGGAGACGGCCAATCCTATGCAAAAACACTGCAAATAAAGAATAAACAAAAAAGGGGTTACAGCCTTAAAGCTGTAACCCCTTGATATAAATGGTCGGGATGAGAGGATTTGAACCTCCGACCCCCTGCTCCCGAAGCAAGTGCGCTACCAGTCTGCGCTACATCCCGACACGATTATTTTTTTTCATATTTTTGATTTTTATAGCGCTATTGAGACTAAAGGTCAAGGCTTGCCCTTGTCCGCCTTACCATTTACCACCAAGCTGTACATCTCCAGCCCCAAAAAGATGTTTTATATCCTCCAGAATCAGATACAGGGCTGGTAGATAGAGTAAGGCAATTAAGGTGGAAAAGAGAATGCCAAAGGCTAACGAGATGGCCATGGGGATAAGGAATTGGGCCTGAGTACTGGTCTCCAGGATAATGGGTCCGAGTCCAAAAAAGGTGGTCAGTGAGGTCAGTAGGATAGGTCGGAAACGACGTTGGCCTGCTATGATAACTGCATCATACAGGGTCTGCCCGGCGCGACGATGGCCATTGATAAAATCAATGAGTAGTAAGGAATCATTAACCACCACCCCAGCCAGAGCAACCACGCCAAACATGGACATGATGGCCATATTATAACCTAGAATGAGATGGCCCATAATTGCCCCGACAACACCAAAGGGAATAGCTACCATAATGAGCAGGGGCTGGCTATAGCTACGCAGGGGAATGGCCAGCAGACAATAGATGGCCAGCAGGGCGAAGCCTAAGCCCCGCATCATACTACCTAATGATTCCTTACGTTCCTTACTCTCACCTTCCATATCAATGGTCAGGCCAGGATAATCATCTTGCACCTGCTGGAGTATACCAGATTTAAGTTGGGTCAAAATCTCCTCGGCATTGGCAATCTTAGAATCCACAGAACCAGTAAGATTTGTCACTCGTCGGCGATCAGTGCGGTTAATTTGGTTAAAACCCAGGGACTCTTCCACTGAAGCGGCTTGGTAAAGGGGAATGGCCTGACCGGATGGTGTTTGAATCTGCATTGTTTCTAAATTCCACATGGACTCCCTACCCTGCTCAGGGTAGCGCACCATAACGCGCACCTCATTGCGCCCTCGTTGCAGACGTAAGGCCTCCGCACCATAAAAAGCAGCACGTAGTTGCCGACCCAACTCCTCCTCAGTCAAACCTAAGGTTCGACCAGCTGGCTTTAAGCGGATCTTTAACTCCTTTTTACCACGGGACAGGGAGTTGGTGATGTCCCCTACCCCAGGATATTCCTCAAGAGCAGCAATAATTTGCACTGCTGCCTGATCTAGAATTTCATAATCATCATGACTGAGACGAATATCAATATTAGCACCCAAGTGTACCATATTGTTAGAAAAGGTAAGAGAATCAACACCAGGAATATCCCCCACCAACGTACGCCAATGGCGACTAATATCAGAAGAGCCGACCAGGCGTTCTTCCCCTGGAACCAGATTAAGGGAGAGGTAGGCCAGAGAACCGCCATTACTGATAATGGTATAGAGATGACGTTGGATTGAGGTGTTCCCTGGCTGTTGTTCATCAAAAAAAGCTATTGTTTCAGCTGCCTTTTCCTCTATAAACCGTTGAATCTCTATGGTTTTCTCTGCAGGCGTGCCAACGGGCATCTCCACCATAACTTTGATGGTATCGCTCTCAATCTTGGGCATGAAACGAAATTTCACAATACCACCACCCATGATGCCAACCGTAAGCATGATAACCCCGATACCAACGCTCAGGGTAATATAGCGATAGCGCAGACAGAGAATAAGAAACTGCTGATAGGGCTTCTGGACGATATATTCCAGCCCACGGCCAAAAACTTCAGTGTGCTTGTTAATAAAACGCACCAGCCCGTTGCCCTTTGGCTTTTTGGGGACAAAGGAGAGGTGGGCTGGCAAAATAAAGAGACATTCAATAAGGGATGCCACCAGAATAATGATCACCACCTTGGGAATAGTACCTATAAACTTGCCCATGGTACCACTGACCATGAGCAGCGGTATAAAAGCCGCCACTGAGGTAAGAATAGCAAAGGTAACAGGGGTGGCAACTTCCAAGGCACCATTAATGGCAGCCTTGCCAAAAGGCAGCCCCTTACTGCGCTGGCTATAGATATTTTCGCCCACCACAATGGCATCATCAACCACAATGCCCAAGGCCATGATAAAGGCAAAGAGCGATATCATATTAATAGAGGCATCCATACCTGGCATGACCAGAAAGGTACCTAAAAATGAGATGGGGATACCAAGCATAACCCACAGGGCCAGGCGGATTTCCAAAAAGAGGCTGAGGATGATGAGCACCAGAATAAGCCCAAAAAAACCATTTTTCAGCAGCAGATTCATGCGGCTGTCAAGCATCTCAGAACGATCCTTCCACACTGCTAACTGCACAGATGGCGGCAGGCTTTTCTCCTTATCGGCGATATAGCCATACACCGTCTTAGAGATGGCGCGTGGTGTTTGATTTCCAATGCGGTAGACCTCTATCATCACCGCAGGTTTAGCATTAAAAATGGCGGATTCATCGGTATCCTCAAAGCCATCCTTAATGTCGCTTATATCAGCCAGGGTCAGCTCTGTGCCATCACTGTTTTGAACAATGGTAATGGTACCATACTCATCACCTGTGTAACGCCGTTCCATGGTGCGAATAAGAATCTCACCGCTCTCCGTCTTAATGGTACCACCTGGCAAATCCTGGGAGGCCTGGCGTACCCTTCTTGCCACCTGCTCCAAGGTAAGATTATAGCGGCGCAAATCATGTTCGCTTATCTCTATCGATATCTCGTAAGGTCGAACCCCTGCCAACTCAGTCTGAGTAATATTTGGAAAGAGTAAAAGTTCATCACGGATGGTATCAGCAATCTCACGCAGACTTCGTTCAGGAACATCTCCGTAGATAGCTAAGGTAAGCACCTCACGTTTACGCATTAATTTGCGAATGAGTGGCTTTTCCGCCTCAAGGGGAAAGGTGTTGATTCGATCAATCTCATTCTTGATGTCCTGCAGGATTTGATCAGGATTTTCATCACTCAAAATTTCAGCAGTAACCACCGCTGATCCTTCCCTGGCCAGAGATTTGATCTCTTTAATACCGTCAAGACCGGTGAGATTTTCCTCAATCTTCTGGATAATACCCTCTTCAACCTCTTCAGGGCCAGCGCCAGGATAGGCAACCGTTACCTGAATTTTATCAAGGGTGATATCAGGGAAGACCTCCTGGTTGATATGCATACCCACCAAGAGACCACCAACAATAAAAAATAACATGAGCAGATTGGCGGCAACATGATTGTTGCTCATCCAGCTGATGGCTCCTTTCATGGTATCTGCCTCTTTGATGCAGGTTTAGTTCCATTAGTCCTAACCTTGAGGCCATTGGCAGCACCGCTCAAAGAACTGACCACCAGGCGATCTCCATCATTAAGCCCACTGCGGATAAAGAGTTGATCCTTGTCTTTGCGAACAATATCCACCTCCTGCATGACAATGGTGTTGTCTTGGTCAACCAACCAGACAACATCACCATCGCGCAGGGCATGGCGAGGAATGGCAACGATGGACTTAACTGTTTTGCCAGCTATGTTCACCTGCACAAAACTGCCAATGGCAAGCTGCGGCTTATTGGGCTGGACATTTTTAAGTTGATAGGGGTCTTCTACCCGGACAATAATCTGTGCCATACGGCTGGCCTGATTTATCTCGCCAAGAAGACGGCTCACTCTACCCTGCCAATGCTGAGGTGTTGAGGCAATAGTAAGAGAGATGGTCGCGCTAGAACCACCAACACCATTACTGTCTGGGAGTTGGATCCAAGGCAAATCAGCCAGGGGTAAGGAGACCATAATCTCAGCCTCATCTGTGCCCACAACACGGGCAAGACTCACTCCGGCTCGTACATATTGACCAATATCAATATTTTCAGACCTAACGAAACAGGGAAATGGTGCCCGAACTAAAGTTCTTTCAAGGTTAACCTCGGCCTGGCGTACAGCAGCAGAGGCCGCAGCAATCTTAGCCTTGGCATTACGTAATTGCGGTTCATAGACCACCAAGGGCAGTGGTTGCTCATTTTTGTTATGGGACTGCATCTGCCACTCCCTGCGAGCAATAACCGATTGGCCTTCAATCAGGGCATAATCAAGCTCAGCCTTTGCCAATTCAGCCTTGGTTTGCTCTAGTTTAAGGGTATGATCCGTATCATCAATGGTAAAAAACAACTCATCCTGTTTAAAAAAACCACCCAAAACAAAATTGGTTGCCAGCTTCGTCACCATGCCGCTCACCTGTGGGGTGATATCAATGGCCTGACGGCCTTGTACCGTGCCATTGGCAATAACGGAAACTGGGTGATCCTGGATCTGGACAAGGACAGTTTTAACCACAGGACCAAGATCCTTTTTGGCTGTGCGATGGGGTGCAGGTCTATTCTTAATAAGAAAAATTGCTATGCCAGCACAAAGGGCAATGATGATGATGGCAACAAAGAAGGTTAGAAGTTTACGAGGTGTTTTCATACTGATCTCTGGTCTGAGTTCGTGATGGGTACTATTCAACAGGCAATGTTTTATTAAAATCATCAACCATCCAGCTGCCCCCCAAGGCACGCGCAAGCTGGATGCGGCTGGAAATACGCTGCCGTTGAGCTTTAATCAAGGCTATCTTGGCATTGGCATGGCTCGATTGGGCTGTGAGTACAGGGATAAAGTCTGTTAATCCCTGCTGATAACGCTCAAGGGCTAAACGCCAAGAAGCCTCGGTGACATACTCACGTTCGGTCAATATTGTCAGGGAGGCATCTATGCCTTTTTCATTGGCTAGGGCGTCCTCAACTTCAGCAAAGGCGGTGAGAACAGTTTTATGATATGAGGCAGCCAATTCCCGAAAAATGGCCTGACGCCGTTTCACCTCACTCTTGCGTCGACCACCATCAATGATCGGCTGGCTGATATTCACCAAAAGGTTCCAGAAGATATTTGGAGAATCAAGAATATCGCTTAATTCACTATCCTGACCACCGTAATTCGCTGTCAGTTTAAAAGAAGGAAAACGTTCAGCAATGGCAGCACCAACCTCTTGGTCAGCTGCCTGCAATTTCAAAAAGGCAGCTCCCACATCAGGACGATTCATGAGCAGTTCTGAGGGGAGTCCGGTGGAAAAAGAATGATTAAGTTCAGGAATAACCGCCAAAGAGGCAAAATCAGTCTGACCTGGCATGGTCCCAAGCAAAAGGGCCATACGATGTATGCTATTGCTCAACTGGGCGTGGAGTAAGGGATACTCAGCCTTAGCGGCTAACAGATTCTGCTTGGCCTGATAAAGATCAAGGGCAGAAACTAGACCACGTTGATAACGTAGGGTGACAAGATCAACGGTGTCTTGAAAAGAGGCAATAATATCTTCATTTAAGGTGATCAGGTCACGAAGCTCAACCACCTGATAATAGCCCTCTGCCAACTGGGCAGAAAGGCTGAGATAGAGGCTATGCAGATCCCCTACTGCTGCTGCAGAGGTTAAACTGGCAGCCTGGCGACGTGATTGCAATTTATGCCAGAGATCAAGCTCATAGGAAGCACCAATGGAGAGACTATAAATATCGTTTGTCTGGGCGCCAACCACTGTTCCTGTTCGAGTTTGACCAGCGCTGCCAGCTGCAAAAAACTCTGGCCACAGGGAGGTATGTTGACTCTTCTCCAGAGCCTCTACCTGTTCAAGGCGAGCTAAAGCCATTTCCAAATCAAGGTTTTCAGTGAAACAACGCTCCATGAGACTATTAAGGGCAAGATCATTAAAGCTGAGCCACCAGCGGCCAGAAGCCTGACGTTCTACGTCAGCGACTTGGGTATTATATGACTCTGGCGTATGGCCAAATTTCTCGGCTGTTGGCTGATGGACAGAGCAACCAGCTAGAAGCAAGATACAGAAGAGTTTCAATACTTTCATTGTTTGGCCATACCGTGAAGGATAAAACTGATCAATATTTCCACCTCATCATGATGAACCTGACCACTACAGAGCTGGGCAAAGGTCTCCTGGTGGGCACGCAAGGGATTACTCATGGCCCCAAGGATATAGGAGAGATTTCTCGCCATGATATCATGTTTTACATCAGGGCGAGATAAACAAAGCAAATCAAAGAAGCGGTGAACCACAGGTTCTACCCGACTAAAAAAAATATGGCGCAATGTCTCATGGGGGTCATGGAGGGCCTGACTGACAAGCACCTTAAAGTGTGAAGTTGTGTGACGCTCTGCCGTAAAGGCCAAAGTGGGGACAAGAAAAGCACGCAATACTTTTTCGCAATCAGGAGAGATATGAGTCTGCTCTGCCTGCCTGGCAATGGCATCTAAGCGTTCCAAGCGATCACTATTCAAGGGGATCAGGTGATGATCAAAGATCGCCTCAAGAAGGGCATCCTTACCACCAAAATGGTAATTTACTGAGGCAAGATTAACATCTGCGGCAGCAGTGATGGCCCGCAAGGTAGTATTCTTATACCCGTTTTTGGCAAAAAGCTCTTCGGCTATAAGGCGAATTTTTTCTTTAGTGTCAGCGGTCATAATTCAATTAAGTGGCTTTTAAGCTAAATGACGCAAGACCGAAGTTTGCGCTTATCTTCCGTATTCGCGGGAGTGGCAGAGAAGTCATCCCTGCAAGGATAAGGATCCAGAATCTTTAACGGTGTGTGATGGTGACCTAAAAACCACAACAACACGGTAGTTCAAACAAACATTTAAAACACTTGTTTGAAAAAGTCAATAAAACATTGTAATTTGGGGGGAAGCCTATTTGAATAGGCCTCTAATGGAAATTCAGCTGGAGATAACAGCAGCAAGGTTAAAAAACACGGATGAACACAGATATTTGTCCTTGCTGGACGGGAGATTCCATAACTGCCTCCCCGAAGAGATTTGTCGGAGTCCCTTACTAAACAATTCTACTTCCAAGCACAGGTGGTCAATTTTCGGTTGTCATTTCTAATGGTTTTTTGGTTTGCCATAATTCCTCCTTTTTCATTCAGTCTTTCGTCATCTCAACGTTGTTCTCACCATCAACCCCACCCCCCAGGACAGCATACAGGTTCACCCGATTAACCAGCTTGGCCAGGCGCAGTGCAATAAGCACTTGTTGCTGCCCATATAGGGAGCGTTGCGCATCAAGAACGCCCAGATAATCGTCAATTCCCTGTTCATAGCGTTTGTTGGCCAGCTGATATGTCTTTTCTGTTGCAT
>JAOZSN010000143.1 GCA_029939635.1 Deltaproteobacteria bacterium
TCTGGCGGAGGAAATCTTGGGCCTTGTTCATATCCCCATCATGCTCGCTGAGAGCTTTTTTGCAATCCATCATACCCGCGTTGGTCTTGTCGCGGAGTTCTTTAACCATTTGACTTGTAATTTTCACAGCGTTCCTTCCTTAAATAAATCTGGCGCAGAATGAATGCGCGACATGTAAAAACCGCTTTTCCGGCAGAGACCGGAAAAGCGGTAGTTAATCCTAGATAAACGTCAGTTATGCTTCATTGCTGGCGGGTTTATCTGCCTTGTCTGTGTTGGCCTCAGCCATGGCAGTGGCAATATCAGCATCAGTCTCAACAGACTCGCCGCGCCGTGCTTTACCGGCTAAGGCAGCATCAGCCATCTTGGCAGTAATCAGCTTGATGGACTTAATGGCGTCATCATTACCAGGGATGATGTGGTCAATGCCGTCAGGATCACAGTTGGTATCGGTAAGGGCGATTACTGGAATACCAAGGCGGTTGGCCTCGTCAACGGCAATCTTCTCACGACGGGGATCAATAACAAACATGGCAGAAGGCAGGGCTTTCATGTCCTTGATACCACCAAGGTTGCGATTGAGCTTAACAAGATCTTTTTTCAGGCCTAAGGCTTCCTTTTTTTTATAAAGGTTAATAGAGCCATCATCGTCCATGGTCTGAATTTTTTTCATACGATCTACAGACTTTTTGATGGTCTGATAATTGGTCATCATGCCACCGAGCCAGCGGTGATTCACAAAGAACATGCCAGAGCGTTCGGCTTCTTCTTTGATGGTTTCCTGTGCCTGGCGTTTGGTACCGACAAACATAACTGTACCACCCTGGGCAACGGTATCAGCGATGAAATCATATGCCTTGTTGAACATGGGCAGGGTCTTGTCAAGATTGACAATATATATCTTGTTGCGGGCGCCGAAGATGTACGGTTTCATTTTCGGATTCCAGCGCCTGGTCTGATGGCCAAAATGCATGCCGGCAGCCAGCATCTCTTTCATTGTAATGTTACTCATGATTTTGCTCCTGTTTTGGTTGTTCGTCCATCCTGTATCCCAACCCTAATAGTAGGGCACCAGAGGGAATATGGTAGGATGTGAGAAGTGAGGTATCTAGGCTGAAGGAGGAGGTGAAAGTGAAATGACTTTACCTTGCCAAACTTCAGCAATTTTAAAACCACAACTTATTACCATTGCCAAGCCTAAAAAGCAAGGGTTCCTTACAATGGTTATTTGCGGAACTTGGAAAAACTTGGTAAGGAGTTTTCTTTTGCTTTTCATGCAGTTTTCATCCTCTGGCTTGAAAGAATTTTCCCATGTCCAAAACACTTCTTGAAATAAATCCTGTCAATATCTTGGTGCGTTCTACTAACTGGATTGGTGATGCTATTATGACCACACCAGCCATCCGCACTATTCGCCAGAATTTTCCTGATGCCCATATCACCCTTTTGGCCAAGCCATGGTTGGCAGATGTCTTTGCTGCCAGTCCGCATGTTGATGAGGTGATGCTCTATGAAAATCGTGGTAGGCATAAAGGCCTTGTCGGTATCTGGCGCCTTGGTCAAGATTTGCGTAAACGAAAATTTGATGCTGCCATCCTGTTGCAAAATGCCATTGAGGCTGCGGTGCTGGCAGTGTTGGGGCGAATTCCTGTACGAGCTGGTTATCGGCGTGATGGACGTTCACCTCTGTTGACCCATGGTATATCTATCCGCCCCGAGGTTCGTAAGATCCATCAGGTTCATTATTATCAGACCTTATTGCAGGATCTTGGCCTCAAAATTGGTGATGATGAGCTTTTTTTGCAACTCGCCCCTGAGGATAAAAAATGGGCAGCGGGCTATATTAATGATAGAAAGCCCCCCTTGGTCGGTATTAACCCGGGCGCTGCCTTTGGCCCGGCTAAATGTTGGCCTGCCAAGCGATATGGGGAGCTTGCTGCTCGTCTTTATGGCGAATTTGGCGGTCATTTTTTGGTTTTTGGCACCGAGAAGGATGCTGACACCATTGCTGAGATTGTTTCCCATGGCCCAAAATTTATCACTGGACTGGCTGGTAAGACTACTTTGGGACAGGCCATGGCCCTAATCGGTAGCTGTGATGCCTTTGTGAGTAACGATTCAGGACTCATGCATGTGGGTGCTGCCCTGCACACGCCTATGGTAGCTATTTTTGGTTCCACTGATGAGATAGCCACTGGTCCTTATTCTAGCAAAGCTGCTGTAGTGAAAAAAGAAATAAGCTGCCAACCCTGTCTGAAGAAAGAATGTACGGTGGGGTTTAGTTGTATGCTTGATATTTCAGTGGCAGATGTTGAGCAGGAGATGGCTAAAATCCTGACACGATAGTTCGCCAAGGGCCATAAATTTACGTGAAACATTAGTCTGTATAAGTTTACCAGGTAAGCGAGTTTCCGAGACTCCGGTGTTAGTAAACTTATACAAATCCTGAACTCCTCGTGACTTCTTACTGGTGATTTACTCTAAAGAGGGCTATAGTTTTGTTTAGCTTTCTAACCTATTGTATTCGTGGGTAAAAAAAGAATCTTAACCAAAAGGGCCATCATGGCTGTGAATATGCGTTATCCCATTCTTGTTATACTTCTTCTTTGTGGGAGTATCCTGGTCGATACTGCTATGATTTATGCTCAAGAAGAAAATACGGCCACAGTTGTTGATGTTCCTGCTTTCACCATGTATATCCGTCTGGGCAATCAGTCTGGCCCTGTGGTAGACCGTGCTTTGGTCTATGGTGATGTCATCCATGCCCAAGCATGGGTTCCTCTCATGGGGGAGCCTGAGGATCCTGTCTTGGCCAATTTGATCTGGCAGTTGTATGATGTTGATGGCAAACCAGTTGCAGGGGTGGGATTGATTCGGCAGCTGTTAGAGATGGGTGGTGAAGAGCTTGTCACCTTCAAGGTGAAGGTGAAAGGGTTTGTCAATGGTCACTATTATCTTGGGCTTACTCATCAACAGGCGTCTCATCCTGAGGTCTCCTCCCAGGCGGTGGAGCGATTTGAGGTGAGCCAGAAGGTTGCCATTACCAGTCTAGTTATTGATGAATCCCCTGCTGGTAAAACTAACCACGATGTGCTTTATGTGGATCAATCTCCCCATATTTTTGTCTATTACACCTTGGCAGACAGTATACCCTCGGTGCGTATTGTTCTTGATATTATTGACCGCAAGACAAATAAGGTTGTTGCCACCCGAACCGTGGTGCAGAGGAAGGATTATATGAAGGAGCAAGAGCGTATGGGAGTTCGCTTTGATCCAGGTTTTTTTGCGGCAGGTGATGAACTCATTGCCCGTGCCTTACTCACCGCTGCTGATGGTTCCTCCCAGGCTCAGACATCTTTTTCTGTTCAGGGCATCACCAGTACAATGATCCTGCCTTCTGTTGTTAAACAGGGAAAGGGTGGGAGCTATGAGTTACAGGTTCCACCCTCATTTGCCGGGCCATTTATTGTAGATTTTCGGGGTAGTGAATCCCTGCAGTTTCAAAATAACCACGGTTTAACTGGTACCTTTCAGGCCGTGGGCGAGGCGGGCGAGCAACAGCTGCAAGTCTTGGTTGTTGATAAAAATGGCCGACGGGCCACGGCCACGGCTAGTATAACTGTTATGCCATCAGCCAGGTCTGCTTCTTTGCCAGCTGTTAAAAAAGTCGGAAAACCACCCTCCACCTATTCTGTGCCGTCCCAAGGTGGTATGGTTGGTAGTTCATCGCCGCAAGAATATTAACTAGCGTCTGTCCATAAATGGCCCTTTTGTCCATGTGTGACACAGCGGAAATTAAACAAAATGACCTAATTTCTGGACAGACATTAACTACAGATTTTTTTATCTTCTTTATTTCCTTTACCTTCTGTCTTTATTTCTATGAAAACTCTCTCTTACTTTTACCTTCTCCTTTTTTTGGGGCTGCTTGTCCTGCCAGCTTCGAGCCTGGCTGGTAATTTTCGGGCTGACCTACAGGAATCCTATAGTACCTATCTTGATACCCCTCTCCATTATAAGGTTTTTGCCCTTAAACATCAGGATGATCGCTGGGATGGCTGGTACTCCTGGGGCTATGATGATCTTGATTTGGCAGTGAGTGATGCCATTGCAAAATGCTCCAGTGGTGTTCATGTCCTTGGTAAATGTCATGTCTATGCCATTGGTAATGATGTTGTGGCTGGCCTGGGGCCTGAGAAGCTTGCCGAAAAAATGGCAGATTATCGCGTTGAAGGTATGCGTCTACGCCGTTACCCAGCACCAATTGGCACCAAAAAAATAAGTGAATCTTTTAATGGAGATGGTCGTTTCTTAGGTGCCGCGTGGGTAGGTTCCAAAGGTAATCGTCTCTTCCTGTATGATACTGATGAACGTATATGGAAGCACTCTGCCCCTATCCATACAGGATTTACTCCTAAGTTTAATCGTAATCTTGCCCTTGATAGCAACGGTAGTTATTTTGCCTTTACTGAATATCTGCAAGAGGCAGGGGAGAAAGGTCGTTCCTTTATTCATTTGCGCGACTGGCAGAAGAAAAATAAATGGGATGTTGAACTGACCAAGGGGTCGTTTTGGAATGATGCCTGTGGGCTTGCCTTTTCACCTGATCGCAGCCGTCTAGCTGTTTGTATGGATGGTGGGGTTGATACCCGTGTGCAGTGGTTTGATACCAGTAGTTCGAAAGAGGTGCTTCGGGTCACAAGCAAGGGACTGAATGGTCGTTTTGATCAAACCATCCAATTTAGCCCTGATGGGCGTTTTCTCCTGGTGCGCGGGGCGCGATATCAGTTTGATTGGGTGTTAAAGAAAAAGGGTAAGGAGGCAGATTTGGCCTGGGTGTTTGATGGCAAGATCGGCACATTAATCCATACCTTTGAGTTCCTTGTGGGGCCAGGGCGCAAGGGGCCAGCTGATATCCGCTTTGCGGCCACAAACAAACTGCTGGTCAGCGAAGATACCTTGATTTCTATTTATGATATTAAAAGTGGGGTGTTGGAAAAACAGATACCATATACCTTTTCTCATAATGGCAGAGCTGCGTTGAGTCCTTATGGCATTCTGGCCATTATTGATGGCTCCTTTTTTAAGCGCTATCGTCTGGCTGCTAATGACCTTCTGGAGTTGGATAGCAGAAAATTAAACAGTCCTGCCACTGATCTTTTCTATGACGGTAGTCTCAATCGCTGGTTGTTGGCAGGCGCTGCTATTGAGGAGATCCAGGTTCTAAGCGATAATGATCTGGCCATGCTTGATCTTTATCACGAGGCCAGTCAGCTTTTTAGTAAAGCTGATTATGCTTCAGGTATAGAGAAATTGCGCGAGGCCATTGATTTGGGACCATATTTGCCCCTGGGTAAGGATGAGACCGAATTTTATTTTAAATATCCCGCTATTCCTTTGGCATCCTTTGGGCAGCTCTTATCGTATCATGCTAAGATGATTATAGAGCATAGTACGATGATTTCCCGTATTGGTTTAGAACTTGAGGAGGATAGCAAGAGCGGCCTGACCCTCACAACTGTGGCTAAGGTTGATTTTCAAGGGCCTGCCTATATAGCCGGCCTGCAAAAGGGTGATCGCCTGTTGGCTGTGGATGGGCAACCCATCATGTTGGGTGGCCAGATTAATGACTATGTTGCCGGTCTGCCCACCGGAAGTTCTGTTATGTTGCGGGTACAGAGAGGTGAAGATGTTTTGACCCGCACCTTGATTACTGAAAAAGGTTTCCAGGAACCTGGCCATGCTGCTCATCTTTTGTTGGATCTCTTTGATTACGGTCAATTGGCAATTCAAGCTGGTCATCCTGGTTTGGCACGGCTTGCTGCGGTCAGGCTGCGTACCGTTGCCGCTCGCTTTCCTTCCTCTTTTCCGGTGGAATTGGTCGCCAAGGTAGCAGTTTCGTTGGATGCCTTGATTTTGGCCCATGAGGGTGATGTGGCAGGTGGCTATGAGCTACTTTTAGACCAGGCCTCACCCCATCCGTTCAAGTTTCGTCTGCGTAATACCAGGGTCTGGTGGCCTTTTTATGCTGAACGCCGCAAGATGGCCTCGATTCTTGGTGTCCCTGTAGCAAATCTACCAGTGTCTCCATCTCGCAATAAACGGCATCAGCGTCAGGCCTTCCCTGATCTTGACGGTAATCTCATCCCTGCCGTTGTTGTTCCGGCCCTGCAACTCCAATTTTAAAGTTAGCTTGATTCGTGCTAATTTTTGAGTAGAGATGACTGGTGGTTGGGGTTTTGCATTCTATTCTTTTTTTCTTGTTACGGGAATAAATGGTGCTGCTGGCACCTCTTAGCTATAACAGGTCTACTTTGTGGGTTTGTAGACCTGCTTTCTGAAAAATATCGTACTCCTCTTGCTTTCTTTTATCTTGAAGATATGTCTTGCCAGGAAATCAGTGATATCACCAAGTTTATGCCTTGATTGGGTAACCCTGGTTTGCTGGTATTTGGGAAAGGTTGTTGTTCGTTGTGTTCGCCTTGATTGTAAAGGAATTGTTTAATAATTGTAATATGTTAGAATATTCTTGACAGCTGCACCTCTCACCTGTTAATTGGCAGCACAATTTAATGTTTAGGGCTTTTGAGCTGAGACAGGTGAGGGTAATGAAAAATATATTTATGTTGATGAGTTGTATGCTGCTGTTGGTCGGAGCCTATGCTATGGGCGCCCATCCGATAATTGGTACTGCAAGTGTAGCGCCAGTACCGGAGCCAGCTACACTGTTACTTTTAGGTGCTGGATTGATTGGTCTGAGTGCTGGCTATAGGTGGAGAAAAAAGAGGTACCACCATTCTATGAGGGGATAAGTAGCGCCCCTCTATATCGATTTTGCGGATAGCGCGGTCATTATTCATGAACAGGAGTTTTTTAGTCATGCTCCATTTCCCTCGGTGAATTTTTTTTTTATTACTGTCACCAATTTACTCATGACCACGGGTTTGCTGACATACTTTCGTATACCCAAGGCATAAGCCGACTCCTTATTGATCAACTCACTATAGCCAGTGCAGAGTACCACAAGGTAAGTCAGGTCTTTGCGCCATGATTTTAGTGGCCAATTCAACTCCAGTCATGTGCGGCATGGTCATATCCGTGATGAGTAGATCATATTTACTGGGCTCGTTAGTAAATGAGGTCAAGGCCTCTGAAGGGGAGGCAAAGGTGCTGATTTTATAGCCATAATCTGGGAATATTTCATTGGCAATGGTTAGAATTTTATCTTCATCATCAACAAAGAGAATATGTCCACT
>JAOZSN010000144.1 GCA_029939635.1 Deltaproteobacteria bacterium
CAATATGTTACCCCCCCGCCGGGCTGGTGGAACCCAAAGTGTCGAAAATTCTAGTCGCCAAAAATGAATTATCCTCGTTCATGCAGGCAAAAAGGCATACAGAACCGGTCAAATACGTTGTCAACGAGCAGAAAAGCAGGGTGGTTCATGTTGAGCAATGCTCATTCCTTGGATTCACCCTTTGGCGAAGTGCCATTCGGTGGACTGGTAAGGCGTTTCAGAAATTTATGAGAAGCTTCCGGGAACTTACCGGCAGGAGTTGGCGAGTAATGTTTCTACAATCCCAATACCAGCAAGTTCAACAGCCCAATCATAAAACCCAACAGGGCACCAAACAAATTAATATATTTAAACTGTTCCTCCATGATGGACATGAGTAATCTTTCCAATCTCATGAGGTCGAGGCCGTCCACTTTGCGGGTTACCAGTTCTTTGATGTTAAGGCTGTCCACCAGGCCAGGGACCTCGCGGACGAGCAGGGCGCTGATCTGTTCGCGGCCATAGTCGCCAATAGAGTTTTGCACCTCGCGGGGCAACAGGTCGCGTAGGCGACCAATGGGGTGATTAATGAGTTTTGTTTCCACATGGTCAACAATAAGCTGATCCAGCATTTTTTTGATGCGGTTAGAGCGCATGGTGGCCAGTACCTTATCGGCCAGGAGGTCTTTGCCATCGTGCAGGCTTTCTTCTCCCACTACCTCAGTGAGGATTTCGTGCAGGGAACGCTCCTGTTGGGAGTTTATGGCCTCTTTTAACAGGTCGGTGAGGTGGCTGGCGGTATTGGGGTGCTGCATGAAAATCACCACCTGACTGATGATATCTCCCTTGAGACGCGCTAATTGCTCTTGATCCATCCCTGCCAGGATCTCTTTAAAGGGTGTGTGTAAAAAGCTACGTGTCTTATCACTGATAATGGATGCCACCCGAAGTTGGATGGTATCATTGGCCAGCCAGTGGCTTATTTCATCCCCTTTTTCCGTTAAGAAGCCGGTGACTTTGTCCTTGATCAACTCTGGCGAAATGAAACCACTGACCATGGAGGCTAGTGGGCCGAGGCCTGCGGTGAAATCTGCCACTGCCTTGCAGATGGCTGCAACGATATTTTCCTGTAATGCTGGTTCTTTGATCAGTCCAGCTAGTTTATCAAGGATGGCCGGCGCCTCTTGTTCCAGACGGCTGCAGATGGATTCCATCACATCCTCTGGTATCAGGTCAGCAGGTGATTTTCCCTCCTCAACAATATCTGCCATTTTGTCCTGTAGCATCTCACGCAACCAGCCTTCGAGCTTAGGGTTGGAGAGAAGATCGGACGCACTTTTTTCCACAAAATTATAGAAATGAGTAAGACCCTCTTCTGGCAGGGCGTCGGTGAGGGGAGCTTGCAGAAATTCATCCACCTTATCGCTTAATGTTGTGCGTAGGGTGGTGTCGAAGTCGTTACTTTCCAGGTATTGGTGCATCTGGTCAATAAAACGCCAGCGTAGCACCTTTATTGTGGCCAGGAAATAGGAGTTAAAGCGTTTGGGGATGATGTCAATGAGGGGACCGAGGTCCTTACTGAGAATACCATCAAGGCGACTGTTAATAAGGGTGCTTAACTCACCCTGGAATGATGCACTGTCAATGGCACGGCCAATATCACCGGAGGTAAGCAGGTGATCACCCACCATCTCGCCCATATTGCGGGCCAGTTCATGGCGTTTGGATGGAATGACACCAGGGGTCATGGGGACACGCATGCCTAAGACGCGCCAGGCCTTTAAGGGCCGAAAGAGCATTTTGATGGCCACGTAGTTGGTCATGTAGCCGATAAAGGCACCAAGGACAGGGGGGGCAAGGTAGGTGAGGGGAAGGGGCATTTTTTTAGTTTGTCAGGTTGAGTGGGTAGGAGTTAATAAAAACGAACCGTAGGATATCGATCAAGGAATGTTGAATGTCGAAGGGTGGAAGGTATCTTAATTAGGTAAAGTACATTTTGGTCTGGTCGGTGGATCTCCCAGGGCGTGTTGTTGGTTTGGTAGCGTTCTTCAAAATAATCAGACATTTGTCACTTCATCAGTTTGCCCAACGTCTCATCCACAGCCAGGGATTGCTTCATGGAAGCGGCAAGGAATTCAGGGGTGAGAAAGGTGCTGCTCTGGTCAATGAGCTCACATAAATCCACAATCTTTTCATTTTCTGCCATGTCTGTAATTTTCAGCATATTTTCAGCAAAGCTGCGGACAATTTTACGCCCTTCACCCTTGGTGGACATGATTTCGGCATAGGTTCTGGCATTTTGATTATGCACCCGTGCCATGGCCAGGATGGAGTAAAGGGAGGTGAGGGTGGCATGGCTGGGGATATCATCCATCTGGATATCATTGTCGGCCAGGGCCAGGGCCAATGCCACCGAGATGGTGGTGGGCAGCTTTTGGCCAACCCCCATGAGTAAGTCATGCTTTTGCGGAGAATCGTGGTAGATGGCTGCACCATGCTTGTAGAGAAAAGATTCAAATTCGCTGCATAATTTACCACTGCGGCCGGTACGTACCACCGAAGCATTTTTGTCTTTCATGGTGGCGGCAGCTGGGCCCCAGAGATTATGGACCAGCATTAATTCAACCCCTTGGCTGGTATGGTTCATGGCGGTGTCCAGGGTGTTTTCCGCCTCGCCAGCCAGCAGGATAAGGGCCTGGCCGTCTTGGAGGAGATGACCATATTGTTCAATGGTGGCGGCAGTATAGCTTATGGGCACACAGATGCAGACCACATCCACCAGGGGGATCATCTCCTCAGGGCGCAGGGTGCTTGATCGGCCGCTGAGCATGGTCTCATAGCCCTCATGCTCAAGTTTTTTGGCGAACCAGACTGACATGGAGCCAGTACCGATAAAGCCAAAGGTTTTGATACGTTTGACCCGCATATCCACCCGGGGAAAGCTGCCAAGAACCTTGATGGAATCAGCTTCCTGGATTACCTGGTTTCCTATGGCTGAGAGGGTTTCCTTAATGATCTGGTCATCACAGTGGCCCTCTGCCTCGATAAATATCTGTAACTCCTGGGTGCGGGCATCGGTCTCGGCCCGCATATCAAGGATATTAATGCCGCGTTTGGTGAATTCCCCCAAGGTATCAAAGAGCATGCCCACCCGATCTTTGAGGGGTTCAGTGATGATTGAAGTGGCATCGTAGCCCGATCTTTTGGCTGGTTCATGGCTGATGACGGCGTAGCGTGTTTTATTATGGGGAGCTACCTCACGTTCGCGCAGGGCTAACTTGTTTTCCTGCAGCAGCCCTTCTGCCTCAATAATGCCGTGATCGGTGCGTTTAGCAGCAATAACCTCAGTTATTGCCTGGTCCAGATCTGTGACAGTGAGCAGGGCGGCATGCGGGTAATGCTGGGTGAGGTATTCCTCGCTCTGGCGCATTACCTGGCTGGTGCCCATCATAATTCGTAAAGCTGAGGTGGTATCCAGTGAGCCCAAGGAAAGATTGATGGGCTGGACAATATTATCGCACCAATAACTTTTCTTCATTCTCTCCATGATCTGAAAAGAACGGAGTACACCGCCCATATGGGTATTATAGACGGGCAGAATCATTATATCTGCCTCACCAGCCAGGAAGGCCTGTTCCAGGGCACCGTGGTGAGGGTAGGTTAAGATGTCTGCGTCAGGGTTATAGCTGTGGGCGGCCTGCCAGGTATTGGAACCTTTGGGGCCTATGATGGCAATGATGGTCATAGTAAAAGCGGTTTACGGTTAACAGTTAACGGTTAACGGCGGGTTTGCTGCCGTTGGCTGATCTTTTGCAAAAATAGTGTGTTCCGAGGGTATGGTCAACATATTCTTATTGTTACCTGTTTCCATCATATAATAAATAGTTCTTCGTTCTGCGGAATTGTTTTGCTATGATATTGGCCATGATTGAAAAATAATATGTTTTCTAGCCCCTTTCTTGTTTTTTCTCCTTTGCCCTTCCCTCCTTATTTTATGAAACAAAAAGGATTGTACCTGCAGCTTTTCAGTATCCATGGCCTGATCCGTGGTGAGAACCCGGAGCTTGGTCGCGACGCTGATACCGGTGGTCAGGTGAAATATGTTTTGGAGCTTGCCCGCACCTTAGCCATGCGCGAGGATGTGGAGCGGGTTGATCTTGTCACCCGCCTTATTATTGATGATGAGGTGGGGCCCGACTATGCCCAGCTCATTGAGCCTATCTCTGACAAGGCACGTATAGTTCGTATTGGCTGTGGTGGGCATGAATATATGCGTAAGGAACTGCTCTGGCCTCATCTTGAGGAGTTTGTTGATAATTGCATGCGCTATATCCAGGCCAAGAATCGCTTTCCTGACCTTATTCACGGTCATTATGCCGATGGTGGTTATGTGGCTATGGAATTAGCTGCTGCCTTTGACGTACCCTTTGTTTTTACCGGGCACTCCATGGGCCGCAATAAGTTGGCCAAGTTATTGGCCGACGGCATGACTGAGGAGGAGATTAACAGCCACTATCACATGGATACACGTATTCAGGTGGAAGAGGAGATTATCAAGCGATCCGGCCAGATTGTCACCTCCACCCAGCAGGAGATTGATAAGCAATATGGTCTGTATAACAACGTTGACCTGGGCAACTATATGGTCATTCCGCCCGGCATTGATATGGAGACATTCTATCCATATTACGATGCCAAGCTTGATGCCGACCTGCTCAGTGAAGAGGTGAAGCAGACGAGGGTAACCCTGCTCCATGAGCTGCATCGGTTTTGGGCCCATCCTGAAAAGCCGTTCATTCTGGTGTTATGTCGGCCTGATCATCGTAAGAATATTCGCGGTATTATCGAGGCTTATGGTCTTGATAAGGAGCTGCGGGCCTTGGCCAACCTGGCCGTGTTTGCCGGTATCCGCAGCAATATTGCCGTCATGGAGGAGAACGAACAGGCAGTGCTCACTGACATGCTGCTGCAGATGGATCGCTATGATCTCTATGGCAAGATGGCCATTCCCAAAAAACATGATTTCGCCACCGAGGTGCCAGAGCTTTATCGCCTCTGTGCAGATAACCGTGGTGTCTTTGTCAATCCTGCCCTGGTGGAGCCGTTTGGCCTTACCCTTATCGAGGCCTCGGCCTGTGGATTGCCCATTGTGGCTACCAATGACGGTGGGCCAGTGGATATTATTGCCAACTGTAAAAATGGTATTTTAGTGGACCCCACCCAGTCTGTTGAGATTGCTCAGGCCATCAAGAATATTATTGTTGACCCAGCCAAGTGGGAATCTTTTTCCAATAACGGCATTAATGGTGTGTTGAGCCATTATTCATGGCAGTCCCATTGTGATACTGCCATGAATCAGTATTCTCAGGTGTTTGCGGCTCTGGATGTGGGAGTTGAAGAAGAGTTGGCCACCACGAGGGGGAAACGGCCCTCCTATGGTCGACGTTTGCTGGGTGTGGAGCGCTTATTGATCTCTGATATTGATAATACCCTTATTGGTCACGATCAAAGTTTAGAGGAATTATTGGATCTTTTGGCTCAGAAAGAGCACGAACTTGCCTGGGGCGTGGCCACTGGTCGGAGTTTGGGTCTGACCATGGATGCCATGACGGAGCATCATATTCCCATCCCAGATATCTTGATCTGTTCGGTTGGTACTGAGATTTATTATGGGCCGGATCTGCGTTTTGACAAGGGCTGGCAGCGTCATATTTTCAAAGATTGGGAGCCGGAGCATATTAAGATGGCCCTGTGGGATCTTGAATTTCTCCATTTCCAGGAGGCAGAGGGACAGCGCAATTTTAAGATCAGCTATTATATGGAGGATGAGTATGACAATTTGGCCCAGGTCTATTTAGCTCTGGAGGAGGCGGAACTCCATTGCCGGGTTATCTATTCCCATAGCCAATTCCTCGATATTCTCCCCTACCGCGCTTCAAAAGGTAAGGCCATTGACTATATTATTAACAAATTTTCATTCCCACCGCGGCATGTCATGGTGGCTGGTGATTCCGGCAATGATGAGGATATGCTTTCCGGTCAGGCCCGTGGGTTGGTGGTGGGCAATTATGCCGAAGAGTTGGAAAAATTGCAAAAAGAGCCCCGTGTTTTTTTTAGTGCTGACAATTATGCCGCAGGTATCATTGATGGTCTGAATCATTATGGATTGGTGTGAAGTAGTCACAACCCGTAAACCTCAATCTACATAGGAATTCCCATGGCCCATGAAATTTTATTGGAAACTGGTACCAACGAGGTTGAGATTCTGGAGTTTTTCCTTGATGACCAGAGCTTTGGTGTCAATGTGGCCAAGATCATGCAAATAGCTGATTTTGAGGAAGGTAAATTCACCCCTCTGCCTGATCAGGGGGAGGCCAATATGGGTGTTATCCTCTGGCATGACAGAACCATCCCATTGATTAACCTCAACAAGGTGCTCAAGCGCCAGCAGCGTCAGCAGTCAGAGCGCCCTATTGTCTTGATCACTCGTTTTAACGATACCACCAATGGTTTTTTCATCAGTGGCGTGAATCGCATCCATCGTCTGGGCTGGGATGATATCTCTCCATCCAACTCTCTTATTGAAAATCATTCCTCAAATTTCACCGGTTCAGTAAATATAGATGGTCGGGAAATCTTATTGGTTGATTTTGAATACCTCATTGCTGAACTTTTTCCTGAAACCAAGATGTCACACGACCTTGAGCATTCTAATGTTCATAAAGGATTGGAGCGCGGTGATTGTAAGCTGGTTTTTGCCGAGGATTCAGTTTTTATTCGCAAGAGTGTGGTCAAGTTGTTAAGCCAAGTGGGCTATAGTCAGGTTGATGCCTTTGAGAATGGCCAGGATGCCTATAATTATCTTGCTCGCTTGGTAAAACAGGCCAAGTCTGAGGGGCGCGATATTTCTGATTATGTCAACTTGGTGCTCACTGATATTGAGATGCCCAAAATGGATGGTCTCACCTTTTGCCGCCGCCTCAAGCAGGACTTAGGCATGAGTAAAACCAAGGTGGCTATTTTCAGTTCTCTTATCGACACCCAGATGATTGAAAAATGTAAGGATGTAGGGGCTGATGCCTATACCACCAAACCTAAAATCAGCGAACTTGTAGAGCTCATTGATGGACTTTTGCATGTATGACAGGATTAGAGCTACATAGGTAATTATTTATTATGTCCAGCCAGAAGTTTGCAGTTGTTTTTCCACT
>JAOZSN010000145.1 GCA_029939635.1 Deltaproteobacteria bacterium
ATGAACTTTTTTGAGGATGGAAAGAAAATTAGTACGTGACATGGAGGTATCACGATCTAAGCGGGCAATGCGGGCCCCTGGTATGATGGCAGTGAGTTCTGTCTCCAGCCGTTCGGTGCCAAAACCCATCTCCTTGATGCGGGGTGATTTGCAGGCCGGGCACAGGGGTTTACTGTTGGCCTGATGGTCACAATAATGGCAGAGCAGGCGGTTCCGACCTTTATGCAGGGTCAGGGTAATGGCGCAGTTGGGGCATTTAATGGTCTCGCCGCAGTCAGAGCAGAGCAGTAGGTTGGCAAAGCCACGGCGGTTCAGAAAGATAAGGGACTGGTTGCCGTCAGCTAGGTTCTTTTTCAGTTCAGCCATGAGCTGGGGGGAAAAGAGTGGTGGTCGGCCACTGACAGTTTTGACCTGTTTAAGGTCAATGATATCCACCTCAGGCAGGGGATGTTTTCCCACCCGTTTTGTCATGGAGATAAGGTTGAATTTGCCCTGCTGGCTATTATAAAAGCTGGTGATAGCTGGGGTGGCAGAGCCGAGGATGACAACGGCGTGTTGTTGGCTCCCTCGCAGCACAGCTAGATCTCTGGCATGGTAGCGCAAGCCATCGTCTTGTTTATAAGCCCCATCATGCTCTTCATCAACAATGATAAGTCCTGGATTAGGCAGGGGGGCAAAGATGGCGGAACGGGCCCCGATAACAATGGTGGCTTCTCCTGCGGCAATGCGGCGCCATTGATCGTAGCGTTCACCAGCCGAAAGACCACTATGCAGCACCGCCACTGTGTCACCAAAGCGCGAGAAAAAATGGCCTTCTAGCTGGGTAGACAGAGCGATTTCCGGCACCAGCACTAACACGCCGCGCTGCTGGGCCAGGGTTTGTTCGGCGGCACGAAGAAAGACCTCTGTCTTGCCACTGCCGGTAACGCCATGGAGGAGAAAAGAGGTAAAGGCCTTGGCGCTGATGGCTGGGCTGATAATCTCCAGGGCCTGTATCTGCTCAGGGGTGAGGGTGTCTGGTTTGGCAAAGAAGGGAGGACGTTCGCCAAAGGGATCCCGGTAGACTGTCTTTTCACTTAATATGACGAGCCCAAGGGTGGCGAGACTGCGGATGGCAGGGCCAGCAGTCTTGTACAGTCTGGTAAGGTCACGGCGGGGCAGAGGCTTGTTTTTGGGTGCGCTCAGCTCTGTCAGCAAAGCAAGAGTTTTTGACTCTGATGGTTTGAGTTTGGCTGGTAGGGGCGTGGTACTACGTCTGACACACCATTCTTTTTTTATTTTGGTGGTAGGGGTCTTGAGGGTTTCTTCCAGGCTGATCAGTTTCTGTCTTTGCCATTTTTTCAGTAGAGCCTTGTCGGCTGATTTTTGCAACCTGCCACTGACGCTGGCTGATAAGGAGCCAATACGGATGAGTTCAGGTAACCAGTCTGGATCAACTGGAGATACTGAGTCAACAAGGCTTGGAAGGGTGGTGCTACCATGTTCAGTAAGAAAAAACTGTTTGCTTGAACGCAGGGTCAGGCCACCGGGCAAGGCGAGCTTAATAACCTCACCAAGGGGGTATTGGTAATAGTCTGCCACCCAGCGGAAAAAGGGGACCATGTTTGGGTGAAACAGGGGACTGTCATCAAGGAGTCGTAGGTACGGGCGGATGGTGTATTCTGTAGGCTGGGCAGGTTTTTGAGCCAGGACATAGCCCGTGACCCGTTGTCTACCTAAAGGAACCAACAGCCGTACACCAATTGGAGGTGGGTCTTGGTCAGGACGGCAGGCATAGGAGAGGGTCTGAAAAAGAGGAGAGGCAACGGCAACTTCAAGGTGGGTTTTCATGGGGCAGTTGCCTGTTGCCAGTTAGCTGTTGTTTGTGGCCATTGAGCAACAGAAAGTGTTGCTGGCTACTGATAACAGACAACTGGCAACTGTCTTCTAAAGTTGCTTTGCAACTTTCTTGATGTGGTCACCAAAGTTCTCACAAATTTCAGGATGGCGGAGGCCAAAGGCGATGATGGCCTTGAGGTATCCCAGCTTGTCACCAGCATCAAAGCGAGTACCCTCAAACTCATAAGCATACATGCCGCGCTGGTTGGCCAGGGCCTGCAAGGCATCTGTGAGCTGGATTTCACCGCCATGACCTGGAGTGGTGGTGGCCAGATAATCAAAGATTTCTGGTTGGAGGAGATAGCGGCCAATAATGGCCATGTCAGAACTGGTGGTGCCTGGGGCTGGTTTTTCCACCATTCGTTTGATTCGGTGAACCCTGTCGCTTTGGGGCCGACCCTCAACAATACCGTACTGGTAAGTCTCCTCCTTAGGAACGCGTTGCACTGCCACCACAGATTCGCCAACATCATTATAGAGGTTAAGCATCTGCCTGGTGCAGGGAACCTCTCCCAGGACCAGATCGTCACCAAGCAAGACAACAAATGGTTCGTCGCCCACAACATGTCTGGCCTGCAGGATGGCATGGCCCAGGCCCAACGGTTTTTTCTGGCGTACAGAAACTACATCAATAAGATTGGAGAGATGATTCATCTCCTCGGCAAGGCGTTCTTTTTTCTTGTCACGTAGCAGGTGGTCCAGTTGGAAATTGTAGTCAAAATGGTTCTCAATGGCTGATTTCCCTTCACTGGTGATGAGGATGACTTGCTCAATGCCGGAGGCCACCACCTCTTCAACAATATACTGAATGGTGGGCCTGTCTACAATGGTCATCATCTCTTTAGGGATAGCCTTGGAGGCGGGTAAAAAACGGGTGCCGAAACCGGCCACTGGAATGACAGCTTTACGAACTTTCATGAGGATAATCCATTTACGTATCTGGTTTATAAGGGCAGAAGATAAAGAATGTAGAGAATGTAGAGAAATAAAGAAGGTGGTGTGGTACGTAACTTTTGTACATTCATTAACTTCTATAATTTTAGTATTTAACCCTATCATCTCAAAGTATGCAATGGACTTTCTGTTATGCATCCTCTTGAAAAGAAAATAGTCGCCTTTATTGCTGAGCAGCAACTATTGCCGCGTTCTGGCACTGTTGTGGTGGCAGTCTCCGGGGGATCGGATTCCATGGCCCTGTTGCAACTCTTGGCCACGCTTAGTGATAAATTACATGTTGATACATTAGTAGCTGTCTATGTGGATCATGGCCTGCGACCGGTTGAGGTAGAGGTTGAGAGAAGGATTGTGCGGAAGAGCTGTGAACGTCTAGGGGTGGCCTGTGTTATACGCCAGGTAGATGTGGCGGCAGAGAGGAAAAAGGGCAAATCTTTGGAGCATGCTGCTCGTGACCAGCGTTATCAGGCCCTGGCCGATGTGGCCGTGGAGGTAAATGCCACTGCCATTGCGGTGGCCCATACTGCTGACGATCAGGCAGAGGAGGTGTTGCTGCGGCTTATTCGTGGCACGGGACGCAGTGGCTTGAGTGGTATGCGTTGCTTACGGCACGGACAGGTGATTCGTCCCCTGCTGCACGTTCCTAAAGCTGAGCTTGTGGCCTATCTGCAGCGGCAGCAGGTAGAGTGGTGTGAGGATAGTTCAAACCAGGACCGGGTGTTTTTGCGTAACCAGGTACGTTTGGATATTCTGCCTTTTTTGGAAAAATATAATCCTGCCCTCCGCACCACGTTACACCGCACTGCTCGTATTCTCCAAGATGAGGAGGATTTTTTGGAGAGCCACTGTCAAGAACTGACGGAGCGGCTTGTTGAGTTGGATCATGATGTTCTGGTGGTGGATGTCCCTGGCTTTGTGAGTCAGCATACCGCTCTGCAGCGCCGCCTCATTGAGGCAGTCTTTATTCGTCTGCACGCCCAGCCATCGGCCGAAAAGGTGGAGCAGGTTTTGGGGCTGGCTCGATCTGGAACAGGGAATTCTCAACTTCATTTTGGTAAGGGTCTGCGGCTCCATAAAAAAAGAGGCAAGCTTCTTTTTTCGTATCCCCAGGGGCGAGTGGCAAAACGTGGTAATCTCTGATAGATCTTTGCCTGGTAAAATAACGATGTCTGCGCTATTATGCGTGTTTGTCCTTGGATGTCGATTTGAAGAATGTGAACTTTAGTGGGTAGAATAGTAAAAAATGCTGAAAAAGGATGTTCCCCAAGATAGTGGTATGTCAGAAGGCCTTACTGAGGTCTGCTATGCCGTGGGTGAAGACGGCAGGTATGATCTGGTGGCCAGTAGCGGTTGGGAGCCGAAAAATATCACCAATGACCAAGCCTGGGATGTTATTGCTGCCCAGTTGGAACTGGTGCGTGCCGAGGTGAAGGCGGGTCGGGTAAGTCCGCTGGCCTACCATATGGCCAAACATCAGATGGATGTCACTCTGCTGGCCCAGTATGTTGATCTGTGGCGCTGGCGGGTGCGTCGTCATCTGCGCCCCAAGGTATTTGCTGGTCTTTCCGAGGCAATTTTACAAAAATACGCCGATCTTTTTGATGTCAGTGTAGCTGGGTTACGTGATGTGGCCACGGTGGATGAATCCTACCGACCAGGTAAGGACAGGCTCATTTAATGAAAATAGATTTTCCCCATCGTCAGTCAGCCCATTGTGAAAGTGGGGTGACGGCCAATCTCATCAGTCATTATTGTCAACCAGTTTCCGAGGCCATGGCCTTTGGTGTTGGGGCTGGGCTTTTCTTTGCCTACGCGCCGTTCATTCGTCTGAACGATCTGCCGTTGACCACCTTTCGTTCTCTCTCTGGCGCTATCTATAAGAGAGCTATGAAAGAGCTTGGTATCACGGTGAAAACGGAGAAGTTTCGTAGTCCTGTTGCTGCCATGGCTGCTTTAGATGAGGCCTTGGAAGAGGGGATTCCGGTGGGGTTGCAAACAGGTGCCTGGTGGTTGCCCTATTTCCCACCCGCCTATCGTTTTCATTTTAATATGCATAATATGGTGGTCTTTGGCAAAGAGGGTACTGAGTATCTCATCAGTGATCCTGTCTTTCCTGAGCCGGTGCGTTGCGACCATGAAAATCTGATGAAGGCCCGTTTTACTAAGGGCACCATGGCGCCCAAGGGTAAGATGTACACCCTGACTGCGGTGCCAGAGCAGCTTGACCTGGCCTCGGCCATTAAGAGTGGCATCCTGGCCATGACCAAGGCCATGCTGAAAACACCATTGCCCATCGTCGGTGTTAAGGGCATCCGTTTCCTGGCAAATCGTTTGGAAAAATGGCCCCGCAAGCTGGGTGAAGAAAAGGCCCTGCTCTGCCTTGGTCAGTTAGTACGTATGCAGGAAGAAATTGGCACCGGTGGTGCTGGTTTTCGTTTTATCTATGCTGCTTTTTTGCAGGAGGCTGCTGAGGTAATGCATGACCAACATTTTTTGCGGTGCTCTGCTGCTATGACCAATATTGGTGATCGCTGGCGTGATCTGGCTGTGATGGCAGCCCGCAATTGTAAGGGGCGTGCCCGTGCTGAAGATAGCTATCCCGCCATGGCTGCTGTCCTGCGTGACTGTGCCGAGCAGGAGAAAAATCTCTATCTAGACCTTGCTGAAATTGTACACTCTTAAGGTACCATTAACTCCCTTCAAACCTGCGGAGTCTTCGTTTTGCTCCGTTTACCAAGCTATACCCCTATCCCATGAAAATTCTCCTTATCAGTCCAGCCTTTCGCACTAAACTTCTTGAAAATGTGCGTGTTTTGGCTCTTCCTCCCCTTAATTTGCAACTCATTGCTGCCCATACCCCAGAAGAACATGAGGTGGAGATTCATGATGAGGCCTTCGATGATATAGATTTTGACAAGAAGGCTGATTTGGTAGGGATCACCTGCATGACCCCCCTGGCCCCACGGGCCTACGAGATCTGTGAGGAATTTCGTAAACGGGGTGTGACTGTGGTGCTGGGCGGGATTCATCCCTCCATGATGCCGGAGGAGGCCCAAAAGTATGCCGATGCTGTGGTAGTGGGGGAGGCGGAGGATGTGTGGCCCAAATTGCTGGCTGATTTCAGCAAGGGGCAATTACAAAAGGTGTATGAGACCACGACCAGGCCTGATATTGAGTTTCTCGCCCAGCCCCGTCGTGATCTGTTACAAAATAAGTATTTTGTCCAAACCGTGCAGACCTCCCGAGGTTGCCCCCATAACTGTAAGTTTTGCTCAGTGACTCGGTTTAATGGCGGTCAGTATCGCATGCGGGATATTGATATGGTCATCGATGAGATCAACGGGCTACCGGATAAACGAATTTTTATCATTGATGACAATATTATTGGCTCCGGCAAGACGTGTACAGATCGAGCCTTTGCCCTTTTTGATCGCCTCCAGCATACGGGCAAGGAGTGGGGGGGGCAGACCTGTCTTAATATTGTTGAAGAAAAAGGGCTGCTAACCGCAGCAGCCAAGAGTGGGGCCAAGGCCTTTCTCATTGGCTTTGAGTCTCTCCAGCAGGAGACCCTAGCCAGCATGAATAAAAAAATGAATTTGCGGCCAACCACCCGAAATTTTAAGGAGTCCATTAAAAAAATTCAGGATCATGGTATTGCCATTATTGGTGGCTTCATTTTTGGCACTGATAATGACTCCATGGATACCTTTAGGTACACCCTGGATTTCATTATGGAGTCCGGTATTGATGCGGTGCAACTCAGTATCCAGACGCCGCTACCTGGTACGGCTCTCTATAAGGAGTTGGCAGATGATGGACGTCTGTTGCTTAACGACTATCCGCAGGATTGGGAGGCATATAATATTTTTGAGCCCGTTTTTCGGCCTGCCAACATGCGGCCTGAGGAGTTGTATGATGGTCTTATTGATGCCTATAAAACGGTGGCATCGTTCAAACATTCATTACCGCGTGGTCTGAAGACCCTGTGGCGTACCCGTTCATTGTTTTCCACCGGCATCTCATTTTTCTGGAACTATGACAGTTATCGCAGCATCAAGACCATTACCAGTCCGCGCCTCTTTCCTGATTGACACCTAATTGTTCGCCTGCTATAAACGAAGGCGTTCTGTACGGCTCTTTTCTCAAAGAGGGTGTTGTAACAGCACGTAGCCAAGGCAATCCGAACCTTGCCGTTTTGCTCTGTTAATCTTTTTTTTCCAATTTTCCATTTCTCAGGTCAGTAGTATCTGCGATTGTGGAGTAGTTTTTTGGCTTTTCTTCATCTTGAAGCAGCCCTTTGTCTTGGTATCCACAAA
>JAOZSN010000146.1 GCA_029939635.1 Deltaproteobacteria bacterium
AATAAAGTATGGCTGGGGTGAGTCCCTCACGGCGCAAGGTTCGAGCAGCGCCCTTACCAAAAGTATTACGAGTGTTAACAGCAACGTCTATCTGAATCATGGTAAATCTCCTAAAAAATCTATACTATTTTTTTGTTAAGTACGTATGTAAAGAGTGCTCATCTATACAAAGAGAGAACTCAATGAATCTTCAGAGTGAATACAAGCAATAGCCCTGGCTAACAACTCAGAAACAGAGAGAACCCGAATTTTTTGACAATTCTTGGCATTTTCTTGCAGTGGAATTGTATTAGTTACCACCAAGGAATTTAATGGCGAATCAGTAACTCGATCAATGGCCGGCCCAGACAATACCGCATGGGTACAGTAGGCATGAACTTCGGTTGCCCCAGCTTTAATCAACATGGATGCGGCACCACACAAGGTACCCGCAGTATCTACCATGTCATCAAGCAAGATGGCTATTTTACCCTCTACATCACCAATAACATTCATGGCCTCGGCAACATTGGCTCGCTCACGTCGTTTATCAATAATGGCAAGATCAGCATCAAGACGCTTGGCAAAGGCGCGAGTACGCTCTACACCACCAGCATCAGGAGAAACCATGACAACATCCTGATTATTAAAGGTTGTTTTGATGTCATCAAGCAAAACCGGGGCAGCATACATATTGTCCACCGGAATATTAAAAAAACCTTGAATCTGACCTGAATGAAGATCCATAGTCAAAACACGACGGATACCGACAACCATGAGCATCTCAGCAACAATTTTCGCTGAAATTGGCACACGTGGCGCAACCTTGCGATCTTGACGAGCATACCCATAATAAGGTATTACAGCGGTTATACGCCGTGCCGAGGCCCGGCGCAGGGCATCAGCTAGGAGCATAAGCTCCATGAGGGTATCATTTACCGGTGTTGAAGTAGGCTGAATGACAAAGACATCTCTGCCTCGAACATTTTCCTGAATTTCAATGTAGGTCTCACCATCGCTAAACTTACGACAATCAGTCTCAAGCAAAGGAATTTCGAGTATTTTACTGATATCCTCTGCCAACTGAGGGTTGGCATTGCCAGTGATGAGCCGCATGTCTTGTTTCTTTTTCATGGAAACATTTCCTCCGACAGAGCGTAAGGATTAAATTGATAGCAATTTTAACTATCGGATCGCAAAAAAAAATGGCTGGGGCGGCAGGATTCGAACCTACGAATGCATGAGTCAAAGTCATGTGTCTTACCGCTTGACGACGCCCCAACAAATTTTATTATCTACACTTATTTACTACAGCCTATAAAGGCATATAAAAAAACAAATCCCATCAAGAGATGAGATTATTATTGCTAATTATCTTGGTATACCTGGGTCAAAAAAGTTGTTGCGTTATGCTTTATAGCCGAAACGTGCTTCTCAGCTGATTGAGATGTTGAAAAATCAGCAAATATACCAAACACTGTCGGACCACTTCCACTCATAGCTGTATAGCATGCGCCATGCTGTTGTAACAGATCTTTAATGACCTGAATCTCAGGATAACGGGAAATGGTTATCCTTTCAAGATCATTTTGCAAGCTAACTTTTTGGCTGGCAGAATGTAATGCGCGGCCTAAAATAGTTGTTTTGCCCCCCATTGTCAACGCATAATTCACGCTTTGAACTGAATTATCAAAAATCTCATCAAGAAGTGGTTGTGAACTATAGGGAGGATGCGTCTGAGCGAAAACCCAGGCCGTAGAAACGCTAAAACCTGGGTTAACCAAAACAAAAAAACAGTTTTCCAGGGGCGGTATGGCATTAAGTTTTTCACCTATCCCTCGTGCTCGAGCTGAAATAAGGGGAGAGACAAAAAAAGGCAGATCCGCGCCAATGGATTGGGCCAGATCAAGCAAGGTCTGCTGGTCCAAGGGCATACCATACTGCTCGTTTAAAAAGGTAAGCAGACATCCAGCATCGCTTGAGCCTCCACCAAGCCCAGCTGCCACGGGAATCTTTTTTTCTAAGATAATATCAAGAGCTGCTGAACGTCCAACCATGTCATAAAATTTCTTAGCTGCCTGCCAGACAAGATTGGCCGACCCGCACGGCAGGTTGGTTCCCGGACACTCCAGGCGAATACCCTCATTCTGTCCCAAGGTAATGGTAAGGGTATCAGCCAGATCAAGCTTGAGCATCCATGAATCTAAATCATGATAGCCGTTGGCAAACTTCCCAAGAACTTGGAGGGAAAGATTTATTTTTGCAGGGGCGCGGACGGTGAATACAGTAGGCATGGGGAAACCAGTTTCAAGTTGCCTATTTCAAGTGGCATGCAAACAACACTAAAATTGAGCCATCTTCAGAGGGCACCAGCTAAGTGCTGGCAGCCACATAGCGCATCTTAAGATCGTGGAGAAACTTCCCCAACATAAGTTCCTCATCATCAGTAAGGTTACCCTTTGTTTTATGCTGTAATAAATCCAAGGTGTCAATAGTGTGCATGGCCAGAATAAGATCTTGCTTAGTCTGGCCAGTGCTTGGATCTGCCAACTCACCCAAATGAAAAAGGGCAGAAGTATTTAATGACATAATAAAATGCGTAAAGGTAACTTCAGGCATGGCACATTGGCCATCCTGCATTTTCCCCCCAGCACATTTACATTTTTCACTAGCGGAGTCAGTCACGAGTCAACCCTCTCAAAACAAAACGAATTAGAAGTAAAAGTTCAGCAGGATCTTAGATTCTAAGTCTACGCTTATCAGATGAGACCCTGCTGGATTTTTACTATATATCAAGAACCATGGCATCATTAATATGATCAAGTTTTGCCACTGCGGCTAACTGATCCTTGGTCATCAAGTCATTGGTATTGAGCAGGATGATATTATTACAGGATCCTTCTTTCTCTTCTTGGCCCACAGTCATACGGGAGATATTTACACCAGCAGCTCCCAGGGTTGTTCCTAAGGCACCAATAACCCCTGGCACATCATTATTAAAGACAAAAAGCATGGGGCCTTGGGGTAAAGCCTCAAGGCGGAAGGTATTAAGGCGAACCAGACGTGGATCTTTCTTACCAAAGACAGTACCAGTCAAGGTATTCTCTGCCTTAGAGGTTTTGACTCGTACGGTAAGCAGGCTTGAAAAAGTATCAGTGGAGCTGGTCTTAGACTCAACAACCTTAATACCACGATCTTTGGCAATCATAGGCGCATTAACAAAGTTAACGGCATCTTTGAGAATAGGGGTAAACAAGCCTTTGAGAAAGGCAACAGTGATAGGAGAGGTATTCATCTCTGCCAGATCACCACCAAACTCTATAGAAACCTCTTCAACACCACCCTTGGCAATCTGCATATGGAAAGAACCGAGCATCTCTGCCAAGCTGGCATAAGGACCAATTTGGGCCAAGACATCGGCACTGACAGAAGGGACATTGACTGCATTGGTCACCGTGCCAGTTTTAAGATAATCTGCCATCTGCTCAGCAATAGCCACAGCTACATTGACCTGGGCCTCTGAGGTAGATGCTCCTAAATGGGGGGTACAGATAAAGTTGGGCAGACTCAAAAGCGGGGTACCTTCCAAAGAGGTAGGCTCATTCTCAAAGACATCTAAGGCCGCGCCACGAATTTCACCACTTTTTAAGGCCTCATAGAGAGCCTCTTCGTCAACCACACCGCCACGGGCACAGTCAACAAACATCATCTCACTCTTCATGGCTTTGAACTCTTTGGTAGAGACAATCTTGGCGGTTTCCTTGGTTAAGGGCACATGAACAGAGACATAATCAGCCCGCTCACACAACTCTTCCATGCTCACCAGCTCAACACCAAGCTTATCCACCAGCTCTTTGGGCATGTGGGGATCAAAGGCGATGACTTTCATTTTCAACCCTTGAGCCCGCTCGGCAAAGATGGCACCGATACGGCCAATACCAATAATACCTACAGTCTTGCCAGTTACCTCACGACCCTGAAATTTTTTCTTATCCCAACCACCTTCTTTAAGACGGGCAGTGGCCTGGGGAATATTACGGGTCAAGGCCATCATCATGGAGATGGCATGCTCAGCAGCAGTGGTCGCATTGCCATCAGGGGCATTCATTACCACAACACCACGTTTGCTGGCCGCCGGAATATCGACATTATCAAGGCCAATACCTGCCCGACCAACAACCTTTAAATTATCAGCTGCCTCGATAATTTCCTCGGTGACTTTAGTGGCACTGCGGATTACCAAGCCGTCATAATTACCGATGATCTTTTTCAACTCTTCAGGAGCAAGACCGGTATTAATATCAACCTCAAGACCGGCATCTTTTAGTATCTTTTCTCCTATGGCATCGAGGTTGTCGCTGATTAATACTTTCATGGGTTCTCCTTAACCTCCCTCAAAAAGATTGAGACAGGCTTAATTAAAAAAATTCTGACCAAAAGGTCAGATAATAGTGCACGGATAGTGTGACCCGTAGTTATTTAAGCAAAAGAGGTAATATGCTGCTCCGACAGTAGTTTGTCAAGAATATTGTCAGTAAAATAGGTACATCAATTATCGTTGAAACAAGCGGAAAAATCGGCTGGTCCGTCATCCTCACCATCATCATCGTCAGTAGCAAGAAGATTCATCTCCTGACGGACTCGGTATTCCTGCACAAAATCATCCATATTCTGTTGAAAAAGATTTTCTATAAATGAATCAGCGGCAAGATAGGGCAGAGAAACCTGCTCTATCTGTTCAAGGAACTCAGCAACCACCTCGTCCTTCAACTTTTCATCAACAAAATTACGTTCCTTAGTAAAGACATGGTTTATGGTACCAGCCATATGTTCGACAAAGGCGGCAAGAATTTCTGCGTCCAGATCCAATGCGGCTAATTTATAAGGTGGTAGTGGAGACTCACTACGACAGGTCAGAGTGATATACCAGCGATCTGCAGCCATGGTCTTAGAATTATCAATAACAATGACATGCAGGCCATTGGCTAAATCAGTCTCAAGGATTATTTCATTCAATTTTTGCATTTTCTTTCGTACCCTGTGGTTGCCTTCTAATTTGGTAACGGGTATATCTATGTCTCTTTAAATTACGTCAGCAACCACTTTTTAGGAGTTTTTTCACACGTTATGTCAGTTCGCATTTATAATACCAAGTCAGCCAAGAAAGAAGTGTTTCAACCCCTACAGGAAGGACACATAAACCTCTATGTCTGTGGCATCACTGCCTACGACTATTGTCACCTGGGTCACGCCCGTTCTACCTTGGTCTTTGATATGATCGTCAGGTATTTACGCTATAAAGGCTATGATGTCACCTTTATTCGCAATTTTACCGATATTGATGACAAAATTATCAAGCGGGCCAACGAGCAGAACACCACATGCGACGAACTTGCTGATCGTTTCATCAAGGCATTCCATGATGATATGATCGCCTTGGGCAATATTATGCCCGACAACGAACCTAAGGCCACAGAACATATTCCCGAGATAATTGCCCTTATTGAAACATTGATTTCCCGAGATATGGCCTACGCCTCCCACGGTGATGTCTATTATAAGGTAAGTAAATTTGTTGGCTACGGCAGTCTTTCAGGGCGCAACCTTGAAGATATGCAGGCCGGGGCGCGCATTGCCGTAAGTGATATTAAAGAAAACCCCATGGATTTTGCCCTGTGGAAATCGAGCAAAGAGGGAGAACCTGCCTGGGACAGCCCTTGGGGCAGTGGTCGCCCTGGTTGGCATATTGAATGCTCAGCCATGGCCAAAAAATATCTGGGTGACACCTTTGATATCCATGGGGGCGGCAAGGATCTTATCTTTCCCCATCATGAAAATGAGATAGCTCAAAGTGAAGGGGCATCAGGCAAGCCCTTTGTTAATACCTGGATCCATCACGGTTTTGTAACGATCAAAGATGAAAAGATGTCCAAGTCCCTTGGTAATTTCCTCACCATCCGCGAGATGTTGGAGCGATACCCGGCCGAGGCCTTGCGTCTCTTTGTCTTTTCAGCCCAGTATCGTACCCCCCTTGACTTCTCAGAACAGGCCATGCAGGATGCTGAGGCTGGTGTAGACCGAATCTATAGCTGCCTGGCAGGTGTGGCAGCTATAGATCAACAGGGAGATGAAAATGGTGCTTCAACCATTGGCAAGAAGGATCGTGCCAAATTAGAGAAACTGAACGAACGTTTTACAGCGGCCATGGATAATGATTTTAATACGGCCCAGGCCCTGGGACATATCTTTGATACGGTGAAAAGTATCAATAAGATATGCCAACACCTGCCCCCCTCCCCTGCTGCCGCTGACCTGAAACTGCTTAATAAAAGCAGTGCAGACATGCAAAAACTCTTGGGTTTACTAGGCCTCATCACAGAAGATCCCCGTGAATACGTGCAGGCCAAACAGGATCGCCTGCTGGCTGCCTTGACCATCACCCAAGATGAAATCAACAGCCTAATCGAGCAACGCAACCAGGCCCGCGACGATAAAGAGTGGCAACGAGCCGATGAAATTCGGGATCAGTTATTGAGCCATGGCGTTGAGATCAAGGATGGCGCCCAAGGCACTACATGGCAGGTCAAGATGTAAAAACAGTATGAATAATTACGGCTTTTGAAACAAAACAACATCCTTGCCAATAAGTACACATTCTGCCTGCCACTGTTTGCTCAGCCAGTTCATGGTTTCTATAGAAAAAAAACATACATGGGTTGGATCATTTTTGTAATGCCAACGAGCAAAGGCAGATTGATCAAAGGCCAGTTTGGTCATAAGGCCTAGCCAACCGCCAGATTTGAGCAGAGACCAGATAAGGGCAAGATCTATAGACGGATTATGAAGATGCTCAACTACCTCACTGGCAGTAATAAAATCGTATTCACTGGTCAGGACAGATCTGTCCGCAGCATAGAAAGGATCAAACAGCTCCATCTGATGACCTGCTTCGGCAAAGAGCACCGACAGAGTCGGACCTGGGCCACAACCAAAATCCAAACCATGGCTGGCAGGAGTAAGCCGAGCAGTCAGGGGTGTGTATAAACGGCTGAGGAACGCACGATAGCCAGCATCACTGGACGAGTTTTGGTGTTTGTCATATTCGGTGCGCTCAGCCTCAGGGCACAAAAATTGCTGAGCTGGCACATGAATCAGCCAGCAACA
>JAOZSN010000147.1:0-808 GCA_029939635.1 Deltaproteobacteria bacterium
CGGTTTAACTACAGTTGTTTATTCCCCGTTTCAAGTTTTCTACGTACAGCTCAAAACTATTGTTAATTATGGCTCTGCACTATTGTTAATTAATTATTACCATTCAGCCGGTAATGCAGGCACATCATCCTGTGGAGGGGCAATGTTGGAAGGGGGTGGGGTGGCACCTGGGCCACCATGGCCCGCAGCAGTTTTACCACCCACCAGACCCGCCAACTGTTGCACCACATCTCCCATCTGGATAGCTTGGTGATTCAGCTCCTGGGAGGCTGCATCGGCCTCCTCTGAAACGGCAGCGGTTTGTTGGACAACCTGATCAATATTACTTACTGCGGTATTTATATGAGTTAAGCCTGTGGTCTGCTGGCCAGAGGCCTCAACAATCTCCTCCACCAAGGTTTCAAGCTTACGGGCCACCTCCATATTTTCCTGAAAGGTCTCTTGAGTGGTCACGGCCAAACGATTACCCTTATCCACAGACTCAATGGTGGTGGCAATCATGTCTGCAGTATTTTTGGCTGCCTCGGCAGAGCGCATGGCCAGGTTACGCACCTCTTCAGCCACCACGGCAAAACCAGCCCCGGCCTCGCCAGCCCGTGCTGCTTCCACCGCAGCATTGAGGGCCAAGAGATTGGTCTGAAAGGCAATCTCATCAATAATTTTAATGATCTTGCTTGTTTCATTACTTGATTTGGTGATGCCATCAATGGCTTCAGAGAGCTGGGTCATATGGCCATCCACCCTATCAATAATAGATATGGTCTGACCGGTCATTAGCTTCACTTGCTCGGCATTACCCATATTATTG
>JAOZSN010000147.1:818-7128 GCA_029939635.1 Deltaproteobacteria bacterium
CCTGTGGTCTGCTGGCCAGAGGCCTCAACAATCTCCTCCACCAAGGTGCTACTGTTAGAAGACACCTCAGCAGAGGCATTGGTCACCCGCATGGTTATCTCACGCAATCTATCAATGATGCTATTCACCGGCCCGACAATACCCCGTTTTACAACCAGGATAACTGCTGTTAAAGCGACAAGCAAAACAACAAAAAAGGTAATAAAGCCTATTCTCATCAGGGAGTTGAGGCTGGACACCACCCCTCCTACAGCGTTATTAGCATCAGCAGAGATATGCTCATCAAGCCCGAGTAGGCGTGCCTGCAACTTCTCTTTAACCTGGCCCAGGGCCAAGGCCTTATCCATCACAGCATCGTCCATGTCTCCGCCGGCCATTCGGGTAAACAGCTGATCGGCTTGTATATTGTAATCGGCCAGATCACGTCGCAAGTTCTGGGCCTCGGCCTTTCTCTCATTGCTCAAATCATCCTGGCTGGCAATATCTGCCAGGGCCCTCAGGGCTAGATCACCGGCCTTCTTGGCCTCCTGAACATTTTCCACCTCACCCATGACCACCGCATCTTGCAGGAGCTTGAGCTCTTTATCAAAATTAGCCAGGCTGGCCTGGGATAGTTTGACGGCAGGCACAAATGTAGCAGAAATCGCCCCCAGCTTGGTTTGCAGAGAGTTGGCCGTGATGCCAAAAAACACCATAGTGAGCAGATAGCCCACGATCAAGATCAAAAAACTGCCTAAAATTTTACTAAATATTGACATATCAAATACTTTCATAGAGTCCCTTCCTCCGACTTTTTTGAGAAATTTATAATCTATGTAATTATGCCTAAAATTTTTCCACCAAAACAACCCACTTAAGGGTTGTTAATATATTAACAATGTGCGATCATATTTTAATAATTCCAGACAAGTACAAATCAGGGTTAATTTTTTCTAGAGGAAATCATGCTGCAACTTCAGCAAGAAAGCCATCCTGACAAGAGAGGTGACTCCATCACCATTAGGAAAACAGCTATTGTTGATCAACTTCAACATATGCTGAATAACCCACAATTTAAGGCCACAAACCGGCAAAAAAAATTTTTGCAGTTTGTTGTTGAAAACAGCTTCAGTAACAATCCCCAAATAATTAAAGGCTATACCATTGCCACCACTATCCTGGACAGGGGGGAGAACTTTAACCAGGCAACCGACTCCATTGTAAGCGTGGAAGCTGGACGCTTACGCCATGCCCTTGAATATTATTATCTCACTGCTGGCCATAACGATCCTCTACGAATAAATATCCCCAAAGGTGGCTATAGGCCCACCTTTACACTGCAACACAAAACAGAAGCTTCAGTACCAACCTCTTACCAAGATTGTGTCCCTGCCAAAGACAAGGATACGGAGTGCTGGCCCACCGTTCTAATTCGCCCATTACAAAGCATTTGTGCAAAGCAGGATTCTAGAGCAATGGCCCATGGCTTCACCACTGAATTGTCCATTGAGTTATCACGCTACCAGGATATACAGGTTATCTTTAAATCCACCGGCACGACAGGAGAAACAAGTACAGAACCCCAAACGCGTTTCTTGATCGATGGCACCATGCGCTATAGTGGGTCGATATTGAAGGTGGCCATCCAACTTTTTGACTTGATAACCAATAAACAGCTATGGGCTGATGACTATAAATGTGACCTGGCAACCACTGACATCATCACCTTCCAGGAGGAGATCACCCAGGTCATTGCCGCTAAAATTGCTGCCGGGCAGGGATTTATTGCAAAAACCATTGCCAAGGAGACAGTTGCAAAACCGTTAGCAGACATAACAACCTATGAAGCAATTTTAAAATACTATGTCCATGACCTCTCTTTTTCTAAGGAAACAATGGCGACAGCCATTAAGGCTTTGCAACAGGCGGTACACAAATCTCCAGAGAATGCCCGCTGCTGGGCCATTCTTGGTCGCCTTTTTCTTGAAAACTACTGTATTGAGACATGCGACAAGAACACCCCCATAAAAAAAGCCATCACCTATACTAAAAAGGCGGTGCAACTGGACCAAGGCAACCACTGGGCGCACATCTGGTTGGCGGCAGCTTATTTAATAAATGATCAACTCCCAGAAGGACGCCATCAGCTTGCCAAGGCCACCAGTTTATTGCCTCCCAATAGTTTGATGTGTTTTGATTTAATTGGCCATTTCCAGGCATTTTTAGGCGATTGGCAGACAGGAACTGCCATAATTCGCAAACACATCAAACGCATTCCTTACTATTTTCCTTTTGTGCACAATGTTCTTTGCATTGATTGGCTTAACCAGGGCGAGTATGAAAAGGCGTATATGGAGACCCTTAATTTCAGGGTACCCCTAGTTTTTTGGGACCCAATGCTGCAGGCGGTTTCGCTGGCATATCTAACACGCCTTGAGGAAAGCCATGTGGCGATTCAAAAAATTCTTCACCTTAAACCAGATTTCACCACCCAAGGACGCCGACTTATCGGCTATTATGTGAAGGAAGAAGCAATTCAAGAAAAAATTATTCATGGCCTACACTTAGCAGGTCTGGAATTAAGCTGACAGTTAATTGAGAGAACACCTGACTTAGATCAAGGAAATAATGACAATTTCCGACTATATTTAGCCACTATGTCTCTAATAAAAAGTTTCAAACCTTGCCATATCACGACCTTACGCACCACAATTCAGGCTCTTTTCACCCTGTTCTGCCTCTATTTTGGCTGGCAGTTTTACCAATTTTACCTCTGGTGCCTGGGTGAACGTGCCAGCTTTGTACCCCGCCCGGCTGCGGTGGAGGCCTTTCTACCCATCAGTGGCCTGGTCAACCTCAAGCAACTCATAATAACCGGGGTGTATGATCCCATCCATCCTGCCTCCCTTACCATCTTTATGGCGGTGCTGCTCATTGCCTTACTGCTACGCAAGGGATTTTGCGGTTGGATCTGCCCGGTGGGTTTCACCTCAAACCTGGTCGAAAAATTAGCCCAGCGCCTGGGGCTTCTCTACCGCCTGCCGGACTGGCTGAGCTACCCCTTACTCAGCCTCAAATACCTGTTGCTGGGTTTTTTCTTCTATATCATCGTCATTAAGATGAGTATGGCTGCCATTGAGCAGTTCAGCAAAACACCGTATAATATTGCCTCTGATGCCAAGATGCTGCTCTTCTTCCTGCAACCCACCACCACCACCCTGTGGGTCATGGGTTTTCTTGTGCTGGTCTCATTCTTTAGCCGCAACTTCTGGTGCCGCTTCCTGTGTCCCTACGGAGCATTGTTAGGTATCCTGGCCCTGGCCAGCCCTCTACGCATCAACCGTGACGCTGAAAAATGTATTGATTGCCAGAAATGCACGAAGATCTGCCCTGCCTCTATCACGGTGGCCAGCAAAAAGAATATATTGAGTCCTGACTGTATTGGCTGCGGGGAGTGTATAGGGGTCTGCCCTAAGGAGGACTGTCTTTCATTACAGATCTGGGGAGGGACAAAGATACCATTTCTCATCCTGCCCCTGGCAATGCTACTGATATTATTCGCCTTCTACGGCTGGGCCGTATTCACGGGACACTGGCAGAGCCAGGTGCCACTTCCGGTTCTTAAACAGTATTTCCAGATGGCCGCAGAACTAGGACATCCTTAGGACTGCATGCGTCAGGGGTCAGGGGTCAGGTAACCAGAAAAAAATATGCAGCAAAAATGGCAGTTTTTTGTGCAAAAAGGATATTAGAAAGAATATAATCTTTCTAATAAGTGGCTCCTATAGATGCCCTATAGTCATAATCATCCTTAATCCGCACTCAGCTCCATGACAACGCAGATAAAATCAATACTCCTGGTGGAGACAGAGGATCTTTTGCGCAACCGCATGGGCAAGGCGCTCAGTAAACGTGGGTATACTGTCTTTACGGCCGCAAATTATATCGAAGGCGTTGAAATCATTGCCCAGCGCAAGCCAGATGCCGCTGTCGTTGCCCTTAAGCTAGGGCGCAAATCGGGACTTGATGTCCTTAAGACTGGCATTCGCCATCACCCATCTATCCGCATTGTCATCCTCACTGGCTATGGCTCCATTGCCACAGCCACCCAGTCTATCAAACTTGGTGCCTGGGGCTACCTTACAAAACCTGCAAAAATTAAAGAAATCCTTGCTAGCTTAGATACTGATCTTAGCAGGTATGCCGCCATTGACCTGCAAGTGCCTTCCCTGGCACGGGTTGAATGGGAACATATCAATCGTATTCTTTTCGACTGCCATAATAATATCTCCCTGACGGCCAAGAAACTTGGTATCCATCGCCGCACTCTGCAGCGGAAACTGCAGAAAGCCCCGCCCAACGAAAGATAACAAATTAATATCACGATAAATTTCCTCCATGAGCATTTTTTACTTTGCCAGACAAACAAATGCTGATAGACTAGAACGAACGTTCATTCTAATATTGAATTATGACAAAAATACCTCCACGCACCCATGATCCCAGCCAATCAATCCTAGAGACAGCTCTGCACCTTTTTTCGACTAAGGGTTTCTTTCAAACATCAATGCAGGATATTCGCCGCAGGTCAGGAATCAGTATCGGCTCGATATATCACTACTATAAAAACAAAGAAGACATTGCTCTGGCGCTCTATAATGCGCTCCTTGAGCAAATGACCACTATTGTCCAAAAATCATTACTGGCCCATCCGTCCTTCCATGATTGTAATTATCATATCCTTATTGATCTTTGTAATCTCACCAAGGAAGCACCAGAGGCCATGCAGTTTCTACTCTATGCCCGCCATCGAGAATTTCTATCTGGCCTGCCACCAATCTGCTCTGCCAAGCCATTTCAACTTATGCTCCATGCCTCTAAAAATGCCATGGACAAAGGTGAGGTGCGTTCCATGTCACCAGAGGTAATGGTTACCACCATCTTTGGTGGCACCATGCGCTTGATCCTTCTCGAAACTGAAGGATTGCTGGAAAATGATCTACTCGATTATTTTAAAGAATCATGGGTTGGTATCTGGCTGGCGATACAGCCAGAGGCATAAAAAACTACCCTACCCAAGGGCAAATACAAGGAGGAATCTATGAAAAAACGTGCAATCTGTTTAGCATGTGTACTGAGCTTCAGTTTTATTATGAACGCCCAGGCAACTCCCCGTAAACGACTTGATCCAGGCACTAGAACCTGTCGAGTCTTTGACTATCAAAGTGGCTGGTGGGGAGAAGGAAAGAAGATTTTTTTGCAGAGATGCAAGACCTGCCACACTCGAGATAACGACGTTGGTGCCACCTTTCTGCATAGTGAGTCAAAAACACCGGCAGCCTGGAACAGGGTTTTTTTCAAGAAATATCCAAAATGTTACAAGGATGGACAGTGGGGCGATCTTAACCTTGAAGATCAGTTGCTATTAAATGACTATCTTTATAGGTATGGTGACGGGACCTACAACCCGAATGACGAAGCGGACTGAGGCTGATGACCTCAATTTCTCCGGTCGGAGAAACAAAGTAAGCAGTCTGGCAAAAACATTTTGCAACCATTAACCTAGTGTCTGTCCAGAAATAGGTCATGTAGCATAATTTCCGCTGTAACGCACATGGACAAAAGGGCCATTTATGGACAGATATTACTTAACAATCATATTTTCTTACCAAGAGGCTCCTCAGTGACCAGAATCCATCTATATACCCTGATAATCAGCTTTACATGTTGCGCCCTCCTGCTCATGCCAGCCAGTGGTTCCTGCTGGTTTGGCAGCAAAAAAAAGGTGAAGAGTGACACCATTCCTCAATTTGAACTGGATATACCTGACAAGAGTGGCGTCATGAGCACCAGTGATTTAGAGGGCAAGGTGGTTCTGGTCAACTTCTGGGCCACCTGGTGCGGTCCCTGTGTCGAGGAATTCCCTGATTTAGGTAGATTACACGCAGATCTATCCTCCCAGGGATTTATGGTATTTGGCATCTCGGCTGACAAAAGAACAGCAGATGTGGTGAATTTTCTAAAAAAACAGGATCCAGGCTTTCCTATTGCCATGGGGACAAATAAGGTTAGCCGTGAATTTGGCGCAGGAGCAGGTCTACCTGTCTCCTTTCTAATCAATCGCCAGGGTAAGATAACAAAAAAATATTATGGGCCACGCCCCTATGAAACTTTCAAGGCGGATATTGAGAAATTGCTTTAACTACAGTTGTCAGTTGTCAGTTAGGAGTATACCCCCTTTTTGCACTTCGTCATGCCGAAGACTGGAGACTGACAACTAGTAACTGATAACCGCAGTTAATACTTCAAGCCTACCCGTTCACGCACCAGA
>JAOZSN010000148.1 GCA_029939635.1 Deltaproteobacteria bacterium
AGCGTGGCCACTGGTGGCTGGGTGGTAAATGTCTGTGGTGAAGACTTGGTAATAGCCCCCCCCATAAAACGGAAGACCCCATCCCCGGCCACCGTGGTCATAACACCTTTTTTGCTCTCATCAGACCAGGCATAGTCAGCAATTTTCAAGGCACTATTACGCCCCAAACTAATGATGGTCTTATCAATAAAAACTAACTGTACCCGTCCATTTGAGATGGTTTTTACGGTATCAGAGATATAGAGAGTATCCTTAGCAACCAAAGAACGCTGCGTGCCCGAACCATCAATGGCAATAACATTGCCCCTGACCACCGCAACAAAACCGATAGGCTGCTCAGTGGATGCAAGACACAGAGGAGAGGATAAAAAACAAAACAGGAAAAGGAAAAAACAAGAACAAGGAAAGGAAGGTCTAAGGAGGGCTATTGGCACGATTCCACATCTCCGACACCGTCAATGGTCGTGGTAACCTTGGCTGGGTTGCCACCATAACAGACATCACTGGCACCACTACTGGTGACGTGAATCTGTTCAAGGGCTGTAACCCGGGCCGAAGCAGCTCCAGCAATGGAGACATTCACCTCTTTGGCCTGAAGAGCTAGGGCTTGCACGTCACCGGAACCGGAAATGATAGCAGTAAACATGCTTGTTGCCCCGGCAAGACGGGCATCACCCGCGCCCTCCAAGCCTAGAGTAAAAGAATCATTAACCAGATTTTCAACACTGATATCATTGGCACCTTCAGCTTGCAGGCGCTGGAGCTGTTGGGTGGTAAGGGTAAGAATAATAGGGTCTGTCGCACAGATAGACTTACGGGCAAAAATTTTCAAAGTAGAACCGTGCAACTGGCTGCTAATATAAGGAAGAAGATTACTTTCCGCCTTAATCGATAATGTGGCAGACTGCCCACAAACAACAGTAACAGTAAAACTCCCCTCTACTTCCAGCGCATCAAACTGAGCAATCTGGCGGGCTTCAGTTGTCTGCCTACCATTGCCTTTAATGCAATTAATGGTGGAGGTATTAACCTGACCAGCATCGCCAAAGAAACCAGCCAGAAAAGGAAGAACAAGCACGAAAGAAGCAAGATGCATCACATCCCTCCATCGACGTATTAGTGACTTACAGCTCATTTTACATCATAAAAACACGCTTTTCAAACATGCTATTTTAATGTAAAAACAAGCATCTACTGTCAAGTCACTTATACCCCTCAAGGGGGTACTGGAAAGAGTGCCGTTCTTACATATTACCGTCAAAGGTGTTAGCGGATAGCAACAAAGGGTTTTTTCAGATCATTTTTAAGTGCTTTTGTATTCTTGGGATCACCATAGGTACGGCTATAGACAGTCTTTGTCTCCCCAGAAACAGTATCAACTATAAATACCCCCATGGCACCACTATTGTCACCCAACGATGCGCCCCAGGAACTGATCTGATAACGCCCATACTGAAGGGTAGGAGCAACAGGAGGTACTGCACCAGTGAGAAAAAGGAGCCCCATTAAGGCGATCATACCCAGCAAAAAGAACTTAAGGCGTTCCGTCCATATTTTTTTTGCCTGCATTTTAAAAACCTCATTTATTAAGATGTAGACCAGTAGCTGCAGGAGTTAAGGATTCACGAAACACCTAAAGCCTCACCAGCTAAAAAATTAATTCTGCCCAGCTGTTTGAAAATTATCTATCTGGGCACCTTGGCCTTCAACTTCAATAATATTTTCTTCCCCCACAACAGCGATCCCTAAGATAGCACCAACTTCCTGCACGTTAAGAATCATCTTCACATAGGCGTCACCTTGGGGATCCCAACCATAATCACTGACCTCAGACATGTACATGGTGGCCAGCACCTTGGATTTGACCACATCAGAGGTGAGTAGATAATTTTCTACCGTGGTCTTGCTTTCCAGGGTAAAACCAACCACCCGCTTGGCCAACTGCTTGTAGGCATCAAGCTCTGCTGCACGAAGGGCCTTGATAGGTCCCGCCTGACTAGGTGTTGAGGTGGCAAAGGCCACCCGGCGAAACACCTTGCCGCCAAGATTCATATCTTGACCATCAATATTGGTAAAGGCATCTAAGGTAATCGAGGCCGTAGCCTTGGCAATGTCTTTACCAGCATCATAGACCACCTCTTCAATCTTAATACCCTTAATAGTGGCCTTGGTCTTTGACTCGGTCTTACCGACGAAATTGGCGGCTACCATATCCACAACCTCTTCAGTGGAACGAACCTTGAGGCCATAAATAGACTCAACGATGGCTCGTTCTGCCAAAACCTTGGCAGCCCGGGTGGTCATAATCTTCTTATTGCCTGCCCATGATGGAGTCAGCAAAGAGAAAATCACCAGGCAAAAAATAGTGCTGCTGAGTATTGTTTTCATAATCATACCTCCAGGTTTGCCTGAAACTAACCAGGCTTGCTTACGTTTTTTCAAACGCGAGTTACTTAATTAAAGTCAATAGTTTGCTGCTGAGTCTGAGGCGGCGTTCCTGTGTGGCCTTCAATAATAGTACTTTCCAGAATATCGATTCCATTACCATCACGCTCACCCCTGATGCGGGCCTTGACATTTACTGTGCCATCTGCCGGCAAATCAGGAATTTCACTTAAAACCTGCTTGTTGATGGCCTCAAGTTCAGCCACGTCTTGTTCAACCATCTCCTTATTTCCCGCCTGCCCCGTCTGGGCAGACAAACTTATGGAGATAGTTAGACAGAGAACAAAACACAATTTAAGGCAATTTTTTGTTTTCATAAGAGTACCCAATTTTATTGCCTTTTTTGTAGTAGTATCATAATCGGCTGTACCGATTTACCACTCATCATCAGTTAACATGCGACCAATAGGTACGGCAGATCTCCTACCACCACCTCTAGGAGATGCAGCCTTAACCTCAGGAGCAGCCTCCTGTTGTGCTTGTTGAGGGGTGGCGGCCTCCTGCTGAGCAGGAACAGCAGCGGGGGCAGCCTGCTGGACGACCTGAGCCTGCTGTGGTTCAGGTTCAACGTACACCTGCTCTTGTTGTTGAGACTCTTCCCACATTTTATCAAGGAGCTTACGCCTATTCAAGGCAGCGTAATCAATGGGAATAGCAAAATAGGCGGCCAGAAACAGACTCTCATCCACTGGACGGTTGGCAGAGTCTGGCTTAAATTGAGCAATGGCAGCTATAGTCTTATCATCCATAACACCGGAAGGCACAAGCTCAAAACCCTGCAAAAAGAGCCACTCCTGAACACTGTAAATGCGCTGTTCAGCAGTTAACTGGTAAAAATGCTTGCTCAGACTGCGAACAACAATATCATCAGGCTCATTGTCATCACCCAGTAGGCGCCAGTAAGGTAACATCAGGTACTTACCAACCATCTGGATCATGCTGGCCTGCACCAAAAGACGTACAGCCTCATGGCGTCCCTGTACCTTCTTAATGGAACCCTTGGAGCCAAAGGATGGCCCAAAGAGGGTGACACCAACTTCTTTATTGCGTACGGCCTTATGAACATCCATGGAGTTGACAGTATTCATACGGGCAATACCGGCCAAGGTAGTAAAATCCTTCATATTAAAATCAAGGGTGATACGCGCCTTACCAGCCTTAGCTGAATCAGAATAATCAAATCCTGCCTTTTTAGAGGGGAACCAGCTGGGAACATTGGTAAAATCTGCCTCTGCAGCCACGTCCGTTCCTTCACCACGGGTCTCAAGACCACGATCAAACTCGGTAATACCACCGGTTATAACCACATCAGGAATTGTTTTATTATCAAAATTTGAGTAGCCAGTAACCATCTGGTTTTGAATATAGCCCGGATCATATTCAATAAAAGTAATATAGCCACCAATGGAGTTCAGCGTACTCTTCATAATTTCAGTGATATTACGCTGAATCTCACCACCAGAGGCACCGGCAGCACCGGTCTGATCGCTAATATCCGCACTCTGAATCTTTGCCTCACCTGTAGCATAGATCTCTGTCATCAAGCCAAGATCAGCCAAGGCCTGAGAGTAACTAGTGACCTTTATGTCTGGCAAGGTTTCCGGCAGCTCGACATCCACATCCTTGGGACCGCATGCGACCATGGCCAAGGCCACTGGCACCATAACCAGGAAGGTGTTGATCTTACGCCAACTCGTTTTTAGATGGGCAACCATTTTTTTCTCCACGCTGAAAATTTATTATGTATTTTTTTACATCAATTTTTATAAATATTTTTTTACTGTACGACCTGGGTCTTATCGCCCTTACTCTGATCGATAATATAGATATCACCCTTCACATTACTACCAGCTCCCATAACAACACTATTCATATTGCCATCACCTGTCGCACCTTGCCCTTTTTTATTACCCATGGCGGCCTGGCTCTTGGCCCGCATGATAATATACTTCACGTTCTTATCAGGATCACCCAGGTTGTCGTTGGCAGAAATGGAATCGTCACTGTACTTGGAGATTCCGTCATCAAGATCACCGGCATAAACAACAGAGCCAGAGAGCATGAAAAAAAGGGCAGCAAAGAGGAGATATCGCAATTTTGTATTCATGTTTACACCTGGGACAGCACATTTTTTTTAAAAAAATCAGGGCCCCCACAAAAGGGGACCCTGGAGCAGACAAGAAAAGATTGCCGTTACTCGATAGCAACAGAACCCATGTTTGCGGTGGAACCTTTACCAATGGCTACGTTAGCTGAGCCCTTAACATTGGACTTATTGGTAATAACTCCCTTAACCTTGGAGTTCTTGATCTGCACGGAACCCATATTGGCAGTAGCGCCCTTGCCGATAGCAACGTTGGCTGAACCCTTAACGTTGGATCTATTGCTCACCTTACCACGAACCCTGGAGTTCTTCATCTGCACAGAACCCATATTCGCGGTGGAACCACGACCGATGGCTACGTTGGCGGAACCCTTAACGTTGGACTTATTGCTTACTCTACCCTTTACGTTGGAGCCCTGCATCTGCACAGAACCCATATTGGCGGTGGAACCACGACCGATGGCTACGTTGGCTGAACCCTTAACGTTGGATCTATTGCTCACCTTACCACGAACCTTAGAGTTCTTCATTTGAATAGAACCCATATTGGCGGTAGAGCCTTTACCGATGGCAACGTTGGCTGAACCCTTAACGTTGGATCTATTGCTTACTCTACCCTTTACGTTGGAGTTCTTCATCTGAATAGAACCCATATTGGCGGTGGAACCCTTGCCAATAGCAACGTTAGCGGAACCTTTAACATTGGACTTATTGCTAACCTTGCCACGAACCTTGGAGTTTTTGATCTGTACAGAACCCATATTGGCAGTAGAACCCTTGCCGATGGCAACATTGGCTGAACCCTTAACATTGGATCTGTTGGAAATCTTTCCCTTTACATCAGAGGCCGCAAAAGCCGAGGACCCACCAAACATCATCATTGTTACCGCTACAGCAATTATTGTCTTCTTCATTACAACTCCTCCTCACCTTTTCAGGCTTTATTAAGTAATTGGTTCTACTTGTTTTAGAGAACCGACGCTAATTATTAGCACAGGATAATCCTGTAAACCTCAATCTTGAGATAGATATCAGATTATTTTAGGTAATTTTACGGGAAAAGTGAATCATTTTCTTGCCACTCCCCCCTCATTTTCCCCTGTGAATCCACAACCTTTATTTATCTTCCCGAAACAATCTTTGTGAACCACCTGGTTCACATTTTTCGACTCGCTGCCAGATTACACTTCCCAGCACACTTGGCCGCCGATGACTAGCTATAAAGCAACAGCCGTGCCAAACGCAACACAAATACACGTTACGACCTTTTTTCAAAGAGATAACCAAGACAGAAAATCGAAACAAACAAAACAACAACAAAAACCTTCAGAATAGGGTCTCAAACCTCCTACACTTGTCCCAAAACCGTACATCAACTATCGACAAACCCCATAACCTCTTAAAATAACACATAAAACAAAAAAGACGAAGAGTGTATGACCACCGGACAGCCAACCAGACCGCCATTGGCTGCTGTCCGATTTTCAAACAAAACAGCCTGTAGTAAGACTGAAAAGTATCTTTTCCCAGCGAACCGTTATTTGGGCTGTGCAGAAATATCGTATTTCTTTAATTTCTGATAAAATGTCGATCGGGCAATACCCAACATTTTAGCAGCATCAGAGATATTCCACCGGCCACGCACTAAGGCAGCTTCAATCTGCTGCTTCTCCATCTCTTCAAGGGTAGGAAAGGACTCAAAGGATGGAGACTCTTCATCCTGACAGAACTGCTCCCCCACCAAGGCAAGCTGTTGCATAGTTATCTTCCTGCCTCGCGACTGGACTGCCATGCGCAAAACAGTATTACGTAACTCCCTGACATTTCCTGGCCATTGGTACGACATCAAGGCAACCAAAACCCTGTCGGCAACGGCAGGAACCTTCCAATTATATTCATCAGCAAATCTCTCCAAAAAGTAATGAACCAATGGCTCAACATCTTCTTTGCGTTCCCTCAAAGGCGGCACCCTTAAGGTGAAACAGGCCAGACGCTGAAACAAATCATCTCGAAACTCTTTGGCGCTGATCATGGTGGGCAGATCACGGTTGGTGGCTGCCACCACCCTTGTATCCATTTTTTTTACCTGGGAATCACCAAGGCGAGTGACCTCACCATTTTCAAGGAAACGCAATAATTTAGGCTGTAGGGAAAGCTGCATATCCCCCACCTCATCAAGAAAGATGGTGCCATTATGAGCCATCTCGAGCTTACCAGGCTTATTGACTGCCTCATGATAGGCACCCTTCACCGAACCAAACAACTCACTTTCAAAAATACCTTCAGGTATGGCCGAACAGTTTAAGGTTATATAGCCACCTTTGCGCCCCGAAAATTTATGGAGGGCCGAAGCCACCAATTCCTTACCACAGCCAGGCTCACCAAAAATCAACACAGGTACATTAATGGGAGCAATAGTGCGAATATCCTCAAAGAGACGAACCATCTTTTCACTACGCAGTATGGTTTTATCCTGTACCGCCAGTCGTGTTTTCACCTCCTCCCTCTCCACCTGCAAAATCATATTATTACGAATATTATGAAGAAAGT
>JAOZSN010000025.1:0-3871 GCA_029939635.1 Deltaproteobacteria bacterium
TAATAAATAAGGGGCATTTTGGCGTAGGTGAGTCAGCAGCAGACACTCAAACGCTCCCACCAGCAAAGAGCTGTTGCCAAAGGGGCACTTCTGTACCCAGATCAAGGCCCACATCTGCTGAAAAACCGACGAGCTGGCTGCTGGAACAATTAATCGCACTCTCCTGGCCCTTTTCCACCACATCCTCATACTCTTGCTGCAAAAAAGTAGCCAAGGACTGGGCAACCTCCACTCCCACCTTTTCCACCTCACCCTCCAACCCCTCCCGACCAGCATAGCCTTGGAGGCGATGCCAATTCGCATAACTTCGCTCCAGGCCTCGATAGATGGAAGTAAAACGATTCTCTGGCAACAAATCCCGTAAAATAATCTTCCGAAAACGTCCCACCACAGCCTTTTTCAAGACAAGCAAGTCACCCTCATCCAAGATCAATTGCGGCCCATCTAAGTCTTTGCATAAAAAAATCACGGCAGCGTGGTAGGCCACTTCTGGCATTTCTCCACCATCCTGCAATAAAAGCACCTCATCTGCCAACCACTCTTCTTTGGAAATTTCATCACTCATTGTGCGTCACTATTTGCCTTATATAATCTTTTTTCAAAAAGGGTTTACTCTCTCACTACCAGTCATGCTACACTTTTTTGTATGGGGATATCTGTTTCCCCCAAAAGGAGGTGAATGAAAAAATTAGTGTCAATATATTGCGGTTCAGCGAACCGCAAGCCACTATATATAGCGGCATTTCTGATAGATTTTGAATTTTCTGTTTGATTTCAACATGTTTTAGTTAATGCAATGACAGAGATGATCCGATGGGAGAAAAGAAATCAAGGGGAATTCCCCCTCTAACTCCGAGGACTCGTAGGAAAACATTCATGATGCTGCCCACAAAATATGCCTATCTTCTGCTACTAACACTTCTCCTGCTCTTACCCGGCTGCGCTGGCCAGCAACCTGTAGCGGTAGCGGAGCCACCCCACCAAGAGGCCACCGGCCTGGTTCTCTCCATTGGAGCCATGACCGGTGAATTACTCAGTAACCTAGAAGATGCCGATCCCTTTAGTGGAGATCTTGCTGATGGCCTGATTGTAGCGACCTTTGTTGAATCAAACAAGGTAACACGCACCTCTTCCTTTGGCCGCTATCTGGCAGATCAACTCATGAATGAAATGCAGCGCCACGCCTATAAGGTCATTGAAATCCGCAAATCTGAATCCATCCGGGTGCAGGAAAAACGAGGAGAGTTTGGTCTGGCCCGGCAACAGGACGAGATTCACAACGAAATAGCGGCTGGAGCCATGCTCACCGGCACATACATGATTGGCCACAACGATATCCTCGTCACCGCTCGTATCCTGGATAATCGCACATCTGCCCTATTGGCCAGCTCCACGGTTATCTTTCCCAAGAATAAATTAACCACCCTGATGCTGGCTGATACCGCATCTGCACGTCTCCACCAGCCCCAGGCCCTGTATATGAAAAGAATAGAATTATAATATAGCCCCTACTCGTTCCCCAAAGGCTATTATAAAACAAACCACGACGCTGCTAGTAAACGTTTATACAAAACACCCTTGAATCAGGAGAAACAAATGAAGAAAAAACTACTCGCCTATCCTGTCAGTCTGCTGCTTGCCTGCTGTTTTATGGTCTCCCCACTTATGGCCACAGAAAAAGCCGAAGACAAAGGAACCGCCACCTTTCAGGCTACTCAAGAAGAGATTGTCGTCCCGCCCATACAAATGGCCAAGGCAGAAATGCCCCAAGACAACCCGGCCATGGCTATTCTTCCAGAAGCACCCCAGCCCGCAGCTGGTGAGTCTGCTGCAGCCAAAAAAACTCGGGAAGAGGAAGCAATGGCCATTATTCCTGGTGGGGCCCTTGATGACAGCCCCACCCTGAAAGAGCCACCCGCGCCAGAACCTGAAATTGCCGTCCAACCTCCCCAGGGTCCGGATGCCAAGCAAAAGGTACGATATGGTAATCCCAGCGCCTATCTTCAAGTGGAACAGGAGGATGAAGAACGTTACCGCGGTCGCGCCAAGTATGTCCCTGGTCATTATCGAGTCTATAATTATCTCCCAGAAGCCAACCGCACCGTGGGCACTGAAGTGCTCCTCTCAGAGATGTCCCGTGAGGTAGCAGGCAAGGTCTATTACGGCCTTAAGGATGACGGCGAAAAGCATCACACCGCCCGGGTGGCCATTGTTGCAGCCGTACCCCTTTCTGACCTTAAACGAGAAACGGAATTTGGCCGTATTTCTGCCGAGTACCTGCTCACAGATCTGGCCGATCGTGGTATCAAGGTCTCTGAACTCCGTCTGGGTCGAGAAATTAATATCCTGGCGCAAACCGGCGAATTCATTCTATCGCGTAATATCAGTGAGCTGGCCAATAATAATCAGGAACTTGACTATGTGGTGGTTTCCACCTTTTCTAACACCCGTAAAACCTTGATTCTCCATGGCCGCCTGGTCAGCCTTAAGGACGGCATTATCAAATCATCATGGCGCCACACCCTGCCCCTCAACCGTGAGCTACTTGGACTATTTCACACCATCGAACAACCGTACACCATTGCCGTCAAAGGTATGGTCAATTAGTGCATTATCAGTTATTCGCGTGTTACTTGCAGCAAGACAACGAGAAAATACATTTAAAATTAGACAATTGCCTCTACAGTTAAGGCACTTATACCCCTCAGGGGGGTACTGAAAAGAGTCCAGTTACCTTTACAAAAAAGCTAGAGGATTTGGACTAGGAGAACATCATGAAAAACCGTGCATTACATAATTTAATTTTTGCTGTTCTCGCCGTGACCATGTTCTGTCTAGGTACCACACCCAGTCAGGCCCGAGATCAGTCGGGTGCAGAACTCACCCCCTATCTACCCGAGCAAAGCCGTATATCAGCTTACAGCTACGCCAACCTGGCAGAACTTGTCACCCTGATCTGTGATGACGCTATGGAACAGTTTGCCGAGTTTTACGGGCCAACCACTGTGGCTGTGCGCCCCTTTAAGGTTATCGCTGACTACCGTGTACAGCGCACTACCATGTTGGGCATTACCCTGGCTGACCAGATGACAGCCATGATCAATACCTATGCCGTACCGGAATATCCGGTGGAGATTCGCTATCCCCAAAAAATGGAAGGGGTTATCGAGGAGGTGGATGGTTTTTTACGGGTGCATATTAACGGTCGTAATGTCCGAGGAGAACGGCGCAGTTATGCCGTCAATGTGGAGATGTCAGAACCTATCTACCGTTCTCTACACTCCTATGCCCAGAGCTATTAATAAGTAAAAATTTATATTGCGTTACGTTTAGTTGTCCTGGTGAACTATTACATTAATAATATCGGAGTGCTCTTCGCACCTTTATTGATATTTTCCTAAAACAGGTTTCGTTATGGCTGAAGACAAAAATGATATCGACGAATGGCTTGATGAAGTCGATACCGATGACGATGGAGAGTTGGATCAACTCAATATCGATGCATTACTTGGTGCCGCTGACAGTGATGAGTCTGACTCTGAAGAGATGGATCAAACCAATATCGATGCCCTCTTTGACCTGCCAGGCGAAGACTCTGCTGACGATGACGCCTCCTCAGCAGAATTGGATCAAGGAAATATTGATGCCCTGCTTGGCGGTCTAGATGAAGAAGAGAAAGATGAGCCCCAGGAAGAGGTGGCGGAACTGGATCAAGATAACATCGATGCCCTCTTTGCTTCTGACGATGATGAATCTGAAGGAGAACAGGAAGAGCTTGACCAGGATAATATCGATGCTCTCTTCGACAATGACGAAAAGGATGCACCTGCCGAGGAAATGGCAGAGTTAGATCAGGACAATATTGATTCCC
>JAOZSN010000025.1:3971-23526 GCA_029939635.1 Deltaproteobacteria bacterium
TCTTTGACAATGCCGATGACAATGACCCTGGGGAGGAAATGGAAGAGCTGGATCAAGACAATATTGACTCCCTCTTTGACAATGCCGATGACAATGACCCTGGGGAGGAAATGGAAGAGCTGGATCAGGATAATATTGATTCCCTCTTTGACAATGCTGCTGACGGACAAGAAGAAGCTGCCGCCCCACCCTCTGAGTCTGACGATGAAGATATTGATGCCCTCTTTAATGATATAGATGCCGCCTCTGGTGAGTCTGCAACAGATGATGGCAGCCTAGATGAACTTTTCAGTGAAGATGATGGCGAAGAGAAAACCCATCTTTCCACTGAAGATTCTGAAGAACTGGCCTCTGCTGCCTTTGATTCTGATTTTGATGAGATGGATCAGCTCTTCTCAGAGCTGGAGGAGGATGACAGTAGCGAAGCAGACCCCTTTGAAACAGAAGAAATCGACTTTGCCGAGATGTTGGAGGAAGACGATGATGGAGGGGATGACTTCCTTGATCTGAGCAATGAGGAAGATACGGACAGCAGTGCAGAAGAAGCACCTAGTGCAGAGGAAGAAGAGGCAACCACGGGCTTAGCTGACATACTGGCCGATGCCGAGGAAAAAGAGGAGCAGGAAGGGGGTACAGGTATGCCTCTGCCGGCCGTCATCGCCGGTATGGGTAAAACAGCCCTGGCCTCTATTGGTGGTGGTGTCATCATTCTGCTACTCATAGGCCTTTACTTCCTTTTTGGAGGAAGCAAAACCACCGATGACATTGAAACCACCGCCCAGATGCACCAACCCGACCAAGAGAACCCAACAGAGACCAGCCCTGCTGCTGTGGCTACAAATTTTATCCCACTGGTGGAGGATGCCTCGTACACCATGGCAAAACAGGGAGGCGAAGTAGCAGTTACCCTTTCGGGCCAGGATGAGGATGGCCAACCCTTGATCTTCGCCATTACCAATAGTCCACAGCATGGCCGACTGTCTGGTACTGCCCCGAATTTAACCTACCTACCCAACCGAAATTTCCCAGGTGAAGATCATTTTGAATTTACCGCCAGTGATGGCAAGGATGTCTCAACTCTGGCCACGGTAACCATAGCCGGTCCTGATTTAGGAGCTCTGGCTCGGGCCCAGGAACAGAAAAATGCTACAGAATCACGCCGCAAAATAGCTAAGAAAAAGGTATTCAAACCCACAAAGCCCCAAGTCTTGGCCAAAAACGTGACCTATTACACCACCAGCACAGAACCGGTAATCATCGACTGGGAGCGAATTTGGCAGGAGGCCAATAAAGATGGCTTCAACCCCGAGACCCATGTGGAAATAATCTCAAATAGTGGCCAAGGAGTGTTGAGCAAAATTGATACCAGTAACCACAGTTACCGCCCAGATCCATACAGCGACAGCACTGACCACATCACCTACCGCTTCAAACGGGGAGGATTCCGCTCTCCGCTGAAAACCATTACCATTGATGTGGAGCTTGGCAGCCCAGCACCAGAGGTCAATTTTGCTCAGCTGGAAGAGCGCTATGCCGTGGGACAGAAGGTAGTTATTGATGCCAGCCCCAGCCGCGATGAGCAGCGCCAGGATCTCCAGTTCAGCTGGCAGCAGATCAGCGGTGTTGAGGTAGTCATGACACCGCTGAACAAAGAAGGCTCACAGGTTGCCTTTGTTATGCCCTCATCATTCTATACCGGCAAAAATTCAGGCCCAACCTTCCGGGTCTTTGCTCAGGATGCCTCGGGCAAGATAAGCAGCGGTGAGATCTCCGTCCAGGCCATCAGCCGCCGCCAAACAGCCCTCTGGCGTGGTGACCGCAGCACTGGTGGCATGACTGATGACCCGGCCATGAGCGGCAGATATTTCCCCTGGCCGTATGATGATTAACTGCAGTTTCTAGTTGTCAGTTATCAGTCGCCAGTTGAAAGGAGCTCTCCAATTAAGAGATTCTTTTAACTGGCAACCGATAACCGAAGACTGATAACTGCCTTTATCACCACTTACTCTTCAGCTCTCCCACCGCCTGGCCATAATCATCAGTACCAAAGACAGCTGAGCCTGCCACGAAGATATTAACGCCAGCAGCAGAGATATCAGCGATAGTTGCAGGACTCACCCCACCATCTATCTCAATCCCCACCTGTAGACCCTTGGCATCAATCATCGCCTTCAACCGCCTGGTCTTCTCTAGGGTAGAGGGAATAAAAGACTGACCGCCAAAACCTGGGTTCACACTCATCAACATCACCAGGTCAACCTCCTCCAAGATAAAATCCAGGGTGGCCAGAGAGGTGGCAGGGTTCAACACCACCCCAGCCTTCTTGCCCAAATCCTTGATGAGATGGATGGTACGATGCAGGTGGGGACAGGCCTCCACATGCACGGTGATCCAGTCTGCCCCGGCCTTGGCAAAGTCAGGGATGTATTTATCGGCATTTTCAATCATCAGATGGACATCCAGCGGCCTATCGGTGATTTTTCGGATCGCATCCACCACTAGGGGGCCAATGGTAATATTGGGGACAAAATGCCCATCCATGACATCAACATGAATCACATCAGCCCCAGCCTCTACCACCGCCGAGATATCTTCACCCAATTTAGTAAAATCTGCCGACAGTATGGACGGCGCTATCATTTTTTCTAACATATTTATCCTTCATCTTTTCTCAAAATTCTTCTAGTTCCCTGCCAACTCATAGCCACATAAGAAGCGTAAAAGAGCCAGCAGCGCCTTAGATTTGCTCGTTTATGCCTGCGAACTATAGCTCTACTATGTGAGTAGGCAGAAACGGGCAAAGATGAGGTGCTGCTGACCATTTTACTTGGCGCCGACCGTTACCATTACATAATGCTCTGGTAAGATATATTTCCGGGCCACTTCCATAATCCTGGCACTATCCACCTTGGCCAACTCCTCGCTATAGCGATGGCCATAATCCTGGCCCAGGCCATACTCCTCATTCAACGCCATATCCATGGCCTGCTCACCATGGGTCTGTAGATGTAATTCATAGGCAGAAAGCAAAACATTCTTGGCTCTAGCCAACTCTTTATCAGTCACGGGCTCCTCGATAATACGCTGAAGCTCACCCCATAACGCCTTAACCACCTCATCCTTCTTCTCCGGGTTAGTACCGATATAAATTCCAAAGGAGCCGGTATCAATACCAACCAGGGAAAAGGCGGACAGGCTGTAGGCCATGGAGTTCTTGTCCCGCAATTCCGAGAAGAGGCGACCGCTCTGGCCACTGAGCACATTTTCCAACACCTCCATGGCATAACGATCCCCATCTTTCAACGTGGTGCCCTGGAAACCTATGATAATGTGAACCTGCTCCTTCTGACGCTCCAAGGTGTGAATTATAGGCTTGGCGGGTAACTCTGGAGGCAGAAAGCTCTCCTCCAGCATATCATCATTTTTGCCCATACCCTGCCAGTCGCCAAAGAGATCTTCCACCAGCTCCTTGACCTCTTCCGCCTTAACCGCACCAGCCACCGTAAGCACCATCTTGTCGGGTACGGCATAGCGACGATAGATAGCATGCAGATCATCCACCTTCATGGTGGTCAGGGGGCCAACTGCTCCTAAGGTGTTCAACCCATAAGGATGTCCCTCAAAGAGCAGGCGATTAAACTCTCGGAAGGCCAAGGAAGGCAAGGAATCCTCCTGCCGCTTGAGCTGGGCAAGAAGTTCTGGGCGGATCTTCTCCGCCTCTTCTGGGGCAAAACCAGGGGTGATGATGACATCACGCACCAGAGTCATACCCTTTTCAAAATAACGCCCTAAAAAATCTGCCCGGAGTCCAAAGGTATTTTTGCCGTTAAAGCCAGACAGAGAACCAGCCATATCTGCAACCTGGACCGCCAATTCCTGGGCAGAGAGCTGTTCGGTGGTGCGTGGAAAGAGGTCACCAATAAAGGCAAAGGCGCCATTGGTCGCCTCTGTTTCAGCCCGCAGGCCACCAGGAAAAACTGTGCGAATGGCGACAGTATCAACATTATCATCCTCTCGCACCAGCAAAGTCAGACCATTTTTCAATTTATAGCGGTAAGTATTGGAGAGATAAGCCTCGCTGAGATAGGCACCAGGTACTGCAGCCTGCGCCTTGGTTTCTGCTCGGGCAATGATTTTGGCAAAGATGGCCTGGTCAATCTCCACATCAGCAGTGGGTGGTACTAAGCAGCCAGCCGTAATCACCTGGGGGGAAAAATAACGATTGGCAACCGCCATGATATCCTCGCGGCTAACAGCACGAACTTTCGCAAGATAGTCATCGTTGCGCGGGTCACCAGCTAGGAGCTCAAAAGAACCTAAGGTGCGTGCCTGACCCTCGGCCCGCTCCAGATTAAAGACAAAATCACCCTCCAGGTTACGCTTCACCCGTACTAACTCCTCGTCGGTCACCGGCATATACTTCAAGGTAAACAGCTCCACCAGGATACCCTCTAAAGCGGCGCTGATATGCTCATCTGGCAACAGGGCGGTTATCTCCAGTAGACCAGGCTCCTTTGGAGTAAAGGCGGCAGCATTAATACGATGAACCAACTGCTTCTCATCACGTAGGGTACGAAAGAGACGCGAGGTTTCTCCCTGACCTAGGATGGCCGTAAGCACATCAAGTACCGCCGTATCAGCATGCATAAATGGTGTGGCAGGCAAGGCCAGGGCTAAATGGCTCTGCCCCACCTCCTCACTCACCTTAAAAAAGACCGAGGCCTGGTGGACTGGTTCAACAGGCAGGGCAGGACGCTTGAGATCACCGCGTTCCATATCTCCCATTAACTCTCGGGCTGCAGCCATGACTTCGCCATAACGTACATCGCCCACCACCTGAATCATCATATTTTCTGGGTGGTAATGCTTAGCCATATAGGCCAGGATATTCTCTCGACTAAAGCCACTGACACTCTCCACCGTGCCAATGACCGGTAGCCTGTAGGGATGCTCAGTGTAGGCTGTTTCCATTAAGGTCTGAAACATCTTCACCGCTGGCCTATCGTTACGCATACTGATCTCTTCCAAGACCACCTTTTTCTCTCGACTTAGCTCGTCGGCATCAAAAATTGAGTGGCGCACCGAATCACTGAGCACATCAAAGGCCTTACGCCAGTGCCGTGCCGAAAGAGTAGCATGGTATACGGTGTGCTCAAAGGAGGTGTAGGCATTAATACGCCCACCCAAGCTCTCAATCGCCTCGGCCAACTGACCAGGCCCATAAGTTGGCGTACCCTTAAAAATCATGTGCTCAATGAGATGGGTAATACCGGCCTCCTCTTCATTCTCATAGATTGAGCCAGCCTTCACCCAAATCTGCACCGTGGCCACCTTAGTACCGGGCATCTCTTTGACCAACACAGTAAGGCCGTTATCCAGGGTATCTTTATACAAATGGGGAGCCAGTTCAGCTGCCCCGGCATGGGTTGTCATCATAAATTGCGCCAATAAAAAAAAGGTTAAAAATCGTTTCATTATATTTTGCCTCATAACGTCTCTATCTGCTGTTGTCGCCGCCACAGGAAGAATAAAACTCCCCCAATCACCACCATGAATCCACTTAACAGCTGTCCCCGGCTCACGAAATTGGCCATAAGGCCAATATGAGCATCCGGCTCACGGAAAAGTTCCACAAAGCAGCGTAACACCCCATAGAAAAATATAAACAGGGCCAGAATTGAACCATGTCCCCAGCCTCGTGCCTCCTTCAGTCTGGTTGACCAGGCCAGCAGGAGAAAAAAAACAAACCCTTCAAGAAAGGCCTCATAGAGCTGCGAGGGGTGACGGGGCAAGGGGCCACCACCGGGGAAGATCATACCCCAAGGCACCTCGGTCACCCGACCATACAACTCGCCATTAATAAAATTGCCTATGCGCCCCAGTCCCAAGCCAATAGGAATGGTGGCCACATAGATATCGCTGGTGGCTAAAAAATTAAGGCCATGCCGACGACAAAACCAGAGTCCACCAAGCACAACACCGAGCACTCCGCCATGGAAAGACATGCCGCCAGCCAAGGTGTTGAGGGCCTGGAAAGGATTATCTACATAATAGGAAAAATTATAGAAAAAAACATAGCCAAATCGTCCCCCAAGAACCACTGCAATAATCAGGGTCATATTGAGGTTTTCAAAACACGCAGCCAGTTTACTGAGCTGCTGACGCTTTATTTGGCGTGCCACCAAAAAATAGGTAGCTGTAAAGCCGATAACATACATCAAGCCATACCAACGCATGGCCAAGGGGCCAAGATGGATAATGACAGGATCTATGTTGGGGTAGGTAAGCATGAAAGGGGTCAGGGTCTGAGGGGCACACGAACGAAACAGCATTTATCTTCGACTGCACTATAGTAGTGGCTCCTGGCGCTGTCAAATAAGAAAAATTGGTAACAGCCTTCTCTCTCTTTTGCTATACTGAGTATTGGTACGGGTTTTTACTTGGGGGAGTGGCCATATGACAGGGAAACAACAGGGCGATGCCATTGTCGTCTCTATTCTTGAAACCATCCAGGAGCTTAACCAGCTCAAGGATGTGGATATGATTCTTGACCGCATCCTGCTAGAGGCGCGCGCCTTGGCCCGAGCTGATGCCGGTTCCATCTATCTTCTCAAAAATCAGTCCCTGCTATTCAGCCATGTCCAAAATGACACTCTTTTCGGTCAGCGTGGTGCTGGGGCAGCGCAATACACCAACAAAATTCTCCCCATAAGCGAAAATTCCATTGTCGGCTACTCAGCACTAACCAAAGAGATGGTGGTCATCGACGACGCCTACCAAATTAGCCCAGATGTCCCCTACAGCTTCAACTCTTCCTTTGACGAAAAAAACAACTATCACACCACCTCTATCCTCACCATCCCCCTCATCACCTCTAACGATTCCCTGGTGGGGGTGATGCAGCTTATCAATGCCCAGGAAAAAGACAATAAACCAACAATTTTTTCCAAACACAGCACGATGTACGTGCCACTCTTTGCCAATAATGCCGCTGTCACCATTGAACGCGGCATACTTAACCGAGAGTTAATCCTGCGCATGGTGAAGATGGCTGAACTCCATGACCCCAAGGAGACCGGAGCCCATGTCCAACGGGTCAGTGCCTATTGTGCCGAAATTTACCAGCGCTGGGCAGAAAACAAAAAAATCCCCGCTAAGGAAATAAAACATTTTCGTGATCTCATCAGCCTGGCCGCCATGCTCCACGACGCTGGCAAAGTAGGGATCTCTGACATTATTCTCAAAAAACCAGCTCGCCTCACCTCTGAAGAATTTGCTATTATCAAACAGCACACCATTTATGGTGCCCAGCTCTTTGCCAATATCTCCTCAGAACTGGATCAGATGACCTACGATATCACTTTACACCACCATGAAAAATGGAATGGCCAAGGCTACCCTGGCCAAGCAGCACACCACGAAAGCTTAGAACCTCCCCGCCAACCCCTGACCGGAGACGAAATCCCCCTGGCAGCCCGCATTACGGCCCTGGCTGATGTATATGACGCCCTTTCTTCCAAGCGTTGTTATAAAGAATCATGGGATAAGGAAAGGGTCTATGAGGTGATCCGTAATGAATCTGGGGCACATTTTGACCCGGAACTAGTCACCGCCTTCTTTGAGATTACCGACATCCTGCGTGCCATCCAGCTTAAATTTCAATAATTCGAAACTATATAGGTTCTTGCCCTTGGCCCAAGAGAGGATGAGTTGCCTGTAAATCTAAAAAATGATCTGACCTGTTGCCAGTTTTGCCAAGTACGCTATAGTGCCGTCTGAAAATAATTATTTTACCCTCCACAACGTATTGTCAAACGCACTGCTTTGCGGTGAATTCATTTTTTATTGCGAGAAACAACATGTCCTTTGAAAAACTTGACCTGCCAGATGTCACAGCCCTACTCTTTTACCCCCGCCCAGATGAAGCAAAAGTACCAGCTAATTGCCTTGACACCATGGTGGCGGTGACTGATGACGCTGAGATCCATGTGCGCTACCATCTCCTTGATGATTTAAGCAAACCAGCCATACTCTTCTTCCATGGCAATGGTGAAATTGTCAGTGATTATGATGATATGGCCCTAGGCTATAAAGAGATGGGAGTTAGCTTTATTGCCGCTGAGTTCCGAGGCTATGGCCGCAGTAGCGGCACCCCGACGGCCAGCAAAATGCTGGAAGATGCGGAGGAGATATTGGCAGCGGTGCAGGCAGTGCTGAAGGAAAAAGAATTTTCCGGCAAATTGCTGGTTATGGGCCGCTCTTTAGGGAGTGCGGCAGCAATCCACCTGGCTGATAGCTCTCCAAAGGAGGTCAAGGCCTTGCTCATTGATAGTGGTTTTGCCTTTACCAGGCCGTTACTGGAGACTATCGGTGTTGATGTGGCAGGATTGGGAATCAGCGAGGAGGATGGTTTTGGAAACCTGGATAAAATCAGACGCATTACCATGGCAACCTATATCATCCATGGTCAGCTAGATGAGATTATAGACATGAACACAAATGGCTCCCATTTAATCTCTGAAAGCGGCGCGATCCAAAAAGAATTTCAGATGGTACCCGGTGCCAAACACAACAACATCATGCAGGTTGTCGGCAAGATGTATTTTGAGGTGATGGCTCGCTTTGTCAAGATGATCGGTATTGTACGCAAGAAGAAGAAGGGGATCAGGTAAAAAACTACAGTTTCCAGTTATGGTACTTTTCTTTTTAGAAAGCATCCTTCAACTGACAACTGGCACTAGCAACTGATAACCGTCTTTAGCGAATCTTCTCCTCCTCCAGCATGGTATCAAGAAAATCGAGCAGAAATTGGCGCTGAGCCACACTGGCGTAGCTGATGCAGGTGCAGTGCAGGTTTACCTCACTGCGTACCAGCAACTCAATGGTAAGGGCATTGTGACTTAAATCAAAGCCAAAGTAAAAGGGGCCGCACTCATCGTGGCCGTGCTGGGCCTCGGCCAATAGATCGGGCGGAATTGCCAGCCAAAACATTCCCTCCATACCGCCAGGCTTCAGACGGTTTTTCAGGTAGCTATCCAAATTATCACGCTCTTGCTGACTTAAATCATCTATCACAAACTGCCGCATATCTTACATCTCCTCATCAATCTCTTCTTCTTTTTCTTTTTGCTGTTTCATCTGCTCAGTGGGGCGAAGATCCTTGATATCAGCATTCATCTCCTGGCGTAACTCGCTCATCTTACCGCCGAACTCCCGGACATATTGATCCAAGACATCCTCAGTCTCAATAACATAAGGGGTGAGCATGACGATCAACTCTGTCTTCCTCTTCTCTCGCGACTCATACTTAAAGAAATAGCCCAGCCAGGGGATATCCTTTAACAGGGGAATACCGCTGTTATTAATATTGATATCCGTGCCAATAAGACCACCGATCATGATGGACTGGCCATCCTTAACAGCCAGCTTGGTTTTCAGTTCGCGGGTCTTGATGGGTTGCGACTGCACCCCATTTTCCGGAATATCAAGGGCTGTGCTCACGGTCTGCTTGACCTCAAGCAAGATAATACCGTCATAGTTGATCTGCGGCGTTACCTCCAGGATAACACCGGTATCCTTATACTGCACCGTTTTATCTACCTGGGTAGCGGCGGAACTATTTTCAGTAATGGAGGTGACAATGGGGATCTGCTCACCAACATTGACGGTAGCGGTCTCATTATTCAACACCAACACCTGGGGTGAGGAGAGGATAGAGAGATCGCTCTTGCCAGCCAGAGCCCGTAAAAACTCCCGAGAGCTATCACCACTGTTAAAGACGAGAGAAAGACCTGGATCATAGCCACTGCCAAGATTTGGTGACAAAACATCAAAGGAGACGCGAGCATCACCATTCCAACCCAGATAATTATTCATGGCCGCCCATTGTACACCCATTTGTAATTCATCCTTGAGTAAGACCTCAGCCACCATCACCTCAACCAAAACCTGGCGCGGCAGAGTATCAAGGCGCTCCAGCAGCTTCACGATACGGGCATAATCTGGTGGCAGAGAACGGATAAGGATGACATTGCGGGTGTCATCGGCAAAGAGGATGGGATTGCCGGCAAAACGCAGGGAGCTTTGGGGGGCATTACCCTTTTTCTTGCTATTGCGAGGAGGAGCTTTACGATCCTTTGCCATACTATTGCTGGTGGCCTTTTTCGCCACCGGCTCATCCTCACGAATCAGGGTATTGACCAATTCTGCCAGTTCCGAGGCCACTGTATTACGGGCATTATAGATATAGATATTATCACGATCCATACCCGGCACCACATCAAGCTCACGGATCCAGATCTCACCATTGTTTACCAAAAATTCATTCTTACTCACCAGGAGTAGAGAGCTGAGCCGTTCCAACGGAATAATGCGTAGCGGTTCAAAATTTTTCTTGTTAACCCGAAAGGCCTCCATGATACCGCTCAACTCATCACGCAGGTCATAAAGAGGCGCATTTTCCACCCGGATCAGGCGCACATACATATCAGCCAAGGGCGATATATCCAACCGAGCCAGGATAGAAAGGACATCAATGATCTTACCTTCGTAATCGCTGATGAGCAGGGTATTCTGCTCAGGCAAATTAACCACCGAGCCCTGCTCAGAGAGATACTTCTCTATCAGCTTCATGGCCTGGGCTGAAGGCAGATGCTGAATGGGAATGACCTGCAGGATAAGGCGGGAGGAAGGGCTGAGATCGTCCACATCCTGCGGCCCGTTAATCTGCTGTGAGTAGGGCTTTTTACTGACAAATATATAGTTATGGCTCCCCTCGCGACGAATATCCAGACCGTTCATATGGAGAATTTTTTGAAAAACAACAAAGAGTTGGTCGGCTGGAATGGCCTGCCCGGAACGAATATTCACCGTACCCTTCACTTGGGGATCAATGAGATAATTCATACCCAAGGCACTGCCAATAACCTGGATAACCTCATATATATCAGCGTTATCAAAATTCAACTGCAGGCCATCGGCAGGTCCCTGGGGTGCCGCACCATCAAGGGTACTCGTCTCTGGGACACCTGGCATATCTGCGCTGCCCGGAGTTGCAGTACGTCCCTGGGTAGCAACCTTCATGCGCTCTACCTCACGCTGCTCCCAACTGCCCGGAGCATACTTAGCTCCATGGCTGAGCATGGCCAGGGCAGAATTGCCTCCCTGCCCCTCGGGTATGATATCCTTAATCAGTGGACGCTCCAGCACCTCTTGGTCCCCAGCCTCCTGCTCCAGCAACACCGATGCGTCATTCGATTTTTCAATGCGACTGTTAATTTCAGCAAGATCAAGGCTGGGACTGAGCATCTCTTTTTCTGTACAGGCCGTCAGAAAAAGAAAAACCACAAGCCAGCCACTGACCACGAGAAGCTTTGTCCATGGATTATGCATTTTTTGCTGTGTCATATTCGTAACTACAGTTTCAAGTTGTACCCCTCAGGGGGGTCCTAAAAAGAGCGTATTTACCTTTCTTACTCAGCCACCCTTTACTTCATATCTTCTGCGCTGGAACTGCCGGGGGTGGTTTTACTGTTTTGTTCCTGGGAGGTACAGCTCCAGGTGGTCTTCGCTGTGACGGTGGTTTCGCCCTGGGCGGTGGTGTCTTACGTCGAGCCGTACTCGTCATTGTCTTTCGCCGAGACTGAGACGTGCTTCGAGCTGTAACTCTGACCTTTTCTACATCATGGAGAGATTTTACCACCTCTTCACCACCCCTGCTGAAGATGATTCGTTCAACCTCAATGGCCTTGACGGTATAACCACCGATCTTGTCTCCAATCTCAAGTTGCAACGAGGCCCGCTTAGGAGCCCTGCTTGTGCTCTTGCTGCGCGTCTTCAGTCGCTTGGTCTTCTGCAAAGGGTAGGATATCAACCCCTTTTTCACTGCCCCATAGAGAAGAGAGCCATTGTAGGAAACCTCGTAGACGTTAACATGGGGAGCCTCATCCCGTGCATCCATACCTGCTCCCGCTCCATCATCAAAACCGCCATCCATGTGGCGATCAGCATTAAAGAGATAACCATTATACAAATTGGGTAAAGAGCGCGGTACCCGAGGATTAAATTTGCGAACCTCTCCCTGCCCATTGCCCTTCACAACTTTTTTCGCCTTCACAGGCGGAGAATCGTCATCGAACCCACCACGCAGGGCATCACTATTAGCCTTGACCAAGAATAGGCAAAGCAAAGCCAAGGCAACTGTTAAAGCTATTTTAACCATTATCGCCACCTCTTGCATCCCGTCCCTGCGAGCTACCAGAACCTACATCCCCATCCCCTTTAAGACGATAGAGGGCCTTGACATCAATGAAGACCTTCACACCATCCTTCTTGTACGGTTTCACAGTAAAACTATCGATGACGAAAAGACGCTTGGAGCCATAGAGCTGAGCCAGGAATTGCTCAAACTCTGTCAAACTACCAGCCAGTCTCATCTTAATGGTAATGGTCTGGATGGCGTGGGCCGCTTTTTGGCGGTGACTGCTCAAGGGGCGTAACGACTCAGGCTCAAGGCCAGCACCAGTAATCATAGCCTGGAGCTTAATCTGTACTGCCGAGGTCACGCCATCTATGGAGTCGGCCTCAAAGAGGAGCTTCTCTAATTGGTCTGACTGACGTTCCAGGCGTTTAATACGTTTCTGGAGGGCTGGTAGACCTCTCACCTGTTTATGGTAGAGAAAAAGAGCGTTACGATTGGCGTCCAAGGCATCCACCTTGCCCTGATAAAAGTTGACCCCGGCCCGCAAGCCACTGAAAAGCAAGGCCACTAAGGCCACTCCTACCAGCAAGATACGCCTATCCATATGAGGTATTTTCAGTTTCATAGCAGACTGACCTCCACATGGAAATAAGTCTGATTCCGCCGCTTGCGGGTTGACTTTAAGGTAGAGTTGCCAATCTTCTGTAAACTGGTGGTCAATGCCGTTAGGTCATCGGTATAACCCTGCAAATGAATGGTTCTCTTTTTCTTATCCAATCGCAACTGATCGAGATAGGAGGACATGGGCAGATTCTGGGTCAAATCATCTAAAAAGCTGATAAAATCACTATTGACCTCCAGCCCCTCAAAACTGGCCAGGGCAGACTCAAGCTCCTGTTCTCTGCTCCGTAATTGCGCCACCTCCTTGACCTGGGGCATAAGCTGATTAACCTCTGCCTCCAGGCGTGTTGCCTCCATACTAACTCCCACCAGCTTGGTACCACTTAACAATAACAACAAGACAAAATTCATCGCCAGCAAGACAAGGATAATCCCTTTCAGATAATCAGGCTGCCGATACGACTTGGGTAAGAGATCAAACTTCTGCCCCATGGCCTTCTTTTCAAGCAGGGACTCGCTATCAACAAAGCCTTCCATCTCATCACTGCTGTATATAGTCTCCAGGCCCGATCGCTGGAGCAGTTTTTCTGCAGCAATGGCCACTGGACACTGCAAACGCTCAATAAGCTGGCCATCGTTAAAATGGAGAAGCTTACCAAAACGGCCCGCCACCCACAGCCCCCACTCACCCTTACGCGTTTCCCGAGTGAGATAACGCTGACCTTCCGGAAACAGACCAATCAAACGTAGGCCCACCGTATGAATCTGCCGTAAAAAGGGCTCAACAAAGCCCCGCTCAGCCCCATATAAACGTATGGAAAACCCCTCCTTATGACGCTGTGACTCATAGGCATAAAGGCTATCCTCACCATAAGGCGTGAGCATCTCCAACTGCATCTCAATGGCCTCGTGCAGATTAGGAGTCTGGCGATCAAGCTCAAATGTACTATAAAAAAGAATATCCTCAGCCAGATAGACAACAACATCCTTCGACACCTCTGGCAGGCCCATGATCTCAGCCAGCACAGGGGTAAAAAGATTAAGCTTGGAGGGAACACTCATCTTCTGATAGTGACCATCCTTGACCCACCCCACCAGCACCTGCTCACGGGCTATATAGATATCAACGACCCTGCTCACGACCACTCCTCCTGCCAACCATAGTAGGTGATCTTGGCACCACGTTTTTCCAGCAACACAGAGACACGACTGCCTGGTACGTGGGGTGTAGTTTTGTCCTGCCCATCCTCAGCCTCATCGGGTGGTAATTCCCCAGCATACCCTGTGGCCATGACAGTGTAAAAATTTGAGCGAGCCCTGCCAAAGGAAAGATAGGGCTGCAACTCCTGATAGCGCTCATCCCCTAAAATAAGTTGGGCATGGACAGCAGAAAGCTGGCCAACCTCCAAACGAAGCTTATGGTAGAGGGCCTGAGCCTCTTGGTCACCATTAGTGAGAAAGATGAGCATGGCCGGGGTAAGATCATTAAAAGCTACCTTGCCTTTGCCATTATGTACGGTGAAAATATCAGCTGCCTTCATTCTACCCGCCAGTCCTTCCGTTCCCTTAATAAGAAAAAATTCATTGGGATCCATGATTTTCCCGTTGCGTGCCACATAGGGCTCATCAAGATCCTCGTAATACTCATTTTCAGCACCATTTAAATGGTGCAAATCATCACTATCCCGCCAATCGAGCAGAGAGTCATAGATACTATCCATATCCTCCTCGCCCAGGCCATACTGTTCCAGCAGTAAATAAAAAAGCTGCCGATCAACATAGTTAATATCAATCTTACCTGACTCACTGACCAGCTGATAACGCACCCGACCATCCTCCAGCCACACATCGCGAATATCTCCTTGCAGATACACACCCTCCTCATCCACCACAAGGGGTGTATCAAGGAGGTAGAAAATCCCTAAATTAATACCGGCCATGGCCAGGCTGCGGCCCACCACCTGCTGGCGGGCATTAAAGCCACCAATGGTCTCACTACGTACCCCTAAGGTGAGCTCTGCGGCCAGGAAGCTAACCATGAGCAAAATAAGGATAACAATAACCAGGGCAAAACCGTTTTGGCCCTTGGCCAGAGTTGTCAGTTGCCGGTTGTCAGTTATCAGTTGACGGAAATTACCAATTACATAACGGCGTAGCCGTAAAACTAGCAGCTGATAACTGATAACTGATAACTGTCTTTTCACTGTACTACCACCAGCTTCAAGCTCTTCAGCAAACCAGACTCACTGGCCCGATGGTGGAGGTTATAAATTTTTCCCTCCAGGTAGATATCACCATCATCTCCAGCCTCATTTGCATTGGCGAAACGCAGTTGGCGGCTGAGATCTACCTCCTGCTCAAAAAAGGCCTGCCGCTTCACGCCATCCTTAGCCAATCGCCGCAAGGAGGTAGAAAAAGATTCCAGCACCGCTACATAGCCGATGGCCAACAGAAGCACTGCGACCATGACCTCTATGAGGGTGAAGCCACTTTGCTTTATTGTGTGCTGGGCTGCGGCCATATTTTCTATGTGAATTAGGAATTACAAATTAAAAATGAGAAATTATGGAAGATATCCTGATAAAAAAAACAAAGTCCCTTCAATTGCTAATTTCTAATTCATTCATCCTCCCCCTTCTCCGTACACCAGGGCCAAAACTCATATTCCTTTTCCTGCCAGTGAAAACTAACCATTCCTCGCTCTTCATCAAAGAACAATTCCAACTCGCCAGTATCAGCCAAGAGCAGAATCATCTCATCACTCTCAGGCAAGGCTTCCAGGCTCTCAGGATTATAAAAATCCTTCTTCTCGGTATAGTAAAGAGCCTGATTATCCCTGTCAAAACGGTATATTGCCAACACCGTGCCCTGATCTGGATAGAGCAGCGGTGCCTTAGTTACCAGACGTAAAATGTCATCCTCGCCCGAGATAACCACCTTTTTCTGCTTTACATCATACCAACCACTGCGTACCTGGCGTTGAATAAGGCTCAACAGAGCCTGGCTTTTTTCTATCTCTGCTATCTTTGCCTCACCCTTGCCGGCAAAGACAATGGACCGATCCAGGATGGAGTAGACCATGGAGGCGACCATGGCAAGGAGCAGCATGGCCACCATGACCTCCATGAGACTCATACCATGGTTATTTTTTGGCTGTTCCACCATCGTTGCTGAACAGCGAACCGCAGAATTTCGAATTTCAAATTTAGAATTTCGAAGGGCGGTACGGATCTTAATCAGATAACATCCTTCCTTCGACATTCGGCATTCCTTGTTCGATATTCATCATTCATTTTTACTAGTAAGGCAATCCTGTCAAGGCATCTAGCTGAATAGTCCGTGTCCGTTCACCTCTGGCCAACACCAATTTGGCTGGAGTGGCTGTTCCCAGGGGCGTAAATTTTACCACATTAGGATTCATCTCCAGGCTACATTCTTCATCAAGCTTAAGCTGCCGCCGCACCTCATCCTTTGCGCCAAGCTGGATCAAAAAGGTCTGATCTTCCAGGCTAACCCTCACAGACTGCCCTTTACTCACAGCCATAGCCTTTAAAGTTCTCAGCTGTTTTTTCACCTCAAGTCCATCACGTCGAAAGCTGAGCTTTGACAACATTTTTCCAGACGATGGGGCCACCACTGCCGCACCAATAGCCAGAATAACCAGCACAGCCATCAATTCAAAAAGAGAGAAACCGCGTTGCCCGGTTCGATGTCTAATGCTCATCACGACCACCAGCCTCAACCAGCTATATCATTCATCGACATAATCACTGACAACATTGATAAAACTATATAGCCAGCACCCACCGCCATCACCAAAATAAATACAGGCTCCAGCAGGGTTACAAATCGTTTTAAACGTTCCCGTAATTCCTGTTCAAAATGGCTGGCAATCTGCCCACATACCTCACCGATACGCCCCGATTCCTCACCAATGGCCAATAAATCCACCGCCAAATCCGGGATAAGATCTCCTTTCAGCTTTGGTGCCACCCGTTGCCCCTCTTTCAGGGCAGTGGTGGCTTGCGCCAGCAACTGCTGGTATTGTTCATTGGCCGCCACCCCAGCACTGATACGTAATGCCGTAACCAACTGCACCCCGTTTGTCACTAAGACCTCCAAGGTACGAAAGATGCGGGTGGTCTCAATATCACGTATAAAAGGCCTGGTCATGGGCAATTTTAGCACCATGCGGCCCAGCCAACGGCGGCCTTCATCACTGCGCACATACCAGATCAACGCCACTGGCGGGGCGACAAATAATCCCAGGGTCAGCAAAAGATTATTGGAACTGAAATCTGCCACAGCCATGAGTGCGGCGACATTCATCGGCAGCTCATCTCCCATTCCCTCAAATAGTAGCTTAAACCTGGGCAGGATCACTGCCACCAAAATGATGACAATACCAATACCCATGGTGAGCAGAATGAGTGGGTAAATGGAACTGGAGACAATGAACTGCTTCAGCTCCCGTGATTCTGACTGGTATTCAGCAATATTGAGCAGCATCTCCGGCAAAACGCCACCTTCTTCACCAGCCCGAACAATATTGGCATACATGGCGGAAAAGCCTGGTTCCAGGGCCAAAGCAGCCGACAGGGTCGAGCCCTCCTTAAGCTTTCTCTCCAAACGGCCAGCAAAATTACGAATCGATTCCTTTTCAGTCTGCCGACGAATAAGGTTCAAGGCCTTGTCCAGAGACATGCCGCCTTTCACCAGCAAGGCCAGCTGCTTGGTGAAAAACTCTATTTCTTTACTGCTAATACCGGCCTTAGCCTTCCTTCCAAAACTGGGTAGCTTTATGCTTATGCCTTTACGTTCCCTACCGCCCAACTCCACAAGAAGTGGCCGTAAACCCTTGTCCATAAGGTATTTTATGACGGCCTCCTTATCTGCCGCTTCCCGCACCCCTTTCTTGATGCCATCACGTCCTTGGGCCTTGTACTTAAACAGCGCCACTGGCCGCCTCCTTACTCACTCTCATCACCTCTGACAGGGTGGTAACACCCTGCTGCATCTTGGCTAGGCCATCCAGGAACATAGGTCGAAAACCCTCTTTTAAGGCTGTGGCCTCCAGCTCTTCTAAGGCTGCTCCCCGAGAGACATCACGACAGAGCAAATTACTCATTTCCAAAATTTCGTAGATACCTATTCGACCAGAAAAGCCGGTCTGCGCACATTTCTGGCAGCCTTTCCCCTGAAATACCTCAAAGTCACCCCCTGGCGGTTCATAGCCTAAATGCTCACTGATCTGACCAATAGGTTCCTTGCATTCCTCACAGATACGCCGTACCAGGCGCTGGGCCAAAACCCCGCGCAGGGAGGATGAAATAAGAAAACGCTCCACGCCGATATCCACCATGCGCATCACCGCCGAAAGGGCATCATTGGTATGGAGGGTGGAAAAGACGAGATGACCGGTGAGAGATGACTGCACAGCAATCTCTGCTGTCTCTTGATCACGGATCTCACCCACCATGATGACATCAGGATCTTGACGGACAATGGCACGCAAGCCCTTGGCAAAACTAAGACCAATCTCAGGGCGAATCTGGATCTGGTTGATGCCCTGGAGCTGGTACTCCACCGGGTCTTCAACAGTGATAATTTTATTATTGCCTGAGTTAATCATGTTCAGGGCACAGTAGAGGGTGGTGGTCTTACCACTACCTGTGGGGCCTGTGACCAGCAGAATACCGTTGGGCTGCTTGATAAGGCGCTGAAAAGGTTCTTCAACCTCTGTCGGCATACCTAACCTGCCCAAGTCAAGGATGATGCTTTCTTTTTCCAGAATACGAATCACCACGCCCTCACCATGAATGGTAGGCAGGGTTGATACCCGCAAATCAACCTCTTTGCCGCTGATACGGAGGGAAATCTTGCCATCTTGGGGCATACGACGTTCAGCAATATCTAATCCTGCCAGCAGTTTTATACGGGAAATAATTGCGGATTGCATTGACCTTGGCGGTTTCTCATGCTCATACAAAACACCATCAATACGAAAACGAATGAGTTGGCCATGCTCAAAGGGCTCCACATGAATATCACTGGCGCGCTGTTCAACAGCAGTATCAACCAGACCATTAACGTATTTGATGACTGGCGCCTCAGAGGCCATGTCTTTAAGTTTATCAACATCATCCTCTTCCAGGAGCTGACTGTCCTCCTCGGTTGCCATAATCCCTAAGTCATAATGGTCATCACAGAGTTTAATTATCTCACTTTCAGTGGCAAGCTGGATCTCAAAGGGATTAACATTGAGGATTTCGTTATATAAATCTCGTGCCTCTTCAGCAAAAAATTCATCCTCCTTCATCTGCATCTCAAAGGTTGAGTTGAGCATAATCTCGGCGGTATTGAGTATTTCACTATTATCCGGATCATGGGTGACCAGGATATTATGCTCTTCACGGTGGACAAGGGCAAAGGGGTGCTGACGATGGAAGATCTTGGGCAGATTAATCGAAAGATATTTATCGTACTTTTGCTCACGAAAAAGACGCAGACCCATCTGCAGAGCCAATACCTCCATGACATCCTCTTCACCCACAAAACCAAGTGAAATTAGGATTTCACCTAGCGGCTGGGGTACCGAATCCAAATGGGCCAAGGCACGGTCAAGCTGCTCGTTGCTGATCTTCCCGTAGGTGACCAGCATCTTACCAAGCTTGTCTTTTTTATCGAGGAAGAGGGACATGAGCGTAATAGTTTGCTTTTTTATTATTTTTTATT
>JAOZSN010000149.1:0-499 GCA_029939635.1 Deltaproteobacteria bacterium
AACCGTGCTTCCAGTGGGTAATTCTGTCTTTGTAGGACAGCTCAACCTGGCCCAGAATGTCCCAACATTCTGGTTTAGTCTCTGCCTGACGCTTGATGTCAGTAACAAAGCTTGGCCATGGTCCGCTTTCGAGCTCGTCCAGTAAGGGAGTATCATGCTTTGGCATTTTTTCGTTTCCTCCTTAAGGATCTTTTAATGTAAAAGCCTATAACCTATCGTCCAGAGCCGTGAACGCCAATTGTATCAACGTCCTGAACGAGAAAAAACTTTTTCTGAATAGAAATTCAGTTTTGTGAATCTATCCTCAGTGCCCTCTTTTGTCAACCAAAATTTTCTTGCAAAATCAACAACTTTGAATTATAGAATAAGGTCATAAATTCAAGTAGATATTGATAATATAAAAGCATTTTTCCCCTTCTTACAGGCGTAATAGCTACTTTATTTACCGCTAACCTCCAATTCCAACAAAAATGGCCAGACCAAAGAAAATTCGATTCTG
>JAOZSN010000149.1:509-6939 GCA_029939635.1 Deltaproteobacteria bacterium
CAACAGGAGTAATTACCACTTTATTTCCTGCTAACCTCCAATTCCGACAAAATGGCCAGACCCAAAAAAATACGATTCTGCGAAGGGAACCTGTGCGGACGAGCATTTAAGCCCACAGGCACACCCATGGGTAAACTAGAGCAGATACCACTACTGCGTGACGAGATTGAGGTTCTTCGCCTCTGTGATTTAGAGAAGTTGACCCAGGAGCAGGCCGGTAAAAGGATGGGAGTGTCAAGAGGAACAGTGCAACGGATATTGACCGCAGCACGGAGGAAGGTTGCCTCAGCGTTAGTGAATGGAGAGGCGTTGGTGTATGAAGAGTAACTACAGTTGTCAGTTGTCAGTTGTCAGTTGTCAGTTGTCAGTTTAACTGATAACCAATAACTGACAACCGATAACTGTTATTTTAATTATGACAGGCCGATCCGCCACCACAGGCCTGAGATGGATCCATAATGGGCAGATTGTTGGCCAGAAAGGCCGCCATGGCTTCACCTACGGTGCGAATCTGCTCCGGTGGGGCGAAATAGACAGTTATTCCGACCTCAGCAAAGCCAGCCAAAGGACGACCACCGATACCACCGACGACAATGGCCTGAGCTCCCATATCACGCAGAGTAGTCACCGGCACCATACAACCACCAGCGCCATGGGCAATCTGCTCATGGAGCTCAACCTTGTCGATCTTGCCATCATTTATTGTCACCATTGTAAAGATATCACAGTGACCGAAATGGGCGGAACGCTCCGCCTCCATGCCACCAGGGTTATTTGAAGGTACAACAATTTTCATTTCAGCCATTTTCCTAAAACCTCTTTTTTCAAAATTGATACACTCGTATAAAACTCAAAAGTATACAGATAAGCGATGCGAAGCGAGCCCTCGCACACCATATAACAATTAATCACCTGGCATGGGAATCGTCAAAACTGGGATGGTAGTTTTCTTTACCACTCCCCGAGCAACACTACCGACCAAAATATCATCAAGCATACTATGCCCCTTGGCCCCAAGAACAATTAAATCAAATCCGCCCTGTTGGGCAGCTTGAACAATCTGCTCAACAGGGTGACCCACCCGAATATCAACTTCAGGGGTAATCAGACATTCACCCAACTCACTTCCGGCCTCATTACATACCGTATGAACCCGCTCTATAACCGCTCTTTTACTTTCAGCAAGCCCTTCGCTATAAAAAGACGCCAATTTTTCCGCACCAAAATGGCTGGCAAGATCATAGCCCATACCTGCCGACATCTCTTCCACTAGATCAGGAATGACATTTATGACAGTAAGGGCAGCATTATACTCATGGGCGATACTGAGCGCATAGGCAGCTGCTTTTTTGGCATTTAAAGATAGGTCAGTGGCGTACAATATTTTGCTAATCAATGGTGTTTTCATAATGCCTCCAATTCCCTTCAGGGGTGTCTAAGCTCTAGGGCACTTTGAAAAAATGCTATTTTTTTCAAAGTGCCCCCCTAATCTGCAATTTACCCTTCAATCTTCTTAGGTGGCCCAAATATCTTAGGTACCAACTTCACATACCACGCCGCAGACTGAATCTGGATAACATAGGCCAGGGAGATAAGTAGAGCAATGGTCATCCCTTCCTCCTTAAAGGCGGTCATGGCAATGGCCAGGGCAATGGAGAGATCGCGCATCACCACACCAAAGACCATGGCAATGGCATCGCCCCGGGCAAAAAACAACTTACCCACCATGGTCAGCAAGACATAGGATAATGAGTAAAAAACAACCAGTGGAATGATAATAGTGACAATATCAGTAGGATTGGCAATAATATTCTTGGCCTTGAGAGACATGGCCACAAAGGCAATCAGCATGACGCCTAGGGCAGAAAAGGGTGGAAATTTGGGTTTATACACCTCCATCCATGCCTTCTTACCATGTTTTTTGACCAGGTAATTCTGGGTTGCGATACCAGCAAAGAGAGGAACAAAGACAAAAATACATATCTGCTTGAACATATGGATCATATCCACATCAACTGTGGCACCCATAAATACTTTGGTATAAACAGGTGCAGCAAAAGCGCCAATAATCAAACCAAAGACCAGCATCTTAGTGGCAGCTTCTTTATTCCCCTTGGCAAAACCAGTCCAGGAGATAGTCATACCTGAGGCAGGCAAAACTCCTATCAAGAAAAGTCCTACAGCCCACAGACCATACTTCTCAGCCTCGCCTCCCAGGAAAATCTTGCCGGTATAGAAAACAATAATAGGAACAATAATAAAGTTGATAAATTGAGTAACAATTTGCAGCTTAGTATCCTTGCCCTGAAAAATCGATTTCACATTGAGGGTCACCATCATGGGATAGACCATGACAAAGGTGATGGGAATAATAAGTTTCTTCAAGGGTTTGGCATCAAACAGATAACCACCACCGATAAGCCCGCATACCATTGAGACAGGAATGACATAGACCAGGTTTTTTTGAATAAATTTCAATATTTTTAGCATGTGACTATCCTCAAAAAAAGGGACTGGAGAGAACGCTCGTGTGCGGAGCCCTACTTTACTTCGTCAATCATGGAGCGAATCTTACCAAAGGTTGCCCCAACAGATTCGGCAAACTTGGGATCATCCAGCACAAGTCCAGCAATTTCTTCAGGACTGAAACTCATATAACGCACCTGGGTCTTACCACCATCCTTAGAAAAAACATGGACGAATTTCGGCATAAGAATGGCACGTTCAGGATTGGCAGTCAGGCTCTTATCTGCCTTGGTTGGCTTACACACCTGCATCATATGGAGATCAAAATCATCAGGCACCTCACCACCATGCTCCCGAAAAGTTTTTTGCATATCCATGGAATCTTCGTTATTGACCACAAACCCATTGGCCTTACAGATAGCGGCAAAGTCCGCGACAAACTCCCTTACACCCTTATCGCTCTCCACAACATACAAATCTTCATTTCTGTTCATGCCTACTCCTCCATTTCAATTAAAAAGATGTAATTATCATTAATTATAAATAAATCCTTTCGTCTACCTTTTTGTGCATATGTCAGTTTAGTCACCCCTGACTATTTGTCAAGTATGAATTTAAGGAAACACTAACACTATCTCATATACTGCCATTGACAGCCAGATATAATCACGATATGTTTCATTTTTTTATATTGCCATAATTTGTCGGTTTCGTAAGAACTTACTGACCGGCGCGGCATACTGTCTAACCTATTTATTATAAGTGGAATTGACTTGCATTCAAGCCCTAGAGAGTTCATCATAATGTCAGGAAATTCCAGAAGATAAGGAGAGAGTCATGGGCGAGAAAATTGTTATTGTTGGTGGTGTTGCTGCTGGGCCAAAGGCGGCCTGTCATGCCAAACGGCTGATGCCGCAGGCAGAGTTTACCATTATAGATCAGGACAGTCTCATCTCGTATGGTGGTTGCGGCATTCCCTATTATGTCTCAGGTGATGTGGCTGACGAGGACGAGCTCCGCAAGACCAGCTTTCACATGACCCGTAACGAGCCTTTTTTTGCCGATGCCAAGGGTGTAACGGCCATGACCTCCACCCGCGCCCTCTCCATTGACCGAAAAGAAAAATGCGTCCATGTCCAGAATGTTCAGACCGGTGACAAGCAGGCCGTACCCTACGATAAACTCGTTATTGCCACAGGCAGCCAGCCCTTTGTGCTACCCATCCCCGGCAATGATCTTCCAGGAGTATATACCATCAGTGACCTACATAAGGCCATTGATATCAAGTCCCAATTGGCCACAGGCAAGATAGGTACGGCCGTGGTCATTGGCGGTGGTGCCATTGGCCTGGAGATGGCTGAGGCCTTTGCTGATCTCTGGGGCTGTGAGACCTCCGTTGTAGAATTTATGCCCCAACTACTGCCCCGTATCATTGACTCCTGGTTTTCCGTTATGCTGCAGAAGCATATGGAAGAGATGGGTGTCAATATTTACTGCGGTGAAGGTGCCAGCGAGATAAAGGCTGGAGAAAATGGTCATGCGGCCCAAGTGGTCACCCCAAACCGCACCATTGATTGTGACATTGTGGTCATGGCTACCGGTGTCCGGCCTCGGGCTCAGCTGGCAGAAGAGGCAGGCCTCCAGGTCTCTCCCTTTGGTATTGTGGTCAATGATCGCTTACAGACCTCTGACCCTAATATCTATGCTGCTGGCGATTGTATTGAAGTAACCCATATAGTTTCTGGCCAAAAATTCATGGCCCCCTTGGGTTCTTTGGCCAACCGTGAGGGACGTATTGTCGGTGACAACCTGGCTGGTATTCCTACCACCTATCCTGGTGCCATGGGCAGCTTTATCATGAAGGCCTTTGAGCGTTCCATTGGTGCCACCGGACTTTGCCTGGAATCGGCCAAAGCCGCAGGTTTTGATGCTGATGCCGCCATCACCGCCCCGTCAGACCGTGCCCACTTCTTCCCCACCGAGACCAAAATCCCCCTGCAGATGGTTTTTGATCGCCGCACCCGTCGGGTCTTAGGTGTGCAGGGTTTTGGCCCCATGAATGACGCCATTCTTGCTCGTATTGATGCAGCCGCCGCCCTTATTGCTAAAGGCGGTACCATTGATGATTTCAGCCTCTGCGAAATGGCTTATGCCCCACCCTTCGCAACAGCCTTAGATGCCCTAAATGCTGCCGCCAATGTGGCAGATAATATGCAGATGAATCGCCAGCGCAATGTCTCCATCCCCGACTTTATGGCCTGGATGGCAGATTTTTCCAGTCAACCAGACTGGTTGGCCTTGGACATCAGGCATCCAAAAGAGGTTAAGCCGTTTAAGGAGAAATTTGCTGAGGCCTGGAGTGAGCTAGAGTATAAAGAGATCCGTGCCAAATATGCCGAGTTGCCAAAGGATAAGACATTGCTCATTATCTGTGATGCAGGCACGCGCTCCTATGAGGTACAAATCTTCCTTGATTCTGTAGGCATCACCAATACCAGGGTACTTGGGGGAGGATTTAACTTAATGACCCGCATGGAACCAGAGTGGTGGCCAGAGAAATAGAAAACGGCTTGAACGTCGAACACCGAACATCGAACATCGAATTTTGAACGCGAAAACCACTGCGTTCTGCAGGATATCAAAAGTCAGTACCATATTCGATGTTCGATGTTCGGCGTTCATCTTTTAATTCTTTAAACCAGCCTCCCTATGTTAAAAATCCCCACCGAAAAAACCAACGCCGCCCGACACACACTATTCTGCGTCCTCCTCCTCTGCTCCTTCATTGTATCCGCCCCCCTGGCAGCATCTCCTCTGGTCAACATCAACACCGCCCCAGCAGAAGAATTAACCAGTCTACCCTTTATCGGCCAGACCAGGGCCCAGGCCATCATTTCCTACCGCCGTCAACACGGCTCTTTTTACGACATTGATAACCTACAAAATGTCCATGGTCTTGGCAAAAAATCCATAGCCGCCATCCGCCCATTAATCACCTTAGGCGGAACCACCACTGCTAGCATCAAGCCAACCAAGCCGCGCTCCCCTCTTGTCGAACCAGAGGCCATGAATATCCGCAGCGGCCAGATCATGCTGCTGCCAGACAAGTCATATTACCCCATGCTGCTCAAATTTATCCGAGGAGCCAGGCATCGTATTGATATGGTCATGTATATCTTCAAAAAGGGCTCAGGCAAAAATAACCGCCCCAGCAAAGTGGCATTAGAGCTTATCAAGGCCCGCCAGAGGGGGGTGAAGGTAGAGGTGGTGCTGGATAATTCCGACTGGAATGAAGGAGTCAACGAGGCAAACCGTAAGGTGGCACGCTATCTTCGCAAAAACAAGGTGGCGGTCCGTTTTGAATCAAAGAAAAAAACTACCCATAGCAAGGTAGTGGTCGTTGACCAGCGGTTTGTCTTTGTTGGTTCCCACAACATGACCCATTCAGCCTTAGGGAAAAACCATGAGATGTCGCTCTTATTGGATAGCCCAAAGGTGGCGCGACAAATGGTGAGATATATTGAGAGAATAAGATAACAGGTGTCAGAAAACAACAATGTAACTATACGTGGCAAGCTAAGAATGGATATTGATAAATTATTTACCGAAACTCGTGAACATCATGGGGCAGGACATTTTAGTGAGGCTGTCGCTGGCTATGAACAGCTTTTAGCACACGAACCAGGTAATGCTCAATTTTGCTATCTGCTGGCCATGCTTTATTTTGAGCAGGATAATTTCTTTCAGGCACAGCAGTGGTTCAGCAAAACAGCTAAACTGGCTCCTGAGGCAACCCCAGCCCATTATAATCTGGGTGTTATTGCCTTTGAGCAGGGAAAAAGTGAAGAGGCCATTAACTGCTATGAGAAGGCGGCAGCCCTTGACCCTACTGATACTGACACCCTTTTCAACCTGGCCCTGGCTCTGAAACAGGCGGGACGATTATCTCAGGCCAAGGAGATAT
>JAOZSN010000026.1:0-4372 GCA_029939635.1 Deltaproteobacteria bacterium
CAAAGAAGGCACCAGCGATGAGGTATTCAACCCCTTTAATATGGGTGTAGTAATCGACCAAGGTCTCATACTCATGTAAATTATTTGTAGCGACCAAAAATTGTCTTGTCATCTCAGTAACATCCCATCCTACAGAGCGTAATCCAGCAACCATCGCGGCTAAGGCCCAAGCACCGATGAGGGCACCGATAGCAAAGGTTACTCCTGTAAAAACGCCCATTCCTTTTGTGCTTTGTTGTTCAGTAGCCATTGTCGTATCTCCTTAAGTAAAGTGAGGTTTATTTGTTTACTATTATTTTTTTCTGCGTTCAACCGCCGATGGCTGAGAACCATCCTTTGACCACTCCTGATACACCAAATTGCACCAAGGCACTGGCCATACAGGTGGCACCCCAGGCACCAACCAAACCTGCAGCAGCAAGGATTACTCCAGTACCGACTTGAGCAGCGCCTTCATTGATATCTACACTTTGGTCAGCCTGACTTCTTGTTCCTGTTCTGCTTGCTGTTTGTGCCATGAGGATTCCTCCTTTTATTTTTTTGAACTTGATATCGGTTTGTTGCTTCTGGAATATTGCAGCCTCTGTGCCACAACAACAAAAAAACATTTCACCCCACCTAACCAACTGTACTTACATGTTTTTTAATGAAATCCCCTACAAACACAAGCAACAACAGAACTGTAGTGCCTTACAGCTTGCGCCACAGATTATGTGGCATAAGGATGCCACAACTATGTTGTCTGACAATTTTTCTAGGGAGGCAGCAAATCAAGATAAAAAAAGCGTCGATGGAGAGACCATCGACGCTAGGTGAGAGAAAAAACTAAAAAAAGGATAATCTACATATTCTCCAATACAGACAAATCAATATTAAACTGCCTGATCTTGCGATAGAGGGTGCTACGATCAATGCCCAAGATACGGGCTGCCTGGGCCTTATTGCCGTAAGTAAGCTTTAAGGTACTCAATATACGTTCATCCTCACTCTGGGGAATATCAGGCATAGCTACTGTGCCCCCTCCTGCTGGTTGTGCAGTGGTAGAATCATTGCTTGCTACGGGGTGCTGCTCCAGCAATTCAATTTCCTGGGGCAGATTAGCGGCAGTGATTGTCGCTCCGGCACAGAGAACACAGGCACGCTCCACAACATGTTCTAACTCACGAACATTTCCAGGCCAACGATAGCGGGTCAGCAAACCAACGGCCTGATCAGAGATGCCATCAATATGCTTCTCCAGGCGTTTACTGAAACGTTCAATAAAAAGATTCACCAGCAACAAAATATCCTGACTACGTTCCCGCAGGGCCGGCAGCATAATATCCACCACCTTGAGGCGATAATAAAGATCCTCGCGAAAGACACCAGCCTTGACCTGACCCATGAGATCAGCATTAGTAGCAGCCACAACCCTTACATCTACCTTAATAGGACGATCCTCACCAACCGGATAAAAGGTGCGTTCTTGTAAAAAACGCAACAACCGCAACTGCATCATGGCAGAGATATCACCAATCTCATCGAGAAATAGTGTACCACCGTCTGCCTGGAGGATACGACCCTCACGATCACGGTCTGCTCCGGTAAAGGCTCCCTTCTTATGACCAAAGAGTTCGCTTTCCAGCAAATTTTCGGCAATGGCGGTACAATCAACCTTCACCAAAGGCATATCTCGCCGCATACTCTCTGCATGTAAGGCCTCTGCCACCAACTCTTTACCAGTACCGCTTTCACCGGTAATGAGCACCGTGGTATCCACCTTACCCACGTTCTCAATAAGGGTATAGACGGTCTGCATGGGCATGGAACTCCCCACCAGTCGGTGTAAGCCTCTGCGTTTATTAAGCTGTTCATAGGCCTCTTGGGAAAAAACATCCCGGGCCACCAATACCACGCCGGTGAAGTCATTATTCCTATTCTTCATGGGGGAGGCTGAAACCCGGAATATGGCCTGTTCGCCGCTATCACGGGTGAATTCAACCCGATGTTCAGCCACAGAATCCTGCTTACGCAGAACAGTCTGGGCATCAAAGGCCAAAATCTCGGTAAAGCCAGGCAACTCATCAATGCGCCCCTGGGGACGGGCATCAGGGTCAATGGATTTAAGCCATTCCTGAGCCGCATGATTCATATCAATGATGGTCATCTCAGTGTCTACACAAACCACCAATTCCTTGATGCTCCGAAAGACAGCCTCTAAATATCGCTGGTAGCGCTCTTTTTCACTATAAAGAAGCTCATTTTCCTTAAAGAGGTCATTTTGCTTTAAGGCCATACGGGCCGTGCGTAGCAGGTCATCCTTTTTCACCGGTTTGGCCAGATAATCAAAGGCACCCAGGCGAACAGCCTCTGAGGCTGAATCAATATTCGGGTAACCAGTGACCATGACCATAGGGCAGGTCATGCCAAGATCCTTCACCTTACGGAGCAGGTCAATACCAGAACTGCCTTCCATAACAATATCGCTGATGATCAGATCAAACTCCTGTTTTTCAAGGAGTTCCATGGCCATTTCATAGGATGAAGCCACAGTCACAGGACCATATCCCTCCCGGGCCAGAAACATCTGAAAGGTGAGGCGCAGGCTCTCCTCATCATCAACGATCAGTACCGCTGAATTGTCGGCAAATTCGTTCTTCCCATCACCAGAACCGCTATTTTCTGTCATAATCTCACACCAGTGCCGGCAAAAGCCGGAGTTAGAAATTAAGCAACCATTCAAGCAGGTTAAAAGCAATTTCTATGCCACTTAATCAGGGGGCAGCACAGGCAAATAGACTAACATAGAGGTGAATTCACCTTCCTCACTATTCACACTGATGGTGCCATGGAATCCCTCGACGAGGTCCTTGGTCACACTTAAGCCAAGGCCCGTACCAATACCTTCAGCCTTGGTGGTAAAAAACGGGTACATTATCCTGTCAATAATTTCAGCAGGAACACCAATACCATGATCCTTAAAACAGATACGGACAATATCCTCATTATCCTTAAAGACTAGATCCACACTGACCTCTAAAATCTTATTAGCATCTAAGCCTGTATACCGTTCATTCAGAGCATAACTGGCATTACTAAAAAAATTGACAAAAACCTGTTGTAATTGATGGGGATGGACATGGAGGAGCGGAATGTTTGGGGCAATAGTAAACTCTGTCTTAATGCCATTTTTCATATATTCGTGCTTGAAGAGAGAAAAAGCATCATCTAAAACAGCACTGAGATCAGTCTCTTCCTTATTCACCTCATTAGCGTCATCCTGCCTGGAATAGGCAAGAAGCTTGCTGACAATCTCAGCCACCCGTTCACTCTCTTTAAGGAGACGACCGAGAAGCACTTCCTCCACACCATCTTTTTCAAAGCTATCACTATCCTTAATAAGCTGAGCATAATTTATAATACCATTCATGGGATTGTTGATCTCATGGGCGACACCAGCAGCCAATTCACCAATACCGGCAAGTTGAGCAGTGCGCATGGTCTTGGCCTTATTTATTATTTCATCAGTTATATCACGCAACAGCACCAGACATTTCATCTCACTATCCACATCTTTGAACGGGGCATAGCTCTGGGAGTAATGACGATCATTTAAGGTAATATCAGCGGCATGTTGGATCTTTTTACTCTGCAACACATCCTGCATAAGGCAATTTTCACAGGGAGTACGGCGCTGTCGATAGACCGAGTAACATTTACGACCAATCATATCGCCAAAGATATCCTTCAAAATCTCATTCTGAAACTCTATCTCATACTCATTATTAACAATATGCAGCCCCTGACCAATGGCCGTGATCATGCCTTGAAATTTATCTCGTTCAGAACGGAGCAGGTTATCCATGCTGACCTGCTCGGTGATATCTTCAAAGGATTCAATACCACCTATGATATTATTTTGTGGGTCAGTGAGCAAGTCAGCACTTTTGGCGATAACAATCTTGCGACCATCACGGGCCGTGAGGGAACATTGCTTATTAAGCAGTGGTTTAGGGATATAGTTTTCAAAAAGCATGCACGGTTCAGTGCAAAAAATATCACATTTACGACCACGTATCTCATCAAAGCTATAGCCGGTAATGTCCTCCACCTTTTTATTCCAGGAGGTAATGTACTTATCTTTGTCCACTGTAAAAATAGCACAGGGCGAAAGTTGATAGAGAAGCTCAGCCTGTGCTTTGGCCCAGCGCAGACTTTTTTCATCCTCCGCACACTCCTTGACCTTCAAGGTCAGGGCATTATTTGACTGGACGAGTTCATCAGTGCGTTTTTGAATAAAAGATGCATACTCTTTTTCAGATGCTTGCAGACGATGAATTTCATCATGTAAGGAGCTGATCTCAGCAAGCAATTCCTTTTCTTTTTTTCCACA
>JAOZSN010000026.1:4382-23296 GCA_029939635.1 Deltaproteobacteria bacterium
AACTAGTTCGCCAGGGGTGTATAAAAATGGCTAAACTAGAAATTGTAAAAATCCAATGGCATAGATGATAACTACTGTTATACCATAGCAAATAATGTGCCATTCAACTCTGCGAAGATGTAACAGGTAAGTACTTGCCATAAATAAATAGACCAAAATAGCGTAACAGATTACATACAGAGTACTTTGTAAATTCTTTTCTGCTCTGGCCTTAGGATAGATTAAAAGTAGCATCAGCATCATCCAGACAGGGATTATAGTTACCACCCTATTGCTCTTACCAATGCCTAAGTTGAGGCGTTTTTATATAATGACTGATCAGAATCAACACTCTTCTTTGGAAGAAACACCTATTTCATCACCCCCAGGCCGCGCCAAGCAAGATATTGTTGGCCCCAGCCCCAAAGATGATAGCACGGCCATACCAACCAAGCAGCCAGACTCGTCCCGGCACCGTACCCGCACCCCACATCAGCGCAAATTACCAAACCGCCCCATGCCCGGCCTAAAAAAGCTCATGGTGCTGATGGTATCCCTTTGCCTGATCTACATAACTGGCGGTTTTATCGTTGTACCTTTTCTGCTTAAAACCAGCCTGCCTTCCCTGGTAGAAAACCGCCTGAATAGGTCAGCCACCATTGGCTCAGCAAGCTTCAACCCCTTCACCCTGCATCTAACCATAAAAAATGCCATTATTGGTGCTGAAAATAATAAGCAAAACGATCCTGTTGACCCGCTGCTTTCCGTAGGTCGGCTCGACCTTGATATTTCCCCACTGGCTCTTGTTGGCAAAGGAGCCATGATACGTAGTGTCACCGGCAACACTATTTACTTACATGTCAGCCGTTCTCCCCAGGCTGACATTAATATCACCACAATCTATCAAAAATGGTCCGGCAAACAGGCAGCCTTTTCCGTAGAAAATTTACTACCCTCTCTTCTGCAAACTGACATCCATATCATTAATAGTCGTCTCACCTTCAGTGACCAACTAACCAGCACTACCCACCAGGTAGAAGAAATTAACATCATGCTTTCAGGTGGACAGCATGGCAGCCATTTCACCCCTCATTTCTCCGCAACAATTAATGGCAGCCCCATTGAAATAGGCGGCAAAACTTCCGAGTCGGCAGCAGGGACCAGTCAGCTCCATTTCTCCTTACATGATATCAACCTGCCGGAATATGTCCGTTATATTCCAGGCAAGCCATTTTCTGGTATTGCCAAGGGCAGGGCTGATATTGACCTTAACATCGCCTTCACGCCTGGTGGATTAACCACAAAAAAACTCACCATACATGGCTCCGGTACGGCCCGTGACATCTGGCTGACAGGCAAGAATACCAAAGAAAATAAAATTTCAACGGCTGTCTTCAACTTCAACTATGATCCGCTCCACTCCATATTTCGCTTTGAAAAACTCTCCCTGCTCCAACCAGAACTGCAGATCCTTCATACCAAGAAAGGAGACTGGCACATTCCAGCTCTGCCAGAAACAACCAAGACAGCCCCGCAAAACACCAAATTACAGATAGATAATCTCACCCTGCATAATGGCAAAGTTTCCATGATTGACCAAGAGGTGAAGGGTGGTTTTGCTGTCACCTTTACTCGCCTCAACCTGACCGTTAGCAGTAATGTGAACAACAAAAAAGAGTATGCCTTTAACTGCATAACAAGCCGCAACACCCATATAGCCAGTCAAGGCAGCATGGATACAGCCAATTTCCTTGCTCTGCAAGGGCTGGTGGTTATCAACAATCTTCCCTTAGCCGCTCTCAATAGTTATTTCAGCAATGAAAATAAAATAGATTGCACAGCAGGAATTATCACTAAACTAGAAGCCCAGGTCAGCTTGGCCATTAACCCTGATTTTTCCATTAAGGCAGCGGCCCAAAAAATCAATACTAGTATCAGCACCCTGCAACTGAATCTCAATGGCAAAAAAATCTTAAAAATTGCGGAACTATCATCCTCTAATGGTTATTTTTCCACCTCAAAACCCTACCATTTGGGCGACATTTCCATATCTGGGGCAGAAGTAGATCTTACACCAACCACCTCTCCTTTCTTCAGCCAACCAGAAACATCACCATCAGCAAGCACCTTTTCTGCCCTCACGGTGCAAGACAGCTCCCTGCATCTACATAATTTCCCTTTACAGCCAGCAGAAAACTACGCTATTACCATCACATCTGCAACAACAAAGCAAACAGACAAGGGTCAACACCACGTTGAGGCAACTCTCTTGCTCCCTGACATGGCCCAAATAGCCTTGCATGGCGATCTGTCTTCAGCTCCTGTTAAGGGAAATATTACCATTCAAGTCAGTAACTATCCAGCCAGCCATCTTCTTGAGACGGTGTTCCAGCAAACTGTGCCTGTCAGCATCAACCAGGGAAGATTAAACGCTACTGGTACTATTTCCTTACAAGACAAAACGTATAGCGGTGCTCTTTCATTTTTAGAAATCGAAGGTACCGCCCAAAACAACAAACATTCATTCACTATCCCAACTTTGCATACTGAGGCTTTCATCTCTCTCAATCCATTGAGCATAGACTTTGGAACCACAATGCTAGTCAATCCGGTTTTCCACTCTACTATTACTGCCACAGAGCACGCAAAAACAAGTAGAGTTGCAGAGGTGGAACATGTAGCACTGTTCAGCGCTACGCAGCTAAAGATAAGCAAGGCAAACTGGCAAATCACCGATGAAACAATCACCCCTCCCCTCTCCATAAACCTGCAGCAGGTGACCGGAACCCTAAAAGATATCGCCACAGTGCCAGAAACAGCCATCAAAGTCCAACTCAAGGGCCGGATAGACAATAATGCAAAGATGGAATTAGCCGGAGTTTTTACCCCTTTCAGCACTTCAATGGATGCCCATATGCAGGTTAAGATACAAGACTATCACCTCCCCTTGTTAAACCGCTATATTGCACCAATTATCGGCCAAAAAATTCTTGATGGAACTTTCTCAGCTGCCATTGATTATCTACGTGCAAATAATTTTATTAAGGCAACAAATAGATTCCAAATTTTTGACTTAAAAACCAGCACCAAAGGCAACAACAAAAAGCTACCAACCACCCTCGCCCTTCTTGAAGACCAAACTGGGACCATCAACCTTAACCTCAGGCTGGCCGGTGCCATAAACGAACCATCATTTACCTATCATAATGCCCTTGGCAAAGAGTTGCGCAATAAGGTAATGGCAGCCACAGTGGCTCCATTTTCATTCCTCTCCGCCTTCACTCCTGATGGCCAGCCCCCAGCGGACAACCTTCTTTTCACACCAGGATCAATACAGGTTGCCGACACCGAGAACAGCCTTGCCACCCTGGCAGCCGTCCTGCAAGAACGACCATCCTTGCTCCTCTCCCTGCATGGCTATGCCGATGGCGATAATGACAGGCAGGCCTTAACAGAAGTTAAAGAAAAAAATCACCAGCAACAGCAACTCATCTTCGATCAAGCAAATTCTGTTATCATCACCGGAGCCTATGGTGATGAGGAGATCAGCCCAGCACCCGAACTACCGCCTCCTCCACCTATTGCCATAACAATGGTGACCAAAAAAGAACTCCTTATCCTGGCCGAAAAACGCTGCCAAGCTATTAAAAAGATATTAACTGAAACCTATCAGATCCCAGACAAACAGATTACTATATCTCCTCACCATACCGTTATTGCAAAACAAAATTCAGGAAGAAGCGGTAGAAGAGTGGATTTTTCTTTTAACAGAAAGCCGTAAAATTATCGTATTAGTGGCCTACAGCTTATTTTGCGTCATAAAAAATACGACCCTCAAAAACAAACAACGTATCCATTAGGCAAATCTAAACCATGCTTCGACCTCCCCACACCTGCTACAACCATCTCTACGTCTACCATCTTGACCTTATCGGCCTGGCACAGATTGCAAACCCTGACCTTATTGGTGTCTGGATTGAAGACGATACCTCTGTCCTCTTTTTTCATACTGCCCAGGACAAGCTAGTCGAGCAAATCTGTCAGGACAATAACTGCTCCATCATCTATCAGGCAGATTTAAGTTATGAAGACTGGGAGGCTGGACAGCAGATAACAACATTTTCGGTTGGTTCATTTACTGTGGCACCAGTGTGGGAAAAAGGCCCGGCTGATATCCGCCTTGACCCCAGCGTCATTTTTGGCAGTGGCTTCCACCCCACCACCCGTACCTGCCTGTCGTTGGTCGACAAATACGTTAAAACACCAGAACTTGACATCACATCCATGCTTGATTTAGGTACAGGCACAGGCTTGCTCAGTATTGCCGCTGCCAAACATGGGGTGAAAAATATCATCGGTGTTGACAACAACCCCTTGGCCTGTGAGGTGGCCACCCATAACTGTCTTATTAATGATGTCAACCAACACATTACCATCAAAGAAGCTGATTTACGGAGAACCCCACCTGTTACCGCAGGAGTAGACTTGTTGGTGGCAAATCTTTATCGGGGCCTTCTGGAAGAGTTGTTTAACTCGGAATCCTTCTGGCAGGCCAACCTCTACATACTTTCTGGCTTTATTCGATCCATGGAAGCAGATCTTCTTGCCGCCCTTCCTGCTGATAAAATCAAATTTCTCGAGCGTACCCGAAGTGAAAACTGGTGTCTCTGGGTGCTTGCCCCTAACGATAGTAAATTTATGGTAACTACGCAGTAGCACTTCATCTTCGCCCATTTCGGACTTCATCGAATACACAAGCATGCTTTAATGTCCTAAATGAACGAATCTAGTTATTCAAGATACCCTACAATTTATACAGGCATAGCAGATGCAATTTTCACTAAATGATCTTTACTTCACTAACGTAACAGATAAGCGACGCCATGGCTTACTGCTCTATGAGCACATAGGTACTGAACTTGCGAATTTAGCCGAGACCAAGAAATATGTGCAACGTCTGGATCAACTAGCAAAAACTCTACACCATTCAATGGAGTCTCTGGTCATGTTCACCCTATGCAGCAAATGTGGTGAGCAGGTTGAAGGAGGATGCTGTAGTGACTTTATGGCTGGTGAGACTGATGCTATTCAGCTGTTGATGAATATGCTCATGGACATAAAAATTGAGGTACAACGCCAGGACGTCCTTGAGTGTTGTTACCTTGGAGATAAGGGCTGTATTTTCACCCTTAAACCGTTCTTCTGTCTCAACTATAACTGCAGTGACATCCTTAAAGGCAATACGATTACTGCCCTGAAACCATATATACAGGCAACAGGGCAGCTTCTTTCAGAACAAAACAGGATGGAAGAATATATACTTACTTATTTACGTCGCCAAGAGATCCTTACTCACTAAGCAGTATGTCTCCACAATAGATCTCTTAGGCAGCAACATGATGATCGGACATATGGGCGATCTTTCTACTGGGCCGTTTGTTCACCTCAATACGCTTGGGAACTAAACCATTGGCCATAAAAGCGGTGCATTGTTTACGTTTCTCAAATGGACAGTCAGCTATATTCCAGCAGGGTGTGTAATTAAGAAGCTTTTTGATGGCAGCTATAGAGAGGCCATGGTTATGGATCATATCGCGCAGACATTCTATCCATTTGATATCATCCATGGTGTAGTAACGCCATTTGCCCTTACGCATGGGACGAACCAAGCCTTCTTCCTCATAGATCCGTAAGGTACGCGGGTGAACCTCAAGCATTTTGGCTGCAATTCCTATGGTGAAAACTGCTTTGTCGTCGGATACCATGATGAAACCTCCTGAAGAATCTTTATACCTACTGCCTGCTCCTAAGTACTACTGGTTGGGAAGTTCACTAAAAGAGAGGCAAACTTCCCAGCCATTTTCAGCTCATGTAACTTAATGGGTACCGTGATCATCAAAGGCGCGGCCAAAGAAGCGCTCGCCTAAGAGGAAGGCTGCCCCGATGACACCAAAGCCGCCAGCAGTTACCAGTATCTCAAAGAATGAAGGTGTGTAGCTAAACAGGGTAGGAAGATTATCCCAACCACCATAGACCGGGGGAAGCTGACCAGCGACAACCATGTCGTAGCGAGCGATGAACATGCCCACCAGCACCATGAAGGCAGAGAGTGCCATGGCAGGTACACTTTTGAACTTAGTCATAACAAGGAGAGCTAAGGGAAAGAGCATGCCGATGAGAACCTCAAAAACCCAGAAGTTAAAAGCCAGAGGGCCATTAATCAAGGCCAATGCCCCGAGACGAGCCTGCTCAACACCACCGCTCATCAGGTTGATGTAGCGCCAGGCAGTAGAGATGGCAATGAGTAACAAGGCCATAGCCATGATCTTGCCGCCAGTCTGAAAAGCAGACATGGTGTCCTCGTCAATCTCACGTCCCCGCATTTTAAAGGCCAGGTGGGAAAAAAGGATGACTGCTGCAGCACCAGAGAGAAAGGCACAGCCAAGGAAATAGATCGGAATCTGTGCACCAAACCAGAAAGGATGACTGGCAAGAGAGGCAAAGACAGAGCCAAGATTGGTATTTGCTGCCATTTCAGCCAGGGCACCAATAACACCGAGGATAATAGCCAATTTATACTGCTTGGTGAGGATTAGAAAAAACTCCACAAACATCATGCCTACTGCCATCCCGTATAAGGTTCCCATCCACCATATATTAGAGGTAAGATTAGGACTGATAATATTGTAGATCGCCATACGCCAGGGGTTCTCAAGTTCAAGGCCGATGAGCAGGAAACCACCAATGATGGTAATGAGTGAGAGCCAAACCATGCGATTAGCCAGAGGAGCCAGCTTGGTGCCACCATATATATGACTGATGGCGGCCAGGACACAAAGCCCTGTGGAGGTAATAGCACAGAAGGCATAGGTTGAGATCAACATACCCCAGGGCATCTCCCTGGTATTATTGTAGACATTATGATGTCCAGCAAAAAAGCCATATAACCCTGCAGCGATACCAACAGCTGCCATCAAGGCAAAGAGCGCTGTATAGGTATTCAACTTAGGGGTTGCAACCTTGGGTTCTGCTACTGCGGCTAGAGAAAATTGATTTTCCATTTTCATTCCTCCTCTGGTAAAAGTATTAAATTATTCGTATATGACTGGTGCTAATGGGATTTCCCATCACTATTTCCGAGTTTTTTTCTACCGGTCAGATAGAGCGTTAAGGTTTGCACCTTAAAACTCTATCATCCCTTAGCATCGACGCATGAGGCCGGTTCTTTCATGGCCTTTACATGCCCTTGACCAGCAAGGTTGAAAAGGGCAATCACGACAATTACTGCTGAAAAAGGTCCAAGCAGCATGAACAAGAGCAATGAGGTGGTGAGCCAGAAGATCTCACTGCAACGTGAGAATCGATCTGCTATCCGTGCAAGCAAACCATGCTTTCCCTGATTTTTTGTGAGCATGTACATGAATGTACTCATATCCGGCCTCCTTGTTCGCCAAGCCATCCCCGCCAGGAGTGGCTTGTGCTTTTGGGTAAGGTAATGTTTTGCATCACCTCATGAACAACCTGTTTCTCGTTTGATTAGTTATTTTGCAACTGGTGTGCCACACTTGTGCTGTACAAAGGCTAAAAATGCTGCTATTTAGACAACTCCCTATAAAATCGATGTTTATTTAACTTATATTTTTCTATTTACATGCTTCCTTGTCACTATCCCGCTTAAACTTATCTTCCGACCTGGACACATAATGCGCCCGCATGCCGATCCATCAAGAATCACATTTCGCCCACAAAACCGCCAAACCCTACACATCTGTGACATTGACACCACCACAGCCCCATGAACCACCACCCTAAAAAGTATGCAAATTCAGAACGTTAGAAACTTAACAATATCAAACAACGCATATCACGCCCACTTTTCACCATATTGGGAACATGATGACCACAAGGAAACGATCCAAACGAGTATGTAGACGAGCTGATTTATAACTTAGCCAAGCAATGCGGCTGGCAAAGACATTAAAGAAAAGAGAGAGAAATACTGATCTGGGAATTAATCCCCTAAAGGAAACGGGGAAACAAAAAAACTACCTATCAACGAAACGCTAAAAACATCCATTCCACTAAAAAGAGCCCAAAGGCTACAAAGAGAGACTGGTCGATATTCTCTCTTCGTAGCCTTTGGGATCTTTTTTTACTTCTGCTACTTTATAATAAAAGTGACTCTTAAGTAAACTCAGCTAAACGACACTAGACCCCACAATCAATCATCAGCACCAAACATGACACCAATCTGCCCCCACATATCCAAGGGGATCTCTGTGGCAAGTTTCAGGGCGCCAGAGCAGCCGACATATTCAGGGTCACTCACTGCCGTTACTTTAATCTCGCCGTATTCATGCATCTGTTCAGCGATCATAGCTGCTAAGCCACGTATGCGCGAGCCCCCCCCAGCCAGAACAATATTCTTCAAGGCAAGCTCCTGATCCTCAGGGTTGAACTTAGTAATCAAGGTCTCCAGATGTTCGCAGATATCTGGCACAATTGATTCACAGACCGAACGAATATCTTCGGTAACATCAAACTCGGCAGGCTTACCCTCATCACGCAGGGTCACCACCACCTTTGCTGCCGACTCACCCACAAAAGCATGTTTCTCTTTAATGGAGCACGCCACAGCCTCAGTCATCTGCACTCCGGGGTAGCGACGCGTGATGGCCAAAGAAAGCCGTTCATCAATAAAATCGCCCCCCTTTAAAAAGGTAACCTGATCATCAGGAATGGGCACAGTACCCTTCATGCAGCAGATATCAACAGTGCCAGCACCAATATCAACAACTATACAGTTACTCAGCTTATTGAGTTCATAGGCAACCATGAAAGGCTCAGAAACCACCAGGGCCTTGGCCATAAACTGTTTGGCAATGGAGAGTAGCAATTCCTTATTCATGATTGAGGCCCGTGCAGGCACTCCAATTATGCCGCACACCTCACTCTCTTTGCCTGCTTTGGCAAGATCAACCACATGCCCTAAAAGTTGATAGGCCGCCTGATAATCACGCTCACTGGCCTCGCGAATAACACCATCGGCCAACGGGTAACAGAGATCCAGAAAGTTGCGTTTTTCAACAGCCTCATCCCCAAAGAGAGGTTCACTGCCCACCACCTTCTCACTAATGATATCCTTGGGATAGCCTACCACTGAACGGGCCAGCAGCTTAGTGCCTTTTTCTGACATAACGGCTGTCCGGCAGGTACCTAGATCAATACCTACGATGATTCTCCCTGCACTGAGTGCACTAGGAGTTCCTGTCTCTGCGATTTCTGCGTTTTCCTGATCCATGTACTCTCCTAACCCGGCCTGGCCGGAATTAAAAACTAGAAATTAGAAATTAGAAATTCCAGGAAGTTGAATTCCGCCAATTTCTAATTTCTAATTTCTAATATATCATTACTCTGTATCTTCGGCCTGACGCATGAGATTACGCACCACAGAACCTGGAAGAAAATGGCTGCCATGCACAAAGATGAGACAGTCCTCAAAATCTTGCTTTTCTTTGGCCAGAGCCTCTTCAAGACCGCTAAATTTCGACTCACACTCATCGCGCTGCTGGGTGAGTTCCGCAATTTGTTCTTTCTGTTGGGCGATATTCTTTTCCAGGCCGGGGATAATAAGGATATTTTTTTCTGCCTCCCCACACTTCTTTTTCTCATCCTGAAGCTGATCCCAGTAACGCTTGCCCTCCTCACGGACACCGTTCATCTTCACCTTCAGCTCCTGGATCTGATCCGAAAGCCCCAACCGTTCCGCTTCGCGCTCCAGCTTCTCCTGCTCCCCTTCCTTGCGGATTTTTTCGCGGATAAGAAAACTGGTCAGTCCGGCACCAACACCGCCGCCCATCAGGGCAAAAAGTATCCAGACAAAGACATCCATACAATTCTCCCTTATTCATCGTCGCGCTGCGGAAACAGCACGTTCAAATTCTTCTCACTATTACTAAAACCAACCTGACTCCACACATCAGGCGGCAGGTCAGTGGCCAACTTCAAAGCTCCAGAAGCACCAACATAGCCAGTTTCATCCACACAACGCACATGCACATCACCATACTCCACGAGATGAAGAGCAATAAGCTCGTCAATACCAGCGATACTGCTGCCACCGCCAGAGATATAGATATTTTCCAGAACCAGATGCTGTACCTGAGGATCAAAACCTTGCACCATATTGACAAGATTCTCTAAAATGTCAGGAAGGATGGATTCACAGGCAATACGGAGCTCCTCACTGACATCAATCTCAACCGGCCGACCATCCTCACGCATGGTAACCACTACGTCACCGCCAAACTGACCAACAAAGCCATGCTCTTCTTTGACCCTTTTAAGCTGCTTGGCTGTGGTCTGTAATTCCGGGTGGCGCTCGGTCAGTAAATTAAAAAGGCATTGATCAATATAATTACCAGCCTTCATTAAGGTGATCTGGTCAGCTGCCTTGGGCACCATACCTTTCATGGCGCTGATATCAACCGTACCTGCACCAATATCTATAATGATACTGTTACTGAGTTCATTTACCTCGTAGGCAACCATGAACGGCTCAGAAACAATAAGAGCAACATCCAGAAGGTCTGCAGCTATCCTATGGAGAAATTCCTTATTTTGCTGGGCAGCTCGAACAGGAACACCGATTACACCACAGACAGAATCATACTCAGCATCACGGCAGGCCTTACGAATGACATCCTGCAGCAATTCAAAGACAACATTATAATTATTGAAATTACCCTCGGGTACCAGGCCATTTTCCAAAGGGAAATAGCAGGCCAAGGCATCACGATGCAGCACAGCTTCCTCCCCAAAGACCTGACCTTTACCCACCAGACGCAGGCCAATCATATCCTTTGGATAACCGACAATGGCAGGTTGGGTATGGGCAAAGCCTTGGTTTGACCGCACGGTAATATTGGACGTGCCAAGATCGATGCCGAGTAATAAAATTTCACTCCTGCTCATGAAAGCCCTTTGCGTGGATCATAATTGATGGGATGTACTTAGAAGTAAGACGAAATAAAATGACATGCATTTTTGTACAACGCCACGAAAAATCTTGTCAAGTAAATTTAAATAGTTAAGCGAAAAGATTGAATACGAAATTCATCCAAAAAGGTTGGTGAGGGGGATATTTCCCAGCAGGGGTGGGCAGCTAGAAACTTTTTTAACCACAAGAGCATGAACATTATTTTTTACCACGGCGGTATTGCTTTTTCCCCCGGCCAGCCTGAGGGGTCTTGCCTTTCTTTCTACCCTGCAGAAGGGCACGCTGGGCCATGCGTTCGTTGAAACGTCGAGCCACAAAAATAGGCTTATGTGATTCATCTAGCCCTGTAACATACATAGCAGTGGCCAAGGTACCCGGAGTAGGGGTGAAATCCTGTACATGCCGGAGATCAAGCCCTAATCGGTGGGCAGCCTCGGCCAATTGAGCCATATCCTTTTCAGCACAGCCGGGGTGGGCCGAGATAAAATATGGAGTGAAATGAATTTTTTTCTGATCCTTCTTGGCCAAATTTCGGCTCATTTGCAAGAAATCGACCAGGACTTGGGAGCCCTCTTTATGCATCAGCTTCAACACCCTGGCCGAACAATGCTCTGGGGCTATCTTCATGGCCCCAGGAATATGATGCTTAATTAACCGACGCAACAAGCGTGGAGTTCGGAGCAGAAGCTCCATACGCAGCCCAGAGGACACATAGACCTGTTTCATGCCAGGCAGATGACTAGCCTGTTGCAGAAGCTGAACAAAGCCATCTTCATCCTGCTGCAGGTGACGACAGGGGCCAGGAAAGAGACAATCCCGTTTGCGACAACCACCCTTGGCACAGCTGGTACCATACAAATTGGCAGTGGGACCACCTAGGTCACTTATAGTCCCCTTAAAACTCGCCATTTTATCTACCAGGGCAATCTCTGCCAAAATTGATGTCTGACTGCGGCTGACAATCACCGGGCCCTGATGTCTGGTTATGGCACAAAAGGCACAATTACCACAGCAACCACGTACAATGGTGATGGAATGGCGAATCATCTCCCAGGCTGGCACTCGACCAAAGGCAGGATGTACCAAACGGGTAAATGGCAACAGATAGAGATCATCAAGCTCCTGAGAGGTCAGGGGAGGAGGAGCCGGTACCTGCACCACCACATGACTCTGCTGCTGCTGCACCAACACCTTATTTGATAAGGCTCTGGCATGGCGATCAACAATTTGCTCTGCAGCCATAAACAGACTCTTATCAGCGTTTATCTCTGCCAGACTAGGTAAGACCTCAACATCATCAGGCCACTGTTGATCAGCATATTGGCTCGGTGTAAGACGCTGGCATGATCCAGCAATACCACTCAAGTCACTCCCATCATGCAAACGCCTGGCCACTTCAACTATGGCATGCTCAGCCATACCAAAGAGCAATAAGTCTGCCTTGGCATCGGTGAGCACAGAGCTGCGCAACTTATGCTGCTGGTAGTCATAATGGACAAAACGACGCAAAGACGCCTCTACCCCACCCAGAATAAGGGGCACATCACCATAGGCCTGACGAGCCAGGTTGGCATAACGAATGGCGGCTCTATCAGGTCGACGCCGATTAGCTTTACAATGTTTGCCAGGGAAATACGGGTTGCCATCAGGGGAGTATTGATCCTGATCACGCACCTTACCATTGCCGGTGTAATTACTGACAATGGAGTCGAGATTGCCGGCAGTAATACCAAAAAAAAGGCGAGGTCGACCAAATTGCCTGAAATCATCGGGTTTATCATGGCGAGGCTGACAGAGCATAGCAACCCGGAAGCCATGACTTTGCAATAAGCGCCCGATCAAAACCACCCCAAAAGAGGGATGATCAACATAGGCATCACCGCTAACCAAGACGATATCTACTCCATCCCAACACAAGGCATCCATCTCTACTTTGGAGGCTGGTAGGAAATCTCCTGTATTTGCCCTGGTCATCATCCCCTTAACCTGCTGTTTTTAAAAAATAATCTTTGAAACAAAATACTTGTCGGCGTCAGCCTTCATCATGTAGACTAATACCATAATAGTAAAAAACTAAAACCCTGCCCCTGTTAAGATCACTGTTTACCGTTAAAAATGCATATCATCAATTATAATAAATTACTGGACATGTTCATGGGTCGGGCTGACAAGGTTGACCAGATCATCACAGCCCTGCAGCTTCGTGTCCCTGAATGGCAACAAGACCTAGAGCAGGCCATGAACCCTCTCAACCATGATGACCTTCGCAAGATCTGTCATCGGGTTCGTGGTGCAGCAGGTACTATTACTGCTGAACGAGCCGCACATTATGCCACCGCCCTGGGAGATACCATCAAAGCAGGTGATTTTACCCCCATAGAAGATCTTGCGAACCAGCTCGACACCAGCCTCAAAGAAATTTCTGATTTCAAAGCTCCAGGCTGATTCCCCCTACCGACAAAAAACACACAGCAATAATTGCCAATCGATTCATGGTGGGTTATTTTATTTTGGCGCTACACTATCTTCTCGACCTGGCTACCAAAATAACTTTACCAAAATCCTGGAGCTTCTACTGTGACAACCTGCATCCTCAATGAAAAACCGGACATTAGCTATCCATGTCCCTGGCAATTTAAGATTGTCGGCACTGACAAAGAGGCCATGCTATTGGCCATCAATGGTGTTATTAGCACTGCTGAGCATATTATTACCCCCTCAAAAAAAAGTTCAGGCGGCAAATATCTCTCCCTTAACCTGGAGATGGTAGTGGAATCCGAAGAGATACGTAATACCATATTCACCAATCTTTGTGCTCAAGCCGCCATCCGTATGGTTATTTAATGACTCCCCACGAGATCCTGAAACTCACCCCCATGACTAACTGCGGCGAATGCGGCTACCCAGCCTGCCTTGCCTTTGCTGCCAATGTGGCCAAGAGTGGAGAGAGCCCTCAAAAATGTCCCTATATTGACCTTAACGGCCTTGATCTGCCAAAGGAGAGCAACACAGCCTTAGATGATCTGGCAGAAGAACGGGATTTAGCCCTTATCAGTCATTTAAAAAGCAAGTTAGATGGACTTGACCTCCAGAAACTCACCGGCCCCTTGCGCGCTACCTATAGAGACAACTGCCTTGAGTTCCCCTATTTAGGTCAAAGAACCCAACTCAGCAGCAGTGGAGTACTTATTAATGGTAAAGAGGCCGAAGACCCCAGAGATCAGATACTGCTCTATAATTACATCCATTTTGGCGGGGGGCCAGAGCCAGACCCCACCTGGGTAGGACTAGAAAGTCTACCTAACTCTATCTCCAAAGTTCGCACCCTGGCCACCTACTGCGAGGAGAGACTAGCCACCTTCTTTAGCGGCAAGGGCAAAGATAAAATCCTGGCCCACTGTGCCCCCCTGTGCATCCAGGAAGTAACAGATTCCAGTGCCACAGCAGCCTTTGTTGTTACAGTATTACCCAAAATCCCCCAGCAGGTTTTGTTCTGGGATGAAGAACCAGAAGATGGCTTTGAGGCCAAGGTCAAGGTGTTGTTCCCGGCGAATGTCCTCACCTTTTTGGATATCGAATCCCTCATCTTCACTGCTGAGCGTATGGCAGAGTTGATCTGTGATGAAGGACCATGACATCTCCCGGCCCTGGCCATAACCACCCCACCCTCTTTGGGGGAGACACCCGCCCCTTAGCCGAACGTCTGCGTCCTGCCAGTCTTACAGATTTCATTGGCCAACAGCACCTCTTGGGAGAGGGAAAGTTTTTACCCCGTCTCCTCGCCTCCAAAAAGCTGCCATCCCTCATCCTATGGGGCCCGCCAGGCACAGGCAAGACCACTTTGGCCAGGTTACTGGCAAGTAAATCTGGGGCCCAATTCATATTCTTTTCTGCTGTGCTCACCGGTGTCAAAGAAATCCGGGCCATTATCAGCCAAGCAGAAAAATTCCGCAGCCAGGGACTTACCACCATCCTCTTTGTGGATGAAATCCACCGCTTTAACAAGAGTCAGCAGGATGGCTTCCTCCCCCATGTGGAAAGCGGTCTCATTACCCTCATTGGTGCCACCACCGAGAACCCCTCCTTCCAGGTGATTGCCCCACTCCTCTCCCGCTGCCGGGTCCTTACCCTCTCGGAGTTGAATCAAGATGATCTGCACAAAATAGCTGAACGAGCCATCAACCATCCCATCCATGGACTATTGCGTGAGAACATTGTTTTTGATCAGGATGGCCTCAACTTTCTAGTGGAACAGGCCGATGGTGATGCCCGCCGCCTGCTTAACAGCATGGAGATCGCCTCCTCCCTGGCCGAAGAGGATGAATCAGGCCTCAAAAGAATTAGCCTGGCGCTTATCAGCGACGCCTTCCAACGTAACAGTCTGCGCTATGATCGGGCTGGAGAAGAACATTATAACCTTATCTCTGCCCTGCATAAAAGCCTGCGCGACTCTGACCCAGATGGTGCCCTCTACTGGCTCTGTCGCATGCTGGCCGCTGGTGAAGACCCTCTCTATGTAGCAAGACGCATGATCCGCTTTGCCTCAGAGGATATCGGCAATGCCGACCCAATGGCCCTACAACTTGCCATCCAGGCTCGAGAGACCTTTCAGGTGCTTGGTTCTCCAGAGGGAGAACTGACCCTGGCCCAGGCCGCTATCTATCTTGCTACAGCGCCCAAGAGTAATGCCGTGTATATGGCCTATAAAAATGTGATGCAAGATATCCAAAAAACTGGTTCCTTACCTGTGCCCCTGCACATCCGCAACGCCCCCACCGGTCTCATGCAGGAGTTAGGCTACGGCAAGGGCTACCAATATGCCCATGACGACTCCCATGCCCTGGTAGATCAACACCACCTTCCCGAACAACTGGAAGGCACCACCTATTACCAACCCACCAACCGTGGCCATGAGGCTGTTATCAAAGAACGGCTAGAAAAATGGCGCCAAATCCTTGCCACACGAAGCAAACGAGAAAGCCTATGAAATCTTCTTATCTTGCCCTCACCTTTTTAATCTCCCTACTGATACCTGGCTTAGCCCAAGCCCAGACCAACCCAATAACCATTTTCTTTGGCAATGATGTACATGGCAAAACAGAGCCGTGTGGCTGAAAATCAAGCCAATTGGGCGGTCTGCCCAAGAAAGCCACCCTGCTGAGCACAAGAAAAATTGCTAATGAGGAGCGCCTTCTCATTGATAGCGGTGCCTTGCTCTTTGCCAAAACAAATATTACCTCAGCCAGCAGGCTTGCCCAAGACAAGATTAGAGCCCAAGCAATTATCCAGGCCTATAATTTAATGGATTATGATGCTGTGGGTATTGGCCGCCGTGATCTGGCAGGTGGCCTCCCCTTCCTGCAGAAACTTGCCGAAACAGCGACATTTCCATTACTTAGCGCCAACATTATTAATGAACAAGGAGAACCTATTCTCTCACCATTCACCATTCTCCATAAAAATGGCCTGAACATCGGCATAACCAGCATCACCAACCCAGCTGGATCTTTACCTGCACCGAATGAAACCTTTCATATCGATCCATGGCAGAAACAACTACCCAAAATCGTCACCGAGTTATCCAGTAAATGCGATATGCTCATCCTGCTGTCCAACCTTCCCAGTATAGAAAATAAGGCAATTGCCGCAGCCCACCCAGATATTCATCTCATTTTTCAGGCTGGCATTAGCCCGAGCAATACAGCAGCCACCCTGGAGAACAATTCTCTTATTATGCAGACGGCCAAGGAGGGTAAATATATCGGCGAACTGAGTATCAACTGGAGCAAGAGCAAAATATGGCAGAAAAAAGAAAACTCCCTTATTGCTGCCCAAAAAGAATTGGATCGCCTGCTATGGCAGACAGGTCGAATGGAACGACGGGGCGACCCGATTGAGGTGTACAAAGATTCCCCTCGCACCTTGAACCATTACCAAAAACTCCAAAAGAGAATTATCGAGTTGCAGAGTAGTATTAAAAAACTAAAAACACTTCACAAGACCCCGGAATATATCCCACCAGCAACCTATAGATCTAAAATGCATGCGGTAAAAATATCTATTAAAGAAGATCCACAAATCCGCATCCTCCTGGAAGAAAATAAACTCTTAGCCAATCAATCCTTACGAAACATCAAAAACACAGAGCACCTAGCCGCCTACATAGGGAGTATCAGCTGCCGCGACTGCCATGAACAAATATACACGGCATGGCGTACCACTCGCCATGCCAACGCCTTCCAAACCCTGTCGAAAAAAAACCAAGACAAAAACCTTGGTTGCGTATACTGCCACGTTACCGGCATTGACGAAACATCTGCCACCCTTGTCGCCTCACTCCCCAGCGCACTGCACGGTGTTGGATGCGAACAATGCCACGGCCCAGGAAAAAAACACAGCCAGTCACCAAATCAATACAAACTGGCCACAACCATTACCCCACAGTCATGCCTTGGCTGTCACACCCCAGACCATGACGATGATTTTGATTTCACCAGAGATGTCGAGCTAGTACATTAAGACCAGCAATTCAATCTTGACAAATTGTCACTGGATTGCTAAAAGCATCTCACAAATTCATTGGGAGATCGTCTAATGGTAGGACTGCAGACTCTGACTCTGCCTATCGGGGTTCAAATCCCTGTCTCCCAGCCATAATTAAAGGCCTTGCAGCGCATGCTGCAAGGCCTTTTCTTTTGCTGGTTAATGTAATTAAGATCCTGCAAGTGGGCGTTTCAGATGAAGATTAGGGGGGTGGTAGATAAGGACAAATGAATCCTCAATTACCGGAATATTTTTGATAAATTGGGGAACAAGTTCAGCAAGTGAGGCAGGGGCAGTATTATGCAAGGCAATATATTTACCCAAGGCCTCGTTTACGGCAACGGCCTGTTCAAATATAGCTATTTCCTGCTGAAGACGTGAACGAACCGCCTCATCTTTCTCAACGGCCAACATTGCGCGCAACGAAATGAGACCTGCGGCGATATCTCCACCTCGGGCAGATAGCAAGGCCGCAAGATGGCTAAACATTTCCGGCGCACCAGGCAATTTTGCTGCCTCTGTATAGGCCTGAGCCGCCTTAAGTGGTTCATCCAAAGCCAGAAAAAAATTAGAGGCGTAAAAGAAATGGAGGATACTGTCTTGGGGGTAGGCAGCAATACCATTGCTAAAAATTGTACTGGCCTTGGTGGCAGACTCTGGCGAGATATGGGGAAGAAAGCCCTGGCAGAAAAAATACGTATCAATGAAACGGGGATAGAGCTCACTAATAACCTCAAAGTTATGGCCCAAACTATCTACGTAACTGGCTGGCGCTATTCCAGGACGTAAACCGCCAAGAAAGACACTGGTACGGATAAAGAGGGCTTCTGCTGCTAACTGGCTGAGATAACCAGCGCTAATTTGATAATAAGCTGCCGACATGGCTGGCTTTAGGACATCAGTCTGGCCCTGCCAATTTTTTTCATGGATATTAAACAGGCAGCCATAGATAAGAATTAATCCTGCCAGCAAGGCCATCCGCAGAGTTTTCATTATAAATCCCTGTGCTTATAGATTAAGCAGGCTGCCCAAAGAGTAATTATAATGTAGAGGGACAACAGGGCAAAAGGCAGGACAAGATGAGGCCACGGGGGAATTATGTCTGCGGTTACGGCCAATGACTTAAAATCAAGGGTGGAAAAATCAGGGAACAGAACAGTCAAACCCTTGAGCAGGTTATCCAACAGTGTTCCGGAACCAGAGATTATGTTCTGGCTGGCTGCCTGCCGAACCACAGGTAAACCTGAACAGATGAAATAATAACAGAGGGTCAACAGCAGGACAGGAAAACTGCCCCGCATGGCGCTGGATATGAAGAGGATGATGGCAAGGATTGTCAACTCTATCCAGTACAGGCCAAAAAAAGCCAACAGATAATAGGCCAATGACAGAT
>JAOZSN010000027.1:0-19528 GCA_029939635.1 Deltaproteobacteria bacterium
TATTTTTTGTTGGCTACCGCACTGCTGTCGTGTAGGTTGATGATACGTTTTTTCTAACACCTAACATCTAACACCTAAAAAATGCTTCCAATCGCCATTACCATGGGCTGCCCAGTGGGCATTGGCCCTGAATTGATCTTAAAGTTCTTTGCTCAGCATGACGGGCCGCATGATTTTGTGGTGATCGGTGATGCTGGTGTGCTGGAGCGAACGGGTGTTGAGCTGGGTTTGCCGGCACCTGTTGTGGCTTGGCAGCCGGGTCAGGATGTGGAGCAGGGGAGTATTGCTATCTTTTCTCCCTTGCCACCTCTGGCCGCAGCCTCCCTTGCGTGGGGACAACCTAGCCCAGAGACAGGCCAGGCTATGGGGCAGTGGATCGAGTCTGCTGTTACTATTATTCAGCAGGGGCATCTGGCTGCAATGGTTACCTGTCCCATTACCAAGACGGCTTTGAATGATGGTGGCTATTTTTTTCCAGGGCATACCGAGATGCTGGCTGAGTTATGTCATGCCTCGCATTTTGCCATGATGATGGCAGGCAGTAGCCTGCGTGTCACTTTGGTTACCATTCATGTTGCTCTCTCTCAGGTTGCCTCCTTGGTTAGCCAGGAGAGTGTGGGAGAGATGCTTGATATTACCTGGCAGGCCTTGCATGATGATTTTGCCTTGGCTGCGCCGCGCCTGGCCGTGGCTGGACTTAATCCCCATGGCGGTGAAGGAGCCATGTTTGGTAGCGAGGAGGATGATATCATCAGTCCTGCAGTGCAAGCGGCCCAAGATCGAGGGCTGGATGTGAAAGGGCCTTTTCCGCCCGATACCATCTTTCATAAGGCGGCGGCCGGTGATTATGATGCCGTTGTCTGCATGTATCATGATCAGGGACTAATTCCCTTTAAGCTTCTCCATTTTAGCGATGGTGTTAATGTCACCTTGGGCCTGCCCATAGTGCGTACCTCGGTGGATCATGGTACGGCCTATGATATTGCCGGTAAAGGCAGTGCTGACCCAGCTAGTCTGCTGGCTGCCTGTAAGATGGCTGGGGATATTGTCCGCAATAGGAGAGTTTTATGAGCATGAAGGGCATTGGGCTCTGTGGGGCCCATCGTACTGGCAAAACCACCATGGCGGTGCAATGTGCCAAGGTGTATCCTGTGACGTTGGTGGAGACTACCACCAGCGCCGTTTTTGCTGCCCATGGTCTCAGCCCTTCCGAGCCCATGGACTTTGCCAAGCGGTTGTGGATTCAAGGCAAGGTTTTGGCTGCTGCAGAGGAGATCTGGCAGCAGCAGGATGCACTTTTTATCACAGACAGGACTCCTTTGGATATGCTGGCCTATACCTTGGCCGATGTGCAGGGGAAGACCTCTATGGATGCTACGATTCTGGAAAGCTATATACACCGGTGTTTTAGTGCCACTGCAATTTTCTTTAGCCGCCTTCTTGTGGTGCAGCCCGGTATCCCCCTTATTGCCGCGCAAGGTAAGGCTGCCCTCAATGTCGGCTATATTGAACATCTTAATAGCCTGATAATTGGTTTCTGCGGTGATGAGCGGCAACTGGTGGCCTTTGATGTTCTTCCTCGATTCGTCATTGATCTGGATGAGCGTTGTGTGTGGCTTGCTAATAAATGCTCTTTACCCGTTGGCTGAATCAGGATAGTATAAAATTTACCTTTAAAAAAAACTTCAGCCTTCAGTCTAAATATCTACCCTATGATTCTTTTTAAACCCTCTCCCCTTCGTCTCCTTTGCTTTATCCTACTTCTTTTTTTACTGGGTGGTTGTCTGTCCTCTCAATCTGCGGTGCGTCAGGAAGATAAGGCTATGGTGCCAGAGCCAGTAGATGCGGCCTGTTCCTATTTTTATTATAGCTGGGGTCGAACTGCTGAGCTTGAGGGTCATCTACTTGAGGCCCAGGAGGCCTATAGCAAGGCGCTGGTCTGTGATGAAAACTCAGAATTCTTGCGTCGGCAATTGGTTCACCTCCTCATTGCCATGGGCAAAAAAGAGAAGGCCGCAGTGATGCTGGAATCCATGGTGCAAGGCCATGATGTTTCTAATAAGACACGTATTGAGATGGCTGGTATCTTTGAGAATCTTGGTAAGACAGAGAGCGCTATTGCCCTGCTGAAAGAGTCCCTTGAGGAAGATCCTGATGATGCCCAAAGCCTGCTCACCCTGGGTTATCTTCATTTTCGCCATGAACAGCTTGAAGAGGCGCGTATTGTTCTTGAGGAGTATGTCGAGTTGGAGCCTGATTCCTACTCCGGTGCTGTTATGCTGGCTAAACTATACCGAGCCATGGAAGAAAAGGAGTTGGCGGCGGCTATGTATGACAAGGTGTTGGAGCTCAACTGGTCCATGGTTCAGGCCCTTGATGCTGCCAGCTTTTTTGAGTCCATGGGTGATGTGGAGCGGGCCATGGATATTTATGAACGTTTATTGGAAAATGGTGAGGTTACCGCTTCCATACGCCGTAGGCTGGTAACTCTTTATCTGGTGAATGGTAAGAATGATAAGGCTATGGCTCAGTTGGAGATCATGCGTGCCGACTCCCTCCATCCTGACCGGGTGGATCTGGCCATTGGTCGGGTGCTTCTCGAACAGCGCAGATTTACTGCGGCCATTACTCATTTTGTTAAGATGGTGGCAGCCTATCCAGGGGTGGAAATTGTCCGGCCCCTGCTGGCCTTGGCCTACCATGAGATCGGTGATGATGACTCGGCCCGTAAGGTATTGGCGCAGGTGCCTGTTGACTCCTCTGAGTTCCAGGATGCTATTCTCATGAGCGTGCGTCTCTATCAGGATGGAGGTCAGCTGGATAAAGGAATATCTTTCCTGCAGAAGGTGGTGGATGATGCTGAGCGGAGACGGGAGACCTTTTATTTTGTTTTGGCTGATTTGTATCTGAAATCAGGTAAAAAAGACAAAGGGGCGGCAATCTTTGCAGAGGGGCACAAGATTTTCCCTGACAGCAGTCGTCTTCTTTTTGAGTATGGCCTTTATATGGAGAAGATTGGGCGTCCTGATGATGCCATGATATATATGGAGAAGGTTCTTGATATAGATGGTGATGATGCCTTGGCCCTTAACTATATCGGCTACACCTGGGCTGATCAGGGTATTAAGCTTAATCAGGCCTTAGATTATGTCAGCCGTTCCGTGAAGGCCCGCCCTGATGATGGTTTTGTTCGTGATTCGTTAGGCTGGGTCTATTATAAGATGGGAAATTATGAGCGTGCTGCCATTGAGCTTTTTGAGGCAGTCTCCATGCAGCCTGATGATCCTACCATCAACGAGCATCTTGGCGATGCCTATGTTAAAACTGGCGCGACAAAGAAGGCTGTAGAGGCCTATGAACGGGCTGTTTCCCTTTTTAAGAATGCCAAAAAACGAGCCAAGGTCCGTAAGAAATTGGAGGAGGCCCGTCATGCACATCCCTCTCCGTGAGAGCTTACCAGGACTGGCGAAATTTTGTTTGCTTGTGACCCTGGCCCTGCTGTTTAGTGGCTGTGCCTCGTTGCCTGATCGGCAATTTATCAGTGGCGAGGAGGAAAAGGAGCTACGTAGTCGCTTTAAGGATATGGTGGTCAAGCAACAGCATTGTCATTGCTGTCTTGATGCCACCGCCCAGGTGTATCTCTCCTCTTTGCTTTTTTCTGGCCAGTTAAAGGGCTACCTGCAGGCCTTAAGTCCTTCCTTTGTTAAATTTGTTGCGTTGAATCCTCTCGGGCAACCAGTAGGGGTGTTGACCAGTAGCGGACAGAAGTTTCGCTATGTCAATGTGATGAATTCTACCGTATATGACGGTGATGTGGATGGCAATACCTTTGCCGACTATGCTCCGGAAGGCTTTGTCCCGGCCTTCAGCTATTATTGGCTTATCGGTCGCCTGCAACCCGGGCCAGTGCAACTCATTCAGCTCAGTCGAGATAGTGAGGGTGACGGTATCTGGGTGGAGTTGTTGTATGATAATAAGCGCAAGGCCCTGCTGCTCTTTTCTCCTGAACAGGGGGTTATTCTTCGCCATATTGTTATGAATGGTGATGATGAGCGCATTCTTAATATTTTGTATGATAAGTATGGTGCTGGGGAGTGTCCTGTGCCGGGTAAAATTACCATTACCTCCTTACGGCTCAACTCGACCCTGGAAATATCCCTTACTGATTTTCGCCCCAATGTTACTTTGAAGACCCAAGACTTTGTCAACCCGGCCCCACCCTCTTTTAGCCGCATAGCTGTTGATTGAACCGTGTCGTGTGGCAACTGAAGGATGTGCAGTGAAGAATGGCTAATCTATCCTTCCTTTTTGGTATATTCTACACCCTTTTTCTTTGAAATTTTCCATGCAAAATCCCATAGTTAATCCAGAACCCTTCCTCACTCAAGTCCGTAAACCCAGCCGCTATTGTGGTAATGAGGTCAATGTTCGTTGTAAGCCGTGGCTTGATGTTAAGCTGCGTTTTGTCTTGGCCTTCCCTGATATGTATGAGATAGGCATGTCACACCATGGCTTGCAGATTCTCTACCACATTATTAATGATCGCCCTGAGTTGCTGGCAGAACGGGTCTATGCCCCGGATACGGATCTGGAGGAGGTGTTGCGTATTACAGGAACACCCTTGTTCAGCCTGGAGTCGCGTCATGCTGTTGCTGATTTTGATGTGCTGGGTATTACCTTACCATATGAGCTCTGTGCCACTAATATTCTCACCATGTTGGATCTGGCTGGCATACCATTTCGTGCTGCCCAGCGCTCAGAGGAGCACCCTATCGTTATTGGTGGTGGCCCTGGGGCCTTTAATCCTGAGCCCCTGGCTGATTTTTTTGATGCTCTGCTTCTCGGAGATGGCGAGGAAGCGGTTCTTGATATCAGTGCTGTGCTCATTCAAGCCGGGCAGGAGCAGTGGTCACGCCAACAGGTGTTAGAGGGATTAGCAGCCATTGAAGGTGTCTATGTCCCGTCTTTTTTTACCCCGAGTTATGACGATGATGGTGTTTTTAGTGGTGTGGAATGCCACTCCTCTGCCACGGTGCGGCGTCGAGTTTTAGCTGATTTGACGCACGTTACCACAGCGGCTCCCTTGGTGCCCCTTACCAAAATCGTCCATGATCGGCTTGGCTTAGAAGTGGCACGTGGCTGTACCCGTGGCTGCCGTTTCTGCCAGGCGGGGATTATATATCGGCCGGTACGGGAACGGAGTCCTGAGCAGCTTTATACCATGGCTGAGGAGGGTATTCGCGCCACTGGTTTTGAAGAGATGGCCCTGTTGTCACTCTCTACCGGTGATTATTCCTGTATTTCACCGTTGTTGGTCAAGCTCATGGATAGCTTTGTGCAGCGCAAGGTCTCTGTTTCCTTGCCCTCCATGCGGGTGGGGACCTTGACTCCGGAGATTATGGAACAGATCAAACGGGTGCGGAAGAGCGGTTTTACTGTGGCCCCAGAGGCGGGAACAGATCGCTTGCGGCGCGTAATTAATAAGGGCATTACTGAGGAAGATTTGCTGGCCACCTGTGCCTCGGCCTTTGAGCTAGGCTGGAAGCTGCTCAAATTTTATTATATGTTTGGTCTGCCTACCGAAAGCCAGGAGGACGTTTTGGCCATTGCTGAGTTGACAGCCAAGGCCATGAAAACGGGCCATGGCCCCGGCCGCTCTATTACCGTAAGTGCCGCCACCTTTGTGCCTAAGCCCCATACACCCTTTCAGTGGCATGGTCAGCTATCCATGGATGAGGGCTATGAGCGTATTGATTTTTTGAAGGAGGCTCTGCGCAGCAAGGGTCTGCGCTTGCGCTGGGGTAATCCACGTATGAGTTTTCTGGAGGGTGTTTTTTCCCGAGGTGATCGACGCCTGTCATTCCTCGTGGAAGAGGCGTGGCAGCGGGGAGCACGTTTTGATGCCTGGAACGAGCATTTTCAGCTCGCCACCTGGCAGGAGGCCGCTTCTGCCCTGGGTATTGACCTTGAAGGATACCTGCAGCCACGTGCCATGGATGTCCCTCTGCCTTGGGATCATCTTGATTGTGGTGTCAGTCGAGAATTTTTGCAGGATGAGTATGAGCAAGCCTTGGTGGAGGCATATACTCCAGATTGCCGACTGCATGGCTGTCAGAAATGTGGGCTTTGTGATTTTAAGAGCATCTATCCCCGTACCTTCACCGATGCTAAACCTAACTGGCCATCATCATCAGCGGCCCCGAGTTCACAAAGCGAGGTACATCATCGCTATCGCTTTGATTATTCTCGGCTGGGGCGTTCCAGGTTGCTTGGACATTTGGAGTTGCTGCAACTATTTTTTAGGGCCTTTAACCGGGTTGGTCTGCCTCTTCATTATTCCAAGGGCTTTAACCCCTCACCTAAGGTCTCTTTTTCGCCAGCCCTGCCCTTGGGTACTGAGAGTCGCTGTGAGTATTTACTGGTGGATTGTACTGCAATCATTAATGCTGAAAAATTTACAAAGGCCATCAACGATACCTTGCCAGAAGGCATGGCAATTAATGCCATCTCTCCTATGGCGGATAAGAAGATTCCTGCCCGTATTCTCAGCACGTATCGTATCACCTTGCCCCTAGTTGTGGATGAGGTGGCGCTGGCCTCTTTTAATGGGGCAGAGAGCTTCCCCGTGGCTGTTATTCGTAAAAAGAAAAATCGCCAGGTGGATGCCTGCCTGTTGGTGCCACGCTTGGAGAAGGTGGCTGATGACCAGCTGGAGTTAGATCTTATCACTGAGGTGAGCAAGGCCGGCCTCAAACCCATGGAGATTATCAGCGCCATTTTTGCCTTGGATACTGAGCAGGTATTGGCGGCGCGAGTGGTGAAGACCGCTGTCAGTGAGACAGACTAGAGTTCCCCCCTAATATCAAGATAGTAGCGAACTATTACAAAGTTAAAACGTGAGTTAATTAAAAAATATGGCAACAGATCTAATCATAAACGCCGCCTCCTTTGAAGTCCGCATTGCTCTGGTGGAACATGGCAATTTAGTAGAGTTTTACCTGGAACGTCCCACTGAAAAAGGGCTGGTTGGTAATATTTATCTTGGCAAGGTGGTACGGGTTTTGCCTGGTATGCAGGCTGCCTTTGTTGATATTGGTCTTGAACGCACAGGTTTTCTTTATGTGGATGATGTCAACATATCGCCGGATATCTTTGAACGAAGAATGCTGAGTTGCAATGAGGGAGCCAGTTGCTGTGAAAATGAACCGCCGGAATCCCTGGCCGTACGTACGCCGGGTAAATCCATTGAGGATCTGCTCACTGAGGGACAGGAGATATTGGTGCAGATCTGCAAGGAGCCCATTGGCACCAAGGGGGCTCGGCTCACCTGCCATATAACCCTGCCATGCCGTAATCTGGTCTTCATGCCCATGACGGATCATATCGGTATCTCTCGCAAGATTGATGACGAGGCGGTACGTCAACAGCTACGCACCGATATCGAGGAGTTACGTCCGGCTGGTACTGGTTTTATCGTTCGTACTGTGGCTGAATCTGCCTGTCGTGGAGATCTTGAGGCGGATATGGAGTTTCTTCTCCACCTGTGGCGGGAGGTGAAGGACATGGCCGAAAAGACCAAGCCCATGAGCCTGGTCTACGAAGATCTTGATATTATCCTGCGGGTGGTGCGCGATATCTTTTCCCCTGAGGTAGATCGGGTGGTGGTAGATGAGCCCAAGACCTATAAGAGGGTGCTCAAGTTTATAGAGACCTTTGCTCCCCACTTGATCAACAAAGTATTTTCCTACGATCAGGCCACGCCAATTTTTGATGCCTATGGCGTGGAGATGGATGTGAGTCGTGCCCTGGACAAGAAAATTTGGTTGCGGTGCGGGGGCTACATAATTATTGAGGATACAGAGGCCCTCACGGTTGTTGATGTTAATACTGGTCGTTATGTGGGTAAGAATGACCTTGAAGAGACGATTTTTAAGACCAATATGGAGGCGGTGCGTGAAATTGCCTACCAACTGCGTTTACGCAATATCGGTGGTATAATCATCGTTGATTTTATTGACATGGAGGAGTTAGCCCATCGTGAAGAGGTGTTCCGGGTGCTGTCTGAGGCGGTTAAAAAGGATAAGAGCCGCATTAATATTCTCAAGGTTTCTGAGTTCGGGTTGGTGCAGATGACCCGTAAACGTAACCGGGAAGACCTGTCCCATATGATGTGTGATCCCTGTCCCTACTGTAACGGGGTGGGTATGATTAAATCCACCCGTACTACCTCGTATGATATCTTTCGGAAAATATCCCTGGGAGCCCGTAAGATATCAGGGCCTAGTGTTACCATCAAGGTACACCCCAAGGTGGCGGGAATGATGCTTAAAGAAGAGGCGGTGACCATTCATAATCTGGAAGATGAACTGGGGAAAACCCTGACCATTATCCCGGTGAAGGATCTCCATATGGAAAAATATGAGATTGTCTGGGAGAGTGGAGAGTAAAATTGTTACCAGTTACCAGTTACCAGTTGCGGCAAAGAGCACCTCACCCTAAACTGACAACTGACAACTGACAACTGACAACTGACAACTGCCTTTAACACCCTTCAATAGCTTTTTTCTTGGCGCTTTTTATTTTTACATCTTGGCCAACAGAAAATTTGCTGGATTTACTGCCGCAGTCAAGGATAATGGTGCCCTTGTCTACACTACTGACCGTGCATTTAGTGCTAGCGGCAAATACGGTGCTGCTGCTGAAGCTGAGGGCAACGATGGCGATGAGGGTAGTGATAGTCTTTTTCATGGTGTTTTCTCCTTACCATAATGGATGTTGGGAAAGGGGGGCTGTCTATAAGAGTCTCGAGCCCGCCAATTTATTTCTTGCCATGGTTTAAAAATAGGGGAGGGACAGGGAGAAAGAAAGCTGGTATCACCCCATGTCAGGGTGTGCTGAGGGCGATGTCAGGGCGACATTGTTGTTATTACAGGCTGTTGTCTGTTGCTGGTGGTGCATGAATCTGTCCATTTAAAATTTAAAACCGTATGTATACCCCAGGAAAAGTATCTGTTCAGCGACTGGGCTGCTCTTGGTACTTCCATCTGGTAATCGTGGAGATACGTTATGAAAAAAAATGTGTATGCAGTAACGATTTGTATAGGGCTGCTATTTTCGTGTGCAGCTGGGCATGCTGCCGACTCCTATTCCCGTGCCATTAATCTGTATAAAAAAGCGCCACAGGCAAAGCCTTTTTTTGATTCGGCCTATGCGTATGCTGTCTTTCCTGTCATGGGTAAGGGGGCATTTCTTATTGGTGGTGCCTTTGGTGAAGGGCGGATGTATCAGGGTGGGCAGGTTACTGGTAGCGTATCCCAGGCTAACTTCTCCCTCGGTATGCAGGTTGGTGGGCAGGCTTTTAGTGAAATTATCTTTTTGCAGGATAAGCGGGCTTATGATGAATTTACCAATGGTGCTTTTGAGTTTGAGTCAAAGGTATCTGCTGTGGCCGTTACAGCTGGGGTACAAGCCCAGGCAGGCACAGGAGGGAATAGTGCCTCTGCCAGTGCTGGCCCTTCCACCACAAAGCAATTTGCCGCCACCTATGTAAAAGGTATGGCTGTTCTTGTCCATGTGCATGGAGGCCTCATGGTGGAGGCAGCAGTGGGCGGCCAGGTATTTGAGTTCAAGCCGCTAAGGAAATAGCTATTTTTGTTATTTGTAAAGGCTCCAAGGAGGATGTTCATGAGAAGCTATGGCCTTGTCTTGATTTTATTGTTGCTGGGGACAGGCTGTACGCAAAAAACAACAGTACCCTTTGATACCTTGGTCTATGAAGAGGAAAGGCAAGCCCATCATCTCATCGTCTTTCTACGTGGTCGGGGTGGTAGCCCTATAGATTTTGCTGAGCAGGGATTTGTTGCCACCATACGCCAGGCAGGGTTATCCTATGACATGGTGGTGCCGGATGCCCATTTTGGCTATTATCGTAATCGCAGCCTTGTCAAACGTCTTAAAGAGGATATTATTGCACCGGCCCAAGCCAGAGGGTATGAGCAGATTTGGTTGGTAGGTGTCTCCATGGGAGGTCTTGGTGCTCTTTTCTATACAAAGGAGTATCCTGCCGATATCAGTGGCGTTCTTCTTATTGCGCCTTTTGTGGGCTATGACGCCTTTGTTGAGAAAATCGAAGCCGCAGGAGGCATACGACACTGGCAGGCCGGCATCTATGATGACAATGATTGGCAGTGTCTCTTGTGGGACTGGTTACAGGGCTACAAAGATAAGCCAGACCTGCCGCCCCTGTACTTGGCCTATGGCCAGGATGATCGCTACGGCCTTGGCCATGATCTCTTGACTGAAATTATCAGCCCAGATCATCTTTTTACCATATCAGGAGGGCATACCTATCCTGTCTTTACCTCTCTCTGGCAGCAATTTGTCCAGCATGGGGATTTGTCGAGGGTGCCTTGAAATAATACAAAGGGGATCCCTCTTTAATACTATTTTGAGGTATGGGTGTATACCCCATCCCAGTCATTTTCCGGCGGTGTGACCATGAAATGATGGGAGCGTTGTTGGTAGAGAGAGTACAGGCGGTGGGGGTGGCTTGAAGCGAGTTGTTGGAAATGACTATGGGCCTCGCCGAATTTTTTAGCCTGATAATAATACATGGCCCGGTTGTAGAGGGTTATTTCTTCCTGTCGTTTCTCGTTATCCCCTTGTTCACAGAGAGGTTCGTATATACGTACCGGTTCTTCCTTGCCCTTTACTCGTACTCGATCAATATAGCGGCAGAATATTTCTTTCTCCACCGCCCTCTTGGTATATTCACTGATGAGGATACGACTGCCATAGGTTTTGTTTAGTCCTTCCAGACGGGCAGCTAAGTTTACGTTATCTCCTAGTACTGTGTAGTTAAAGCGTCTTTCACTGCCAAAATTCCCCACCCGAACCGGGCCACTGTTAAGGCCAATACCTATGTCAATGTGTGGATAGCCTTTTTTTTGCCAGGTGGGTTGCTGTTTTTCCAGTACTTCCAGGGAGAGCAGGCTGGTCCGTACAGCCAGTAACTCCTGCTGGGGGATATCCAGGGGGGCTCCCCAGATGGCCATGATGGCATCACCAATAAATTTATCCACCGTGCCGCCATTTTGCATGATTATTTCGGTCATAGCGGTGAGATATTCATTCATTAGCTGGCTGAGTTTCTTGGGAGAGAGTTCCTCTGATATTGATGTGAAATCCCTGATATCACTAAAAAAAATAGTTAAACTCTTTGTCTCTCCGCTTAGCGAAAGGCGTTTAGGATTATTGACCATCTCCTTGACCACTGCCGGAGAGACATAGCGTTTAAAGGCATCATTTAAAAACCGCTTGTCACGACCCGTGAAAAAATAATTGAACAGGGTGACAATGAAGAAAACGGTCATGGTGGAAAAGAGGGGATAGGTGATGCCAACGATACGATTTTCCATGAAGAGTAGGTAGGCACTGGCTATGGAGATAAGGATGAGTAGCACACCTCCTAATGCCCCAGCTATGGGAGTGGAATAAGCAAGGAGGGCGGCCAGTGCCAGGCCACCGATGATGATGGTGCAGTAGGTCAGGCCGATCTCCGAATAGGTGTCGTAGGTCATGGGGTCGCCTGCTACCATGTTGTCGATAAGATTAGCGTGGATTTCTACCCCGGCCATAACGTTACTGAAAGGAGTGGCTCGCAGATCCAGAAGCCCTGCGGCCGATGAGCCAATGAGGATATAGCGCCCTTTGAGTTTGGCTAGATTTTTGCTACTGAGGATATCGGCTGCAGAGATGTAGGGAAAGGACTCAGACGGGCCGCGAAAATTAACAGTGAGTTGGCCTTGCTCATCTGTTGGTAGAAAGGTGGTGCCTAATTGTACCCCAAGGATGTCCCTTTTTATGCCATGGGAGGTGGTGGTAAGGTGAATAGTGGCTGTGGTCAGATCATTGCCAATGCGGAATCCTTCAAGGGCCAGAGAGGGATATGGCAGGCCATTATATTCCATAAAGAGGGGGACTTTGCGGATGGTTCCTGATAAGCCAGGGTAGACATTGAAAAATCCTTCACTTTCTGCCTGGGCAATATCAGCAATATTGGTTACCCCGTTTGTGGCGTGCAGGAGATTGATCTGTCCTGAGGCGGCCTGGGTTGGCGAAAATTTAATGGTGATAGAAGGGAAGGGGTCTTCTCCTAAGGCAAGGCCTGTATCCATGGTCAGGGCGTAGCCTAATACTGATGGCGAGTTGGCCAGAACCTGTCCTAGAGCCAAGTCATGGTTGAAGCGGTCATCCTCTTGAAGTTGTTTCCTGGTGGCGGCTGGTATCTGAGTAACTACGTCAGCAGGCAGGCCAGCCAGAAACTGGCTGGGTGAGGTTCTGTCTGGCTCGGGAAAGACAAAGTCAAACATGATGGCCCGTGGTTTTTGGCGGTTAATAATCTCCATGAGCTGGGCCAGGATATGCCGTGACCAGGGCCATTGGCCATATCTGGCCAGGCTGTCATTATCAATGTCGACAATAACCACTGTGGAGCTGGTGGGCTGAGGGCCGCGGATATGAAAGAGAGCATCGGTACAGCGGTTATCAAAGCTCTGAAGCAGACGTGGTTTAACGCCACCAAAGGAAAAAAAGAGAACCACTGAGCAGATAACCACCAGGCAGCCTACCTTAAAGGGCGAGGGCAGTAGTAGTTTTTTTACTCTCATCTATTGCCGCCAAATATACCTTGATAGGTGGTTGATATGTTTTCATGGGCCTGGAAGTTTCCTCCTGTTGAGGCGGCATCATGGCCATAGAAATTACCGTTAATTACTCCAGGCGAGTAGCCATCAAGGTTTCCTGAAAAACTTGGGTTCGTGGTTGCTAACCCCTGGGCATGGATGGCAAAATTTTGAGAGTTAATATTGATGGAGCCTTGGATAGAGTCTGTGTTGGTATACTCGGCAAAATTAACGCTCATTTCTAAAGTACCATTATGGTGGGTAACCTGGGGGATCCCTGCCGCTACTGAGGTGTCGATACGATCGGCTATCACCTGGCCCGAGTAGCTAGCGCTAAGTTGGTTTGCCGGAAGGGTAAGTTCTACCATATTATCGGTGGGTTGGCCTGCAATCCACATGGATCCCGGCACATGACTGTGGAATTGGCTAGTGCTTTCTGTGTACGCCATTTCCCAATAGCCCCAGGTCGCATAGGTGGCCATTTGATCTTCTTTCTTGGCGGTGATGAGGAAATTGCCGTGTTCTTTGAGGCTACCGCTATCAAGTATGGCAACGAAGAAACGGTCGTCAATATAGGCTGAGCCAGCTATCCCGCCAACGGCCAGACCACTGCTAGCTGGGTTTGTGTCGCCACTATCGGTGATGATATTACCGCTTATGGTGCCCAGGTCACGGTTAATATTGAGCAGAAAGGGGTTGCTGGTGGTGTTGTAGAAAAGTTTGCGGCTGCCATCATCAATATTTTCCACATTTTCTGCCAGACCAACCACAAAGCCTTGCCAGGCAGCACTGCCACGGCTGGCACTTGGGGATAGCATATCTGTTTCAGCCAGGCCGGTACCGGCAACCTGCCAGCTTTCGACTCGGTCTTGGGTGCTGCTTGGTGCCATCTCGTAGCTCCCACCGCTGCCAGTCATGGCAAAGGTGGTAAATGAAGTGCCAAAGAATTCGCCCGTGCCGTTCCCGGACGTAGCGGTTATCTGGTTGCTTGGGCCACCGCCACTACCAAATATTTGGACATCGGTGACCAGATTTTCATTGATTGTGCCGAAAAAGAAAACAGGGGTACCCTCTTCTTCCGGGGCGTCACTCTTGTCGGCAATACCAATAATCTTTTTGCTATGCCAGTTGGCCATGATGGTCATGGTGTCATTGATGGGTTTTTCACCGCCGCTGTTTATGTCGGTGGAGGTGCCGTTAATGGTTCCCTGGAAAAGGCTGATACCATCACCAGGAGGTGTCTCAGCCTCAGCTGTCTCTGGCCCTACTGTTTCCGAGGGCGGGGGGAGTTCAATAAGGGGTGGTTCTTCTTCTGCTGGCGGTGGGGGCGGTGGGGGCTGGTCCATATCTTGTTCAAAGGTGGCCAGCTCTGCTGCGCTAAAAGGCTGGGGTGGTGGCGGTGGGGAGCCGCGTTGGATGTGGCTGCCATGACCGGGAGCAGCTATTTCCACCTGGCCAAAGCTATTACTCACCACAATACCCTTGCCCCCTTGAAAAACCACGGACAGGGAATTGCCATCTACTCGACCTGTATACATGGAGCCGCGGATACCAATGGTGGCGGCTGGTGTTTGGGTGGTGAATTTTTGTGGCGCTACCCTGGTGATGGCTCCCCCCATGATACGGAAGATACCCTCCTTGATCTCGGTATGCAGAGCTCCGTCATCATGGCTGGGTGGCCAAAGATATTCCTTGATGACCATGGTTGTATTTTGGCCCAGGCTAATAATGGTGTTGTCAGTAAAGATGATTTGCAGGCGACCACGTTTGGCCGTAGTAATTTTATCTGTTGTATAGATGGGGGCTTTTATTTTCAGCCTGCGGCTGATGCCCTCCGCTGAGGTCGCCGTAACTTGGCCGCGCAGGGCCACAACCTTGGCGGCAGTTTCCACTGCTGCTTTGGCTGGCAGGGAAAGGAAGAGGATCAAGCAGAGGATCGAGAGTGATAGTACATCTTTAGCTGTCATGGTGGGTACCTTCAGTCTTAGAATCCATAGGTCAGGGATATGCTGCCGACGTTCTTTCTGTAGGTGTATAAATCGATATTTGATGTAGCGTCCGTGTGGCGGTAACTAAGGGCCAGTATGAGGTTTTGACTCTGGGTTTCACTCTGCCAGAGGGGGCGTGACAGCCCTAGGCCAAATTCTTCCACCGTATCATCTTTTTTTACCTGGAACATGGCATCCGTCTCTTTATACTCAGAATCCTTACGGTCATAATTTGCATAAAATGCCAGGCGAAAAGGAAATTGATGATCAATGCGAGCCTGATACCAGAGACGGTTATAACTGAACGTTTTTTGCTTGGTGTCATCATATTCATAGGTCACTCCCAGACTCAGGCGGCCCACATAGGGGAGGATGAATACAGGGTTGATGGTTGCTTTGTAATTCTGGCCGCTGCGGTAGTCATATCTTTGGTTAGTTCTATCCTCAAAGCGGAGCAGAGAAGTGATGAATAGTTTCGCCATAATTTGGCTGGTCAGGGTAGACTGCAGGCCCCAGCCATCTCGATATTGGGCCTGGTTCAGTCGGATGAGGGTGTATAGTAGGTTGTTTTGCCAGAGATGCAGGCCTTTTTTCCAGGCTGGGCCGCTACTTATCTCCAAATAATTGACATTAAGATCGCTCTGGTTGTCGTAAAATGAGTTATAGGTAAGGGCGCTGGTCTTCCAGAAGAAACCGTTTCCCTGGCGGCGGTAAATATGGTTGGCAGTGGCAGTGAGGCTGTGGGCATAGTCACTGGCTGGTGTAGCGCCGTTGCCCTGGAGTTGGAATTCAAATGAACCCAGACTGATAAGGTCATCCACCGGTGCGGTACGTGGGTTGTCGTCTACGTCAAGGCCGTAGCTGAGGGTGCCGGTGAAGAAGTGATGCTTTTCCGATTCTTTTATGCCGGCCAGAAAGTTTTGAATATTACTCCACACTGCCTCAGGCGGGTTGGTTGCTAATACCTCCTGGAAGTATTGGCGGGCAAATTCGTTGGAATTGAGGGCCATAAAGGCTCGGGCCATTTCTAGTTTAACCCTGGAAGAATTAGGTTCCACAAAAAGAACGCGTTCAAAGGCCATGACTGCCGCTTCAAAATTGCCCAGTTCAAAATAGGTTCGTCCTAGGAGAAAATTTACCTCCGGGTTTGCTGGTTCAGCTTCAAAAGCAATGAGCAGAGAGCTGAGGGCTGGGCTGTACCGACGTTGATTGAATAGCTGTTGTCCTTGTTCAAGGCTGGGAATGGCGGCCAGGCTTGGGGCAGCGCTGAAAAGGAGGAGGGCGACAAGGATGCAGGTGAGGCGCATGGGATATTCCACGGTGTATACTGTCTTAAGGTAACGGTTCAGAGCTTGAGGTGATTTCTTACCCGCGCTGAATCGTTACGTCTTATGTATCAATTAATAAGGATATGAAAAAGGATAGGGGATTACTTCTGGAAATTCCAGTTAAAATAGAGGAGGCTGTTTTTCCCGTTCCCTGTCCTTTATTCGCTCTATGTGTGCCTGGGGCGTTTACACGGCTTGGTAGTCTAGTGGTCTTATGGTTTTGGCGACGTGGGTGGAATGGGTTACGGAGGAAGGAGAGGATAGTAATTATATTCCAGGTTCATAATACCCTGTTGACAAATAGGATAAATATGGTATCTATCTCTGTTTCCGTGCCAGCTGCATGGTAAAATGAGATTTTTGCCACGCCACATGTGGGCGTGATAATTTATAGTAAACTCAGATGTTCTTGGTTGCCGTTATAGCGGTTTTTCAGGGGCGCTGTTGGAGGACGTTATGTACGCAATTATTCGTACCGGTGGTAAACAATATCAAGTTGCAGAGGGAGATCGCCTTCGCGTTGAGAAGTTGAACGGTGAGGTTGGTGATTCTGTGGAGCTTGATGATGTCTTGATGGTGGCTGATGGCGAGGCTATTAAGGTTGGTCAACCTGTAGTTGAAGGTGCTAAGATCACTGCCAAAATTATAGAACAGGGTAAGGGCAAGAAAATTATCGTTTTTAAAAAGAAGCGGCGTAAAGGCTACAAAATGAAGCAAGGCCATCGTCAGCTCTACACAGCCCTAGAAATTCAAGGAATTTCAGCATAAAAAGTTATTTAAAATCTCAAGAAAAACGTTTAGCAGTGCCTTAGATTTGTTCGTTGCGGCCTTCTCGCATAGTTTTCTATGCGAGAAGGCCGCAACGGGCAAGGATGAGGTGCTGATGAACTTTTTTAGATAAGGAGTGCATCATGGCTCATAAGAAAGCGGGCGGTAGCTCGAAGAATGGTCGCGACAGTAATTCCCAACGTCGTGGCGTCAAGCGTTTTGGTGGTCAAATTGTTAGAGCTGGTAATATCCTGGTTCGTCAGCTTGGCACAAAGATTCATCCTGGCCAGAATGTTGGTTTGGGACGGGACTTTACGTTGTTTTCCAAGGTTGACGGTGTGGTTACCTATGAAGCCTTTGGTCGCGGACGTAAACGCGTCAGTGTGTATCCCGTAGACGCAGCGTAGACTATTTTATAGTATCTCTGTCTTTCCTGTGGATGGCAGAGATTCGCTGTTTTTGTGCCGAGAGAAGCTGTTTTTTCTTTCGGCATTTTCTGTTTGTATTCCGAACGATTTCTCAAGGCAGAGCCCATGGCATTTGTTGATGAAGCAAAGTTCTTTGTCAAGGCCGGTGACGGTGGTCGGGGCTGTGTGAGTTTTCGTCGGGAAATGCATGTCCCCCGCGGTGGCCCTGATGGTGGTGATGGTGGTCGGGGTGGTTCTGTTTATATTGAGGCGAGTTCTCGCCTGCAATCCCTTCTCGATTTTAAATTTCGTTCCCATTTTATGGCCAAGCGTGGTGCCCATGGCAAGGGTAAGAAAATGCATGGCAGAAAGGGGGCAGACTATACTGTTCTTGTGCCCTGTGGTTCCCTCATTAAGGATGTTGATACTGGTGAGGTGTTAGCCGATCTGGTGGATGATGGTCAGCAGTATCTGGCTGCCCAAGGTGGTATTGGTGGGCGAGGGAATGTCCATTTTGCCAGTGCCACTAACCGAGCCCCTCGCATGGCTGATGCCGGACGGCCTGGTGATGAGGGATGGCTACGTATTGAGTTGAAGCTGCTGGCTGATGTTGGTCTCATTGGCCTGCCCAATGCCGGTAAATCCACCCTCCTGTCTCAACTTTCCGCTGCCAATCCTAAGGTGGCGCCCTATCCATTTACAACCCTGGAACCTCAACTCGGTATTGTTAATTTCGACTATGGTGATTCCTGTATCATGGCAGATATCCCCGGTATCATTGAGGGTGCCCATGAGGGTGTAGGTCTGGGTCATAAATTCCTGCGCCATGTCGAGCGTACCTCCATTCTTCTCCATGTCATTGATGCCTCCAGTTTGGAGACCGATCCTGTTGAACAATTTCATATGCTGGCTAATGAACTTGCCCAGTTTAATGATGAGTTGGCTGATCGTACCCGCCTGTTGCTCCTTAACAAGATTGATTTGTTGGCTGAGGATGAGGTTGCTGCCCTGCAAGAGCGTTTTGCCCCATTGGTGGATATATGTCTGCCAATATCTGCTGAAATAGGCACCGGCCTGCCTGCTTTAAAAGAGTGGCTGGTAGAGCAGCTTTTTGAGCAGGGCGAGACGAAATGACGCCGGTTACAGATATTGAGGCAGCCCATCTGCGTCTTGCTCATTTACAAGAGGTGAAAAAGGTTGTCGTCAAGGTGGGCAGTGCTGTCTTGACCACGGAAGACGGTCTGAATCACCGGGTGATTTCTCAGCTGGTTTCTGAGATTGCCTTTTTACGTAGTATTGGCTGTGAAGTTATTCTGGTCAGTTCCGGTGCTGTGGCTGTTGGGCGTAGTAAGCTTTCCCTTTGGCAACCCACCCTATCCTTGCGTGAGAAACAGGCGGCTGCGGCCGTGGGGCAGGCTGGTTTGATTCGACAATATGAGAAGAAGTTTGCCTTGAAAAATCTGCGCACAGCCCAGGTCTTATTGACCCACGGCGACTTGGCTCAACGGGATCGCTATCTTAATATTCAGAATACCATCAACTCTCTCCTTGACTGGGGTGTGATTCCTATTGTCAATGAGAACGACACGGTGTCGGTGGAGGAGTTACGCTTTGGTGATAATGACACCTTAGGTGCCTTGATTACCAATATAATAGGGGCGGATATTTTTATCTGCCTCACTGATGTTGATTCCCTCTATACTGCCAATCCGGTAACTGATCCTTTAGCCCAGCCAGTGCATACGGTGGAGGCGGTAACCGATGATGTCTGTAAGATGGCTGGTCATTCTGGTTCCAGCCTGGGTACTGGTGGTATGCGCAGCAAAATAATGGCAGCTCGCATGGTTGCAGCCCGAGGTGGCCATTCCTTTATTGGCCCTGGACGGCGATCCGAGGTAATTCAACAGCTCTTTGCCGGTAAATTAGTCGGCACCTTTTTTCTGCCCAATGAGGAGAAAGAAAAGCTTCATTCCCGTAAGCATTGGATTGCTTATACCTTGCGACCACAGGGTGCCCTGGTTTTAGATGATGGTGCCTGCCGGGCTGTACAGCGTAAGGGTTCCAGTCTTTTACCTGCTGGTATTGTCGAGGTGAGTGGGGATTTTAGCAAGGGGGACGCGGTACGATGTCTCAATCGTCGCGGTGAAAAGGTGGCGGCCGGTTTAGTTAATTATAAATCTTCGGAGATTGCTAAACTTTGTGGCAGGCAGACTTCAGAGATTAAGGATATTCTCGGCTATAAAAATAGTGACGAGATTATCCATCGTAATGATTTGGTAAAGTTTTGAAAAACAGAAGTTAAAGAAGTAAAGAAGTAAAGAAGGGAAAGAAATAGAGAAGGTCGGATTTTGCCT
>JAOZSN010000027.1:19628-23259 GCA_029939635.1 Deltaproteobacteria bacterium
TAAAGAAGTAAAGAAGTAAAGAAGGGAAAGAAATAGAGAAGGTCGGATTTTGCCTTCTATACATTCTTTACTTCTTTAACTTCTATGGGGATATTATGGAGCAGATAATAAAAGATTTAGCCGTTGCGGCCAGAAAGGCCGGGCATGATGTTGCAAATTTGACCACCAGTCAGAAGAATCGTGTTTTGCTCGGTATGGCTGCAGCCTTGGAGAGTGAGAAGGCCTTTATTCAGGCCGAGAATGCTAAAGATCTGGAGGCTGGCCGTGCAAAGGGACTTTCTGCAGCTATGCTTGATCGGTTAGAGCTTTCTGATATCACCATGGCCTCCATGATTAAAGGCTTGGGAGAGGTTATTGCCCTGCCTGATCCTGTGGGTGAAATCAGCGATATGGTCAAGCGGCCCAGCGGTATTGAGGTGGGACGCATGCGCATCCCCCTAGGTGTTATCGGCATGATTTATGAGTCACGCCCCAATGTCACGGTGGATGCTGCTGCCCTTTGTCTGAAGGCTGGTAATGCTATTGTGCTACGTGGTGGGTCAGAGGCGATTCATTCCAATATGGCCTTGGCCAAGGTACTACAGGACGTTTTGGCTACAGAGCAGGTGAATCCGGCTGCCATTCAGGTTATTCCCACTACGGATCGTGAGGCTGTGACTCTTATGTTACAGCTTGAAGAGCAGATTGATCTTATTATACCCCGTGGTGGCGAAGGTCTTATTCGTTTTGTGGCCGAAAATTCGCGTATCCCGGTGCTCAAACATTATAAGGGCGTCTGCCATGTCTTTGTTGATGCGTCTGCTAAGGCAGAGATGGGAGTGGGTATCGTTATGAATGGCAAGGTGCAACGTCCTGGTGTCTGCAATGCCTTAGAGACATTGCTGGTGCATGAAGATTGTGCCGCCACATTCATACCACTGGTGGCTAAGGAATTGTTGGCTGCTGACGTAGAAATTCGGGGCTGTGAGGCAACGTGTGCGTTGGTGCCTGAGGCCATCGCGGCCACTGCTGATGATTGGCCCATGGAATTTTTGGAGCTGATTTTAGCCGTTAAGGTGGTGGCAGATATGGACGAGGCCATGGCCCATATTATTGACTATGGCTCTAACCATACCGAGGTGATTGTCACAGAAAATTATAGTCATGCCCAGCGTTTCTTACGTCAGGTCGATGCCTCTGCTGTCATGGTTAATGCCTCCACCCGTTTCAGTGATGGTGGTGAGTTTGGCCTAGGTGTTGAGATAGGTATTTCCACCACCAAGCTGCATGCTTATGGCCCCATGGGCCTGAAAGAGTTAACTACCAAAAAATTTATTGTCTATGGTGATGGCCAGATCCGTGCCTAAAAAAATCGGTATTTTGGGTGGCACCTTTGATCCCATTCATCATGGCCACCTTGCCTTGGCCCAGGCTGCTTTAGAGGAGCTTGGGCTGGATGAGGTTCTTTTTGTGGTGGCGGCTAGGCCACCACATAAGCCAGATCTCAGGCTTAGCCCTTTTATTGACCGCTTGGCCATGGTCAGGTTAGCCATTAAGTCTGAGGACTGTTTCGCTGCTTCAGATGTTGAGGTCATTCGATCTGGCCCTTCTTATTCTGTGGACACTCTGCAGGATTTACGACATTGCCTTGGTGAGGCCGTGTCGTTTTTTTTTCTTATTGGTCTGGATGCCTTTGTGGATTTGCCCAGTTGGAAAGAGTTTCGCCGGCTGCCTGAACTTGCCGAACTGGTGGTGGTACATCGTCCTGGTAGCGAGCAGTCTATTGCTGCCGCTGTGCATGATGTCTTTGGCTCTGATGTTGAGTCGCACCAGGCGGGACGCTGGGTGTTGAGGGGCGGAGGAACGGTTCGGGAGATGGTTATGGAGCCGCTGGCCATTTCTTCTACTGAGATCAGAAAGGGGCTTGAGGTCGGAGAGTTTGAGGAGGATTCTCTGCTGTCTGAAGTGGCCAAATACATCAAGAAACATGGCCTCTATCACCGGCGCCAGACACCTGACACTTGAACCACGATACCCGTCGTTACCGCATCGTATCGCTTTTGACATAGGCATAGGCTGAATGTTTGTGGATAGACTCAAAGCTTTCCACCCGCACCGAAAACCAGGTGATATCCGGGTGATTATCTGCTGCCTGGGCCACCTTCCGTACCGCATCCTCGACAAACATCGGATTCTCGTAGGCGGTCTCTGTGACATATTTTTCATCTGGCCTCTTCAGTAGGGAAAATAGTTCACATGAGCCACTCTTCTCGGCCAGGGAGATGAGGTCTTCTACCCAGATGAAATTCTTGAATTTGACATTGAGGTTTACCTCGGCCCGCTGGTTATGGGCCCCATAGTCAGAGATTTCCTTGGAGCATGGGCAGAGGGTGGTGGTTGGTACCCAGATGGAGAGGATGAAATCCTCATGCTGGCCAACACCACCGGTAAAACGGCAGGTATATTCCATCAGGCCAGGAGTTTGCGTCACAGGCGCTTGTTTTTCGATGAAATATGGGAAGGTCATTTCCAGGTGGGCTGATTCTGCCTGCAGGCTCTGGCGTACCTCTTTCAGCAGGTTGGGGAAGATTTTAGGAGAGATGTCATTCTGGTACGCGGCCAGCACCTCAAGAAAGGCTGGGACGCAGGTCTCTCTTTGAGAGCGGGGCAGGTTTACCTGGAGGGTAATGGATGCCACCGTATCTTGCAGGCTACCCGACTTCTCTCTGATCTTCACTGGGAAACGAATATCTTTAATACCAACAGTTTTTAGATTCATAGCGCTTTTTCTTTACCGTGTTTTGTGGATGACGCCAAGATATTTTGTTCTTTTGGTGTGGTTCTTGGCTGATGCTATTTGCTGATTGAGTGCTTTGCTGGTAGAATGATCTCGTTTTTTCTATGAGGATATGCTGTGGAGACGATGGAAAAAGTTCGCGTAGATCGTTGGTTATGGGCCGCCCGTTTTTTTAAGACGCGCTCGTTGGCCAGCAAGGCCGTGAGTGGCGGTAAGGTGCATGTGAATGGTCAGCGGGTTAAGGCTGCTCGTTTGTTGGTCGTTGGTGATGTCTTGCAGATCAATCGTTTTGAGGTGGAGTTTGTTGTTACCGTGCTTGGCTTAGCTGACAAACGTGGGCCTGCCAAGGTGGCTCGTACTTTGTATGAGGAAAGTCCTGAAAGTGAGGCGGCACGCGAGTCTCAACGGGATGAAAAGCGACTGCAGCGTATGTCCGCCCCTAAGATGCCAGACCAGCGCCCCAGTAAACGAGATCGACGACTAATTAGGGAGTTTGTGCGTAAGTAGGGTTCGTGGTGATTCGCCGGAGAGACGGGTAGTTCTCTCCGCTTAACCTTGAGTTCATTAACACGATAAGCGACCAAATGGAGACTTTGAGCTCTACGCAATCTGCTGAACGACGCTCCGATAACTACCCCTCCCATCCGGGTCTGGGCACGAAAAAATATTCAATATTTAAAGGAACAGAACAAAAATAAACTATTTTGCCAGGTTGTTTGTGGTGAATAATAAAAAATAAGGTGAAAATATGAAAAAGGCAGAAAGAGCAATAATTAGTTTGACAGATAAGTCTGGTATTGAGGGCTTTGCCCGTGAGCTTGCGGATCTCGGTATTGAGATTCTCTCCACTGGCGT
>JAOZSN010000028.1 GCA_029939635.1 Deltaproteobacteria bacterium
TGCGGTTGCTAAAATCTTCTTCATTTCAATTCTCCCCTCGAAATAATTTGTACAGCCCTCTGGCTGCCTGTATGTTTGTAAAAACAAATTCCGCTCAAAATACCTGCTTTTCTTTAAGCATATGTCGTGCCAAACAAGCCAAGACTTCTGTTTATTTTTTTATTCATAACTACAGGTAGTTACATGAGCACACCTAACAGTATTCCCCACCACACCAAGGCCAGAATTAGCTTTCCCCAAGAAAACCGAGCCACAAATCCATTTTTCCGGAAAGCACTTACCACCCGAAAAGCCTACACCACTAGTCACCTAGCTACCTTCTCCGGCACACCGGAATAACTCCAGCAATCGGAAAGGATTCAAAGACCCTCAATTGCATTCCACCCTGCCAGACTTGCATTAACCAGCCAATCGGCAATACAGCAGCCAAACAACAAAAAAGCCGCCACTTCCTAAGAGAGAAAGCAGCAGCTTTTTTGTTTAGCTAAAATGCGACTAGATTTTTTTGGGTCAAAAAAAACCCTTACTTCTTGGCAGCCTTCTTGCGACGAGCAGCGGCGAGACCGGCCATGCCAGTACCGAAGAGCAGCATAGTGGCTGGTTCAGGGACGGGATCACAGGTAGACAATTCAGCATACTGAAGTGCCCAGATCTCATCAGACCCAGTGACATTTGCGTAGGTATTAATAACCAGATTACCAACAAAATTCACATCATCATCCATACCTAGGGCAAAATGAAAATAACTCCCATTACCACCAATCGTACTCCAGTCACCACTAGCAACCAGCTCACCATCCAAGAGAGCCTCAATATAAAAAGTATCAATAAGAGCTGTATTGTAGGAATCTTCATCATCCCATGACCCCAAAGCAACCCCACCTACCCTAAAACCAAGCTCATCATACCCAGGCGTATCAATATCGTATGAGACAGTATATTTCTCCATGTCCGCAAACGTAGCATAACTATTATCAAACCACCCGCTCGCCAGAACATCAGCGTCTGTCTCCTCCCAAAGCAACTGAGAAGCCATCGCATTTCCAGCCATCGCCACCATACCAAAAACCAAACCAACCGCTAAAACTTTCTTCATTTTAATTTCCCCTTATAAAATTTGCGCAGCCTCGTGTGACTGCCCCTGTAATTTAAAAATTATTCCAGCCAACCAACTGCCCCTAACTAAAGCATACTCCGTGCCACTCCTGTTAAAAAATAATATTTATCGATTTCTCCTTTAAACCTAGATAGTTAGAGCAAGTATTCCGCAACAGTCTTCCTCTACAGGAATGCCTAACAAGCGTTGCCTTGCCGGCAAAGACTCACGGCAATCCATTTTTTCGGAAAACAGCGTTCAACCGAAACGCCTACATGCTAGGCGCTTAAGCCATTTTTCCACTTTCCCGTAACAACTCCAGAAATCAGAAAGGATTTTCCTCACCAAAACCACATGAATCCAGCCAAAAACCATAAATCTCTCCTGCGCTCCCCAAAACATCCCTTGAGCGAAACGCCTAGACATTTACGGTTTTGAAATTTAATACCGGAAAAAGGGACACAGCGAATGACACACGGAAGGAATAGAGCAGAACAAACATCGACATGATTTTCTGGATTCAACAGGATCTAAAAAATAAAAGACAATGAAAAAACAAAGAAAGAAAAAAACTGAATAAGCGTACAAGGAAAACGTTAACTCTCTCCAGGCCACAAGCCAGCAACAACCTGCCCCATCTTATCGCCCGCAAAGGCCAGACCAGCCTGATAGTGACCATCATCAGCTTTCTCACACCAGCAAATGGTACCCTTACTGGAAAGACCAGGAATAGTGAAGCCAGCATCGAAATGGATTGTGACATCCTGGCCAGCTTCGAGTTTTTCAGATGAGAGCATCCCAAGACCACCGATACTCAAGTCGACGGTTTCAGCATTATCAGAGAGAAGAGCAACAAGCTTGCCTTTAGAATCACAAGCATAGACCCGTAGAGGGAATTTCTCATGGCGGCGCTCATGGACGCGGCGGGAATCAGAGAGAGAGAGACCGTGTTTGCGAGCAGCATCTTCCATACCTGCACAACCGCGCAGATATTGCTGACAATAACGGAAACGAGAGGAACGGCAATAACGGGCAACATGCTCATCCATGGGCAGAAAAATACCGCCCTTATACATGGTACACTCGTTATAAGCCTGACAGTCCCAGTAAGGACAGGACTTATGTATGGTAGATGTAAATACTTGAGCCATAATATGCTATGTAATTAAATATAAAGATTACGCGGCCAGTCAAGAGCTAAGTCGTCCGAAAAAACGGAAACACGAAGCCCTTTTTTCACCAAACCGGCTAAAACAAAGGCGATTTGCGACCGACAAAAGGCTACCCCTAAGAACAAATACGCATTGAACTAATTGTATTTACGTCCTTATTCCTCAGAGAACAGATTCTCTTCCCTATAGACCTGCTAACACCAAAACTAAACAGTTATTTAGATAGCAATTTATGTACCAGCGCCCTCACCTTTTCATACTTTTAGGGTTAATGTTGTGTCGCTTGACCTTGTCATACAGAGCAGTTTTTCCTAACTTCAAGATCTTAGCGACCTCTTGCACGTTGCCATGATTTTTCTCCAGAGTCGTGGAGATGATCATTTTCTCCACCGAGGAGAGCATGGCCTTCATCCCCCTACCCTCTTCCTGCAATAAGAGCTGATCCAGCCCATCACAACCACCTCCGTTAGCCGCCTCCACACCGGAACCAAAAAGAACATCTGACTCGGCAATAACATTATCCTTGGCCAACAACACAGCACGCTGGATAACATTTTCAAGATCACGCACATTTCCAGGCCAGCTATGCGTGAGCAGCATATCAACAATAGAGTTAGGAAGATGATCTACCTGGCGATTAAAGGCCTTACGATATTTGCGGACAAAATGAGAGGCCAGGGCAATGATATCTTCTTTACGTTGGCGCAAGGGCGGAATCTCAAGAATAAAAGTATTGAGCCGGTAATAGAGATCGAGACGAAAGGTACCTTCTTCAACCGCCTTGAGCAAATCAACATTGGTGGCAGCAATAACTCGCACATCTATAATAATGGGTTCTGTACCACCTACCCTGGTTAATTCTTTATTCTGCAAAACCCGCAACAAAGAAGACTGCATGCGCGGCGAGATATCACCAATCTCATCAAGGAAAATAGTACCACCATCATTAACCTCAAACTTACCTTTCTTACGGGCAGTTGCGCCGGTAAAGGCACCTTTTTCATGACCAAAAAGTTCGCTCTCCAAGAGCTGATCATTAATGGCGCTACAGTTCACCTTTAAAAAGGGCTTATCACTGCGCCGCGAACTGGACTGCACCAAATCAGCAACCAACTCCTTACCCGTACCACTTTCACCAGTAATAAGGATGGTGGCATCAGAGTCAGCCACCCGATAAATCATCTCACGAAGATCATTCATCTTGCGGCTATTACCAATCATCTTATCAGGACTGGAGGGATTGCGAACCTTCCGTTTGAGAACATTGACCTCCTGACGCAAACGCTTACGAGTCCGTTCACTTTCACTCAGGTCCCTAATCTTGCCCTGGAGAATTTGCTCAATATTTTGATGAAAGGATTGGATCTCCATCTCATGCATCTTGCGCTCAGAGACATCGCGAAAGACAAACATCACCATGGTGTCGCCCTTATAGCCATGGAACGGCACACAGCTGTACTCCACATCAACATCACCGATACGTGTTTCAATAAGCTGGCTATTTTCAGGCGTTGCACCCTTAGCCAACAACTTCAAGGGACAAAGCACCTGGCAGCGATCATCAGCATTGCATAAATGATCGGTACATTGCTTACCTTGCAGATCGCCAAAAACACGCTGTGCAGCACTATTAAGGTAGGGAATCACATGATCGACCCCAACCAGAACAACCATCTCCGGCATCATGTCGAGGAGAGACTGCCAGTTTTTAATCAGGCGATCAACCTCCTCCTTACTCTCGCGCAACTGGGTATCTAATGAGGACATAAATTAGGTATTTAGATTAAAGAGAATTTTCAAAAAAACGGCTACATAGAACGATATTTGACAGGATCAACAGGATAGACAGGATGAAAAACAAGAACAAGATCCTGTTGGATCCTGTTGATCGTGTCAAAAAAGTCGTTCGACATTATCTACGAGCACGACACAAAGGCCATAACTCCACATCGTCGTTAGATGGCCACAACCTAACATACATGCAACTACGGAAAATGCCATATAAATAGTATAGCACATCTAACTTTTCCGGAAAAACAAAAAAAAGCCCATTTCTCAAAAAGAGAAATGGGCCTTAAATAACGAATCAGGTTGTAGCGACTGAGCCAGGGGAACTGTCGCCCTAAGCTTCACCATCTACCTATAATACATACCTACCACCAACAGATGGTTTGGTCGGCATCATAAACCATATCAATCATTTTATCATAATCTGGCGCTTCAACATCCAGATTAAAGGTCTCATTGTCACGACCCTCTGATACGATATCAATGAGCTTCTTGACATCATCAGCAGGCTCTGCAGAGCGCATAACGTGTAAGATTTTCATCTCTAACTCCTACTAAATAGTTTAAGGCTCTTAGTTCTTGTCAGCTCTAAGGATACCATAAGGGATAATGTACTCAGCATCACGCAGCTTTTGACCCACTTCTTCCAGATTAGTCTGGGTCAGGCCAAAATTTTCAGCGTTGCACTCGGGGATGGTAAAGCAATCGCCTTCCATGTCACGCAGCCACTCAACGTTTTCCATGTGGTACTCTTTCATGTCCTTCTCGTTTGTGGCGAGATCGGTCATGTCGTTATACATAACGCAGCCGTATGCATACATATTTTCGACAGCAAGACCCAAGGCAGAACGAATGCCATCCAGGGTGTACTCTCTACTTGGCAGCAAGAAAAATACTTTCGCAGACATAGTTTCCCTCCTATAAGGTCAGGTAGCAATCATAATCTTCGATGATTGCACCATGCTGGGCCTGGGTGGCCATTTTAGTGTCAATAAGACCTTCAGGAATATCTGTGATGTCGTAGCCCGATTTCTTGTAGCTATCAACACAGATGGACACATCAACGCCTTCCATAGCGCATAATTCCGGAAAATCTTTGCATTTTGCCAGGTGGGTAGCAAACCAGGTAAAAAATACTTTTACCTTGGCACCCTTGGCAACAGCAGCCTTGGTCACTCCCATGACGTGACGCATGTGCAGGGGAGACGTAACAAATATACCAATACTCTTGGCCATGATATCCTCCAAGTATAAAAAAAATCAAAGGCATACCCAAACTTCAGATATGCCGTGTAAGCCCAACCCAAATTTCTTACTTCTTGCGAAGATAGAAACGGATAAAGCCAGAATCTTCTTTCTCACCAAGATACTCATGACCAGAGCGAGAGCACCAGCCAGGAAGATCGTTACGAGAACCTGGATCGGTTCCGAGGATCTCAAGGATATCGCCAGCATTGATCTTGTCGATCTCTTTCTTGGTGCGCAGCAGAGGCATCGGACAGCTCAGGCCTTTGGCATCCAGCGTACGAGCAACTTCCAGTCCGTCAGGTGCGGTTAAATGATCACTCATTTTACTCCTCCATCAAAAATATTTAATATAGTGCGGCAATGCCGCTTTTAAGTCCATAAGCACTACCCTCATAACAAAGGAACAGTACTAAAATCGCATATCTAAGGATTTTGAATTCAACTTTTCTAACAGGTATATTTTTCACTGTCAAGAGAAATGAACCGCGGTTCATAAGCTCTTCATTTACTGATTAATACCAAAAAAAAACATGTCCCAGAATGCCAGAGAATGAGCAAGGGATAGACCAAGGAATAAGGGCAGATAATCAGTTTGTTACCTCTACAACACAAAACCATGATGCTGCCCTGCCTCTTACCAGAGACTAATATCAATCTTGACAAACCGCAAAGCCATGGGTAAATGATGTTTTTCGTTGTTATATCATAGTATAAGTGTGAATTTTCAGGCATATCGGTATGAATACTGATTCAGCCTGTTCAATAATTTCGCTGCATGAGCGGTAAAAACTTTTGTCAGTCTCGTAGAGAGCAAGCATGGCTGAGTTTTCATAATTTGCTTATTTGCTTACTTTTGCACTTTGGCGAGACTATTCACTTTTAGGGAGGAGAGAGTTTATGAGTGAGGAGAGCATTTTAGGTAAAAAGGCAAAGGAGCTATATAAGCATCTTTGCAAAGAAGAGTGGAACCCCATGACAACCGGCATCATTGTCGGTCTGCTCAGTGTTCTTATCATGGCCTGGTGGCGCCCTTGGGGTGCGGTTGGTGCCATCCGTAATTGGGGTGAATGGATCATCTACTGGGTTAACTTGGGAATTGGCAGTGAATCTGGCCTACTAGAGTATTACACCGAGGCTCCTACTGGCTGGCTTGTAGGTTCCGGTTCTGTCATTGGTATCGGCTTTATTGGCGGTGCCTTTATCTCAGCCTGCCTGGGCGGCGATTTCGCCATTCGCATTCCACCCAGACTTGAGCTTGTTAAAGGCATAATGGCTGGTGTCCTTATGGGTATCGGTGCCACCCTGTCTGGCGGTTGTAATGTTGGTGGTATGTATAATGCTATTGGCAACCTGGCAGCAAATGGCTTTTCCATGTGGCTTGGCTTGATTATCGGTGTGATCTGCGGTCTGAAATATATCTACTGGGAGATGTCCAACATCACCTGGGGTAGCGGTGGTGCTAAAACCATTGATATGCCAAACGGCATGAAAACCTTTTTTGGTTTTGTTGCCCTGGCCGCTCTCATTTTTGGTGCGGTAAAGTATGTCGGTATTGAAGATACTGATGCCATTGATGCCATTGGCGGCGTCCTCTTTTCCGGAGAAAAAGATAGTGATTACCTCCAGTCCCTAGGCGGCTTAATGATGATTGCTGCCGGATTAGGATATGCAATGCAACGTGGTCGCTGGTGTATGGTGCAAGGTTTCCGCGAGCCCCATATGACTGGTGATTGCACCTTGGCCAAATCCGTTGCAGCAAGTATTTTTATCGTTGCCATAGGCGGCGCTGTACTTAAATATGGTGTACCCATGCGTGGTGATGGCTCTTCTGTTCTTGCTCCCATTAACTATGTCCGCGGTACCTTTGGTTGGGGCTCCGTTGTTGGTGGCGCTATCTTTGGTTTTGGTGCCATGCTGGCTGGTGGTTGTGGTTCAGGCACCTTATGGCGCGTAGGCGAGGGTCAGGTTAAGTTGTGGCTTGTTGTACCTTTCTTTGGTGTAACTGCTGCATTAATGAATACCTGGTTCAAGAACTTTGGCGCAGATGAAATGAATTTAGAGAAAGAAGGCTACCTTGGCAAATATGTTTTCATGCCAGAGAGCATGGGCTACACCTGGTCTCTGCTACTTATCGGTGCCATTATGATTACCTGGTACCTGGTTGTGACCTGGAACGAAGAGTCCAACAAGTTAATTGTTGACTTCTAAATACCCAGTCAACACTCGTATTCTGCTGTAAACTTAAAAAAGCATCCCTCCCCTTCACGGGCTGGGATGCTTTTTTTGTTGAACAATACAGCTTTACCGACGTTGGGGTTTACGTAGCCCACTCTATAGATTAAATAGTGCTAGTTCTTCAACCTTTAATACTCAACCTCTATCCCCGACAAATCATGGATATTCTTTACGCTATCTTCCTCGGTATCGTCCAAGGAGCCACTGAGTTTCTACCCGTTTCAAGCTCCGGTCATCTGTTGCTGGCCGAGCATTTCTTTGCCATTGAACAGGCCAACCTTACCTTTGACGTCATGCTGCACCTGGCGACCCTTGCTGCCATACTTGCCTATTTCCGTAAAGATTTTCTCAACCTGATTTTTGCTTTCTTAGGCCAATATGGACCAGGAAGAAGTCCCCGTGAACGCCAAATGGCGATATATATCTGCGTTGCCACCATTCCTGCCGTTATCGCCGGACTTTTTTTAGGAAAATATGCCGAGACAATCTTCCGCTCCCCTGCCCTGGTTGCGGTAAGCTTGAGTGTGGCAGGGGCCATACTCCTCTGGGCGGAAAAAGCGGGGCGCCATGAACGCAAACTGGATGAGTTAACTTTTAAAGATACCATTCTCATAGGCTGCGCCCAGGCCATGGCCCTCATCCCCGGTGTTTCCCGCAGTGGTGCAACCATCACAGCCGGCCTTTTCCTTGGTTTGGAGCGAGAGACTGCAGCACGATTTTCCTTTCTGCTCTCTGCGCCCGTGGTGGCCGGGGCTGGCGGCTACAAGGCATTAAAGCTCTTTACAGGACCAGGGCTGAATAATAACCAACTCCTTTTCTATGCTGCTGGATTTCTGGCCGCTGGCATATCTGGCTACGCAGTTATTGCCTTTTTGATGAAATTCGTGCAAACTAAATCCTTAGCAGTCTTTGCCTATTACCGCTTTGCCCTTACAGCGGTGGTGGTAATGGCGCTGGCATTAGGATACTAAATATACTGTTTTTGACAGGATTAACAGGATGAGCAGGATAAAAACAAAAGCACCAAATCCTGTTAGATCCTGTAGATCCTGTCAAAAAAAATGAAACTCTGTGAATAATCCCCTATGAGCCCTCCTCTCCTCTCAGAAAAGACAAAAAAAATACTGCGCCGCATCCGCAAACAATACAAGGTTGATTTTCAACCACTGCAGATCAGAAACCTTGAATTACAGATACTGAAAGTCACAGACTTAGAACATCTCCTCAATGGTAAGGACCCTTTTGCCAATGTTGAGGAGTTTCCCTTCTGGATCAAACTCTGGGAGGCATCCATGGTGCTGGCCGATGCCATGGCCTCCATGCCTGCCCAGGAGGGACAAACATTATTGGAACTAGGTGCTGGCATGGCCGCACCTGGCCTGGTAGCCGCAGCCGCAGGCTATAAAGTAACCTTAAGTGACTACGAACCACACATCCTCGATTTTCAACGGGTCAGTGCTGCAGCCAGCACATTAGACGATATTGAATTTCGTATGATTGACTGGCTCAAGCCACCTGAGATGCCACATTTTGACCGCATCATCGGCGCTGAAATCCTTTTTCGTAATGATTTTTTCCAACCATTACTGGGTATCTTCAAAAAATACCTGGCTCCAGATGGGGAAATCTTCATGGCCCATGATATGCGCCGTAAGTCAGTACCCAAATTCCTCGAACTGGCCCAAAAAGATTTCAAAATCGCGGTCATCAAACGAACCCTAAAGGGTGATGATGGTGATATTACCGTACTCGTCAATAAATTGACCAGGAGATAACAACGAATATCGAGGTCACCAGAAATATCGAATATCGAAGGAAGGCGCCCCGCAGGAAGTGCCCTTGGGGTATACTTTCGCCGCTACGCTTCTCTGAATTAAGATAACATCCACCCTTCATCATTCGATATTCCTTGTTCGACATTCGATATTCGCTTTTCTAAAATGCCCCTCTATGATTATGAACATATTGGCTCCGGATGTGACGCAGGCAGAGTCTTTGAATGGGCTCAGTCCATTAACAGTCCCAAGCTGGAAAAATGCCCCTATTGCCATAGCCCGGTGCGCAAGCTGGTATCGTTGTGCAATATTAATACACCCAAAACAAACGCTGACCTAAAAAATCTAGGTTTTACCAAGCTGGTTAAGCGCGATAAAGGGATCTACGAAAACGTCACGGCCACGGGCAAGGAAAGTAAGATATGGGACAAAAGCAAACCTGAAACCATGCCTGATTTTAAGTCGAAGATCAGCGATTGAACCTAAACAACTTTTGAATCACAGATGAACAATATCCCAGACTGGAACCTACTCTGGCAGCAGGCCCGCAAAAAAAAAAGCTGGAAAGCCAAGAAGAAAAAAGACTGGGATGCGCGGGCCAGCACCTTTGCCAAGCGCAATGCTGACTCTAACTTTGCCAAACTCTTCATCGCCAAACTGCAACCCAAACCCCACTGGAGTGTCCTTGATATGGGTTGCGGTCCCGGCACCTTAGCCATCCCCCTGGCCAAGCAGGTTAAAACACTCACTGCCATTGATTTTTCCCAGGCCATGCTCGACCAGATGGGCCACCATCAGCAAAAAGCTGGTATCACAAATATCAGACCAGTACGTGCATCCTGGCTTGATGACTGGCAACAGCTAAGCATCAAGCCCCATGACATCTGCATTGCCGCCCGCTCTCTGGCGGTGGATGATCTCCGTGGTGCCCTGCAAAAACTCTGTTCATGGAGCCGCCATAAGGTGATTATCGCTGACCGAGTAGGTGCTGGACCCTTTGATGCCGAGCTATTCGCAGCCCTGGGACGCCCCTTTGATCCCGGCCCTGATTTTATCTACACCGTAAATATCCTCTTTCAAATGGGCATTCAACCCAAAATAGACTATCTTGAATTTGACCAGCAGCGCCTCTTTGCCAGCAGAGAGGATGCCGTTCAAGGTTGCAGCTGGATGATTGACACCATCCAACCTGCCGAAGCATCCGCCCTGGCTCGCTATGTTGACCAACGCCTCACCAGCAACAAAGACGGCAGCGTCACCTTCCAGCGCAGCACACCAGTGAAATGGGCATTTATCTCTTGGGATGTTTAGAATCAAAACACAGGTGTCAGGAGATAGCAAAAAACTATGTTTGGTAAAAACAAATCTCCATCAGAAAACATTCTCATCCTCGGCCTAGGCGGCATTGGCCTCTACCTGGCTAAACGCCTTGACCACGAAGGCTATGGGGTAACCGCTATTGAGCCTGACCCGGAACTGGTGAGCTATGCGGATGGCCATATCGATGCCCGCATCATTACCGGCAACGCCATGTCCATTGCCTGCTGGGAAGAGGCCAATGCAGCTGAGATGGATTTCCTCATCGCTGTTACCGATAATGATGCCGTTAATATGATGGCGGCCATGATCGCTCATCGTTTCGGCATTTCCAGCAAGATAGCCCGGGTACGCTCCCTTGATTTTGGCAGAGAGAACTCCATGTTGGGTGAGGAAGAATTAAAAATTGACCTCTTCATCCATCCAGAAGAACTGGCATCCCAAGAAATCGTCCGTTTAGTAAAACGTACTGCCGGTAATGAAATTATTGATGTTGCCTTAGGCCAGATGCAGGTCATGGCCACCCGGGTTTCCGAGACATCCCCCCTGGCCAATAAAACACTCATTGATATTGCCATGAGTTATGAAGATATCCCCTTCAGGGTGGTGGCCATTGCCCGTGGCATATCCACCATCATCCCAGGCGGCAGAGACGAGATCCTCCCTCAGGATCAGGTGCTCATTATGGCCGCAACCGAGGATATCCCCCAGCTCATGCGCCTGACCGATACCAGACAGCAACGGCGGCAAAGGGTGATGATCTTAGGTGGTGGCTTAGAGGGGAGGCGTATTGCTGAACTCCTTGGCCATACAGTCCGGGTCAAACTCATAGAAAAGAACATCAAACGGGCCGAAGAACTTTCCTTCCTGCTCCCTGACACCGAAATCCTCCATGGTGATGGCTCAGACAGAGATGTTCTTGAGGAAGCTGGCGTGGCAGATATTGACACCTTTATCTCAGCCACTGGTGAAAACGAAACCAACATTATGAGTTCCATGCTGGTCAAGAGATTGCAGGAAGAGCAGCAGAGCAAGGAAGGATCCGGCAAGCAGCGCAAGACTATCTCCCTGGTCAATAAGGAGGAGTATGTTGTGCTGGCCACCACCAGTGGCTCAGATATTGCCTTGAACAAAAAAATCTTGGCAGGTAACGAGATACTCACCTACATCAGGCGTTGCGAGCTCCTTTCGGTCTCCCACATGCACGGCTTTGATGTCGAGGTGGTAGACCTTATCGCCTCTCCAAATGCCGCCATCACCCGCAAACCCCTCGCCAAACTGTACAAAAAGTTAGCCAGCCATATTATTATCGGCAGTGTCTTCCGCGACGGCAAATGGGAAACAGCCGTGGGCTCCACCCATATCCAACAGGGCGACCGCATCATCGTCATCTGTAAGTCAAAATCACTCAAAGAAGTCCAGGAATTATTTTCTTAACTACAGTAGCCAGTTATCGGTTATTAGTAATCAGTTGAAGGTATTAACTGACAACAGGTGACTTATTACTGATAACTGCCTTTCTCACTTCTTCCAGAAGGAAGGGTAGAAAATTACCAGGGCAGAGAACATTTCTAGGCGTCCGACAAGCATGTTCCAGGATAGGAACCATTTGCCTGTATTTGAGAAAAAAGCAAAATTTTCAGAGGGACCAATATCTCCAAATCCTGGGCCGATATTCATCAGGGCCGATATTACTGAACTCATTGCCGTGATGTAGTCTAGGTCATCACAGAGCGCCATAAAACACCCCCCTGCCAGCACCATAAAGATATTGGCGATGAAATAACAGATTGCCAGGGTAACAATGGAGTCGTCAATGGCACGCCGATTAAGACGGATAGAGACCACGGACATGGGTTGAAAAAATATCTTGCGGATAGAGACAACCATAAATTTCCAGATAATGACGTAATGCACCACCTTAATACCACTGGTGGTGGAACCAGCACAAGCACCAACAAAACAGACCACAAAGAGAAACATCTGGGCGGCCTGGGGCCACAACTCGTAATCAGCCGTACCATAGCCGGTGGTGGTGAGTAACGATACAACCTGAAAACTGCCATAGCGCAGGGCATCAATAAATGTGTAACTGCCCTGGCTCCAGATAATCCACGACACCATGAGACAGAAAAAAGTAACCAGCGCCACATACACCCTAAACTCGGTATTCACCAAGAAGGCTCGCCAGTCCCCGCGTAAGAGCTGATAAAAAAGAATAAAGGTGACACCACCAAGAAACATAAAAATGGTAATCACCCAGTCAAAATAGGCGCTATCATAAAACCCTATACTGGCATTATGTGGTGAATAGCCAGAAGTGGACACCGTCCCAAAGGCTGTACACATTGAATCAAACATCGGCATGCCGCCCAGGCAAAGGAGGATAATCTGTATCACATTAAGACCCAGATATATCCACCAGAGGGTCACCATGGTATCACGATTTCGCGGCTTAAACTTCTCCTTGGTAATCACCTGACCAGGGCTCGACTCAGCCCGAAAGAGCCGCACGCCACCCATGCCATGGGGCATAAAGATGATGGTGAGGGTAAGAAAGCCCATACCACCTAAGAGATGGGTCTGGCTGCGCCAGAAGAGCAGGCCATGAGGTAGAGCCTCAATGTCCGTGAGGATGGTGGCTCCGGTGGTGGTATAGCCCGAGATCATCTCAAAAAAGGCATCGGTAAAAGAAGGGATGGAACCATGAATCATAAATGGTAGGCTGGAAAGAGCTGACACCACCACCCAGCCAAAGACAGCTATAAAAATACCGTCTTTGATATTCAGTTCCTGATGTTTACGAAGAAAATAACGGCCTGGCAACCCCAGGGCTATGGTAATGAGGCCAGCATACAGAATAGGCAACAGATCTGACTCGCCATAATAGGCGGAACAGATAAGCGGAAACACCATGGAGCTGCCGGTAACCAACAGCAAGATGCCTAGAACGTGAAGGATTGAAAAAAAATGCATAGAAAATATTTTTTGCGTAAGCTAGTGAAAGATCGTCTCCGCAGCTTACATATCTACCTGGATATCTTGAATAATTACAATTTCCTGAGCCGCACTATCGCTAAAGACGAGACCCATGCATGCGCCCTCAGAAGACAAAGCTCCATTTTAACAAAGAAGAAAAATGAATCTCCAGAGTCTGCTCATTTTTTGTACCGACCAACCGATAATTGCTGCCATTATTGGCCTTATTCTTATCCTCTTTGCCCTTAAAAAGCCAAAAGAATTCTTGAAAACCCTCCTCTTTACCGTATTCATGGCCGTAGCCTTTTACGTCTTCTCCCTGGCAAACAAATCTATGATGACCGGAGTAGATAACAGTAAAGAGATGAACACAAAGACATTAAAATCTGAGCAATTGTAGCAGAAAGGATGTCTTGATAAACTACGACTCTACCCGATTACGCCCTTAGACAATAACATCTACCCGAGAGGCAGGCCCGTTCTGCTCTACCTTGCTGGTAGCACGACTGGCGATATCATTGCCAACCTGCTTGGCAGCATTAATGAGATTGGTACTATTGCGTTGCAAAATCTTCTGACTTTGCTCAGTCTGAGGGAAAGTGGTGTAATGGGCCTCAGTCTCGGCCCTGATATTGATGCGAAAATCAGTTTTCATAAAACCAGTGGTCAAGGGTCAAAATGAACAGATGGACATCAAACATTTTTAAATTTTAACCATTTTCTTTTTAATCGGCAAGTTGCAAATAGCGGGGCATGATTGGACGTCGCCCGGCCAGGCCATAATATTTTTCTGCCGGATAGCCCAAAGCAATGACGCTGTAAATTTTTTCACCAGCGGTCAGGCCAATTTTTTTCTGCAGGGCAACATCGTGGCTAATGGCCTTGACCACAAAGCCGATGAGACAACTTCCCAACCCCATGGCGTGGGCAGCAAGAAGGATATTCTGGCTCACCAGCAAGGCATCTTCCCCTGGGCAACTAGCTGTATCTTTCCCCCCCACCAGAATAGCAGCAGTGGCACCATGGAAGAGTCGATCCTCTCCTCGTTCATCCCAGGCCTGCAATCCAGCCAGGATGGTACGGTAATGGCCGCGGTAATAACGACCCAAGACATCTGCAGCAAACAGTCGCATCACGATCCGTAAACAGGGATTCTCAGCCTTTTGATTCAGTCGACGAAAAAAATCTGCCGTCATCTCGCCTAAGGCCATAACCTCCTGACGATTGCCAGCAATGTGGAAGGTCCAGGCCTGGCTATTGGTACCAGACGGAGCTGTAGTACCAATTTTCACCAGATCCTCCAATACAGATCGGCTCACTCCTGTTTCCTGAAAATTACGACAAGAACGTCGTGAACGCATGAGCTGTACCAATTCAGCAGGATCACTGGCAGCAAAGGGTAGCCATGCTGTCTTATCAGCCATGGTCTGGAGACCAAGCAGTGCCTCAGTGCTCGTTACACTTATAGCATCACAGGGGCAGGCGGCCTGACAATGACAACAGGCCAAACACGCATCATGTTCAACAAGAGCCCGACCATCGACCAGGGAAATATTGTGCTCAGGGCATACAGGCACGCAAAGCCCACAGCCAATACACTGCTCATTAATAGTGACCATTCGCAAGAGCTCACCAGAAGTTATAAAATGTTGAAAGACATACACCTGTATAAATTCACCAGCACCTCATCTTCTCCTGCACACTCATAGCCATCTTCTGATATCTAAATTGTAACAGCTCAATTTGCCAACCGAATCCCAAGCAGGGCGACACAAATTCCCACCACCTGTATCATCCCCAATTGCTGATTCAGGAAAAGATGCCCCCATATATTTGTCAAAAGAGGCTGTAATAAGAGAAGAGAGGAAGCCACGGTCACGGGCAACCGGGCCATGGCCGTGACAATAAGCCACCAGCCCAGAACGGAGGAAACAAAACTATGCAGCAGTAAAATAGCCAGAGAACGACTGGACAAGCTAAGAGAAGCCCCCTCCCCAAATAGTGGGAGAAGAAGAAACAAGCTCGTCACCACAGCCACCCAGAAAAGGATTAAAGTGGGTCTAAGCTGATACTCGCCGAGAAATTTGAGCAGCAGTAGAAAAAAGGAGTAGGTCAGAGCAGTAAAAATACCCGCGACCAGCCCGGCAACGACCTGATCACCAACACCATCGCTGAGAGTAAGAAGCCCTATGCCAAGCAGGGCCAATACGGTACCAGGCCAGTACAGACGCGGCAAGCGCTGGTGCAAAACAAAGAGAGCGAGCAGGGCGACAAAAACAACCTGTAAATTACCGACAAGGGTCGCAGGCCCAGCCCCTAGCCAGATAATAGCCCGATGCCAGGCCCATAGATCACTGGCGAAAAAGAGACCTAAAAAGACAAACAAACCAGCCACCCCCAGCCTCTGCACACACCAGGAAAGGCACTGAGGACGCAAGGCAAGACAAGACTCCTGCTGACCAAAAACATGATGCACTCGTACCCTACAACGTAACAGCAGCAACCAGATAAGGGCAGCAAAGAAGTTACGGTAAAAGGCTGAAACAGTTGGCTCCACCCCAGAGAGAGTCACCAGGATGGCAGAGGTGGAGATGCAACAGACACCAAGAATGAGGAGGAGATACCATTTCATGATGCAGGGGTCAGAGGCAAGACTACTCTCCTTGCTGACGCTGGAATTCCACCGCCTCAGCATAGGTCATGGTGTTGCCACCAAAGATATCCAAGGCACTGCCCACCGTAGCATCAAGACGGCCCTGCCCCAACTCTAAAATAGCTTGCATGTCAGCCAGGTTCTTCACCCCGCCGGCATAGGTGGTGGGCAGAGGAGACCAGGCCCCCAGTTTTTCAGTGAGTTCCGTCTCAATACCAGCGCATTTACCCTCCACATCCACAGCATGAATAAGAAATTCATCGCAAAACTCGCCGAAATAGGCCAGAGACTGTTTTGTCACCGCCACATCAGTAAAATTCTGCCAGCGATCAGTGACGATGAAATAATCATCACCTCTCTTGCGGCAGCTCAAATCAAGGACAAGACGATCTTTACCCACCTCAATCATCAGGTCTGCCAGGTGCTGGTCATTAACCTGGCCATCCTTAAAGACGTACGAGGTGACAATAACATGGCTGGCACCACGCTCCAGCCATTGAGCCGCATTATCAGCGGTAATGCCACCGCCAATCTGCATACCACCTGGGTAGGAAGCCAAGGCCTCGCGGGCTGCCTCCTCGTTACCAGACCCCAGCATAATAATATGCCCGCCCGTAAGTCCATCATGCTGGTACATCTCGGCATAATAGGATGATGGCTGCTCTGAGGAAAAATTTGTCTGCAGACTCTCGGCAGAACTGTCAGAAAGGGTTGAGCCGACAATCTGTTTCACCCGACCATTATGAAGATCAATACAGGGACGAAATTTCATAAAAAACTCTCTGGCTGCGAATTTCACGAATTACACAAATTAATCAGTGACAATCTGTGTAGTTCGTAGCAAAAAAGCCCAAACCCGGTTCATACCGACGGCTTGGGCTTTTTGTTTAATAGAGAAAAAACCTTCTTCTCTATTTCTTTACTTTCTCTACTTCTTTATTTCTGCAGTCCCCTATTTCTTCTTTTTCTTGCGCTTCACCACATCAGCCATGACCTCTTCAGCCACAGACTTTGGCACAGCACGGTAAGCAGCAAATTCCATGGTGAACTCAGCCTTGCCCTGGGTCAGGGAACGCAGCACAGTGGAATAGCCAAACATCTCAGAGAGAGGTACCTCGGCATCAACCACGGTATAATTACCATCATCTTGGGTACCAGCGATGATACCACGACGCTGATTGATACTGCCCATAACAGCACCCTGAAACTCGGTGGGGCCTTCCACAGATACCTTCATGATGGGTTCCATTAATACTGGTCCAGCCTTCATATAACCCTGACGGAAAGCACCGACAGAGGCAAGCTGGAAAGCAACATCAGAGGAGTCAACAGCATGAAAGCTACCGTCGTTGATAACACAACGCACGCCGGTGATGGGTGCCTCAGCCAAAGAACCCTTGGCCATGGACTTGGAAAAACCTTTGTTACAAGAAGAGATGAACTCACGGGGGATAACACCACCAACAATCTTGTCAACAAATTCAAACTCTTCCTCGCTATCCGCCTCTAAAGGCTCCATATAACCAGCAACACGACCAAACTGACCAGAACCACCGGTCTGTTTCTTGTGGACATAGTCAAACTCAGCCCGCTTGGTAATGGTCTCGCGATAGGCAACCTGGGGAGCACCAACCTCAACCTCGGCATCATACTCACGCTTCATACGCTCGATATACACCTCAAGATGAAGCTCGCCCATACCCTGGATGATGGTCTCATTGGTCTCGTCATCCACATAGGTCTTGAAGGTAGGATCCTCCTTGGTGAAACGATTAAGAGCCTTGGACATATTACTCTGGGCCTTATTATCCACCGGGTCAATAGACAGGGAGATAACTGGGGCAGGGATATGCATGGAAGTCATAGAGTAATTAACATCGGCAGAACAAAAGGTGTCACCAGAGGCACAGTCAACACCAAACAGGGCAACGATGTCGCCAGCGCCGGTATCCTCAATCTCCTCCATCTCATCGGAGTGCATACGCACCAGACGGCCAACCTTTACCTTCTTGCCCGTACGGGTGTTATAGATAAAATCACCCTTATTAATAGTGCCCTGATACACCCTGATATAGGTCAACTGACCATAGCGACCATCCTCAAGTTTAAAGGCCAGGGCAATGAGGGGATCCTTGACATCATTGGTGACCACGTACTCTTCCTCATCCTTATCAAGGTCAAGGGCCTTATTCTCCACATCGTAAGGAGAGGGCAGATACATATTGGTACCATCAAGCAGGGGCTGAACACCCTTATTCTTGTAAGCAGTACCGATAAAGACAGGAACAAACTCCAAATCCAGAGTACCCTGACGAATAGCCTTATTAATCATCTCCTCTGTGGGCTCACCCTCAAGAACGGCCTCCATCAGCTCATCAGAATGCATGGAAGCAGCATCAAGCATATCCTCACGCCGCTTCTCAGCCTCTTCAAGATACTGGGCAGGAATCTCTTCCTCACGCAGAATCTCACCATTATCACCATCAAAGAAGATAGCCCGCATCTTCACCAGATCAATAACACCTTCCATGTCACCTTCAAGGCCCATGGGAAGCTGCATGTGGATGGCATTAAGGCCAAGCTTTTCACGAATTTGCTCAGTCACCTTATCAGGGTTGGCCCCAGTACGATCACACTTATTAATGAAGACAACGCGGGGAACAGAGTACCGGGTCATCTGGCGATTAACAGTAATGGACTGGGACTGCACACCACCAACGGAACAAAGAATAAGCACAGCGCCATCAAGAACACGTAAGGCCCGCTCTACCTCTACGGTGAAGTCAACGTGACCAGGGGTATCAATAATATTGATATCATAACCCTTCCAGTTAGTGAAGGTGGCAGCAGACTGGATGGTAATGCCACGCTCTTTCTCCAACTCCATGGAGTCCATGGTTGCACCAACGCCATCCTTGCCACGTACCTCATGGATGGCATGGATACGATCTGTATAAAACAGAATGCGCTCGGTTAAGGTGGTTTTACCCGAATCGATATGGGCACTGATTCCAATATTTCTGACTTTGTTTAGATCGCTTAACATGGCTTGTCCTCAACAACGTTGCCGTTTTTCGTTTCAATATGTTGCCTGGAGCATTTGCCCAGGCCCACTAACAAAAACGGCCCCGCAATAGGGCCGTTTACTATATACCTAGATTATTAAAGCGGGCAACCATACCGTCATCGTACCCGACTGTCAAGGGAAAACAGACGAAATATCACCCCGCAAAAGCAGGACAAAGCTCAGAACTGTAAGAAGTTAAGGAGTCCCAAAGGTCTCAACAAAGAGTTGATTAATAGCCGAACGTCCATCATCGCTCAGATTTCGTGTACCAGAGACACAGACGGTGTCATGGCTTATTTGTGGTGTATCAGCCTGCCACTGGCCAGCCTGCCAGGTAAACCAACCTTTTTTCTCCTGGTCATAGACATGAACCGGGCGATTAAAGAGTTTGGCAAGCTCTACAGCCCAGCCAGTACCACCCTTAACCGTGTTATCAGGCAGGATGAGGCCCACAGCAAAGATCTGATGGCCAGAGTTGACCATGTGAAAAATGAGCTGCAGCACCTTACGAATTTTTTTCTTTTCATAATAGGTACGATTCATCATCTTGGACGCCAGCTCCATGGAGATATCGCCACGATTCAGCTCCTCGTCACTGAGATTTTTAACATTAACGGCCCGCTCAACCTTATGCCCATCAAAGGAATAGGTGACCTCCTGAATTGACCATTTCTCAGCCGCCTCGCCAAAGGCATTTTCAGTACCACGATGACCACCTGAATAGATGATGAGATTTTCTTTTTTCATAAAATAAACCTTCTAAAAAGTTAAAGAAATGCACTCTTCTTTGTACCCCCTCATGGGGGTCGTGCTTACCTGAGGAAAAACTGGAAACTTTCTTTACATGTTTGGACGTTCTTTGGCAATGAGAACCAAATAATCCTGCCTGGTTACCGTATAATCGGCCTCAGGATTAGTCAACAACTCCCCTCCTTGGCCTTTCTGGATACCCAATACTGTAGACTGCTGCTCCTTCTTCATAGTTAAAAGAACATCGATAAACTGGTGATCGACCAAGGTTTCCGGCACAGGCACAGCATAGAGCTCATTGCCATAATTGGAACTAAGCAACTCTGAAACTATACGACTAATGCCATGATCCAAGGTGGCAGTGGCCACCAGGTGGCTGGAAAGTTCACTGCCAACAATGATCTCGTCGGCATGGGCACGACGGCAATGCTGCTCATTAGCCTTATCCACCAATTCCACCACAGAATAGACCTCACTGGCCATACTCTCAATGGTAAGGGTAGTGAGTACCACCTTGGCATCACGGGAGGTGGCATCTAAAGTATCATCGCCCAAGACTACTATAGTGCGGGCCTGGGGCAGATTAGCCTTGAGCAACGTCTCTTCATTGACCTGGCCCTTGACAAAAAAGAGCTGGCCATCATCCACTGGTTTTTCTGGCACATCCGCAATGAGGACTATGGCAGAATCACTGGTCTGGCTATCCAGACGCAGCTCAGCAAGGATAGCCTTGGTACGATGATTCCACTCACAGAGAATAATATGATCCGTCAATTCTGTCCTACACATACCACTGTTCTCCCTCATTTTTTTACTAATCAAGATGGCGGCCAGGCTGGCACTGAGCATGCCCAGCACCCCGATACCAAAAAACATGATCACCACGGCTATAATCCGCCCCCCGGCCGTGGAGGGTGAGATATCGCCATACCCCACCGTGGTCAGAGTGACAATGGACCACCAGATCGCACTAACAAAGGAAAGTTCAGGCTCCAGCCAGGAAACCAGCACAGCACTCACCAAAACCATGACCAAAATGACCATAAATAGGCGAAAAAAATTTTCCTGTCTCATAAATTGAATTATTTTTTGTAAAGTCATATTACCCAAAGTTCTCATCAAAATCCTGCTCAGCAGCAAGAGAGCCAACCAGTAGCAAGGTATCTTTTTTACCTAGAGGTAGCTGCGGATCAGGACTGATCAACTCTTCGCCATCGGGATGAATGGCAATAACATTACAGCCTGTCTCCTCTCTAATCTTCGCCTCGGCCAGAGTGCGCCCCCGCAGGTGAGCAGGAACCACACGGCTAAAGACGTTGAGTCCCTCAGCGAACATGGAAACCTCATCGGGTTGCAACAGGCTGAAGATAGCATTTGCCCCCAGGGAGGCATAGGACATAACCAGGTCTGCCCCAGCTCGATGCAGCTTAGAGATATTGCGCTCACCGGTGGCCCGGGTAATGATCTGCACCGTAGGCCGCAACTGCCTACAGTAAAAGGTGAGATAGATATTCATGGCATCATCATGGGTGGTAATGATCACAGCTCGGGCTGCATCAATTCCAGCCCGCTGCAGAGTACGGATATCTGCCGCATCGCCATGAATACGATGCTCCTCCATTTTCTTAACCACAGCCGGACTTTTCTCCACAATTTTATAGCGCACCCCATTCTCTGCCAAGGTGTCCGCAGCAGCGCAGCCCACTCTGCCACCACCCAGGATCAATACCGGGGCATCACTGCTATAATCAGCACAAGAAATCGCAAAGGTACGATCATATTTCTCCAGCTGGGCCACCGTACCAGCCAACACCAATACCGTGGTAGAGTTGATCATGGTCTGGGGTTGGGCTATCTCAAAAATACCCCGATCCCAAATCCCCACCACTGTCACTCCAGTCTTCTGGCGCAATCCTGTATCCATCAGACGCTGGCCCTCAAGGGGAGTACGCATAGCCGGAGCCTCGGCAATGAGCAGATCTTCAAAATTTCCAATAATATTCGCTCCCCGGCTCAGGCCCAAGGTACGACGAGCAAGGGATTGCCCCAACTCCTTGGTAAATTCAAAGACGCGAATATTCCCAGGAAACTCCAGGATATCACGGGAATGCTCAATATCAGCATTGGTCACAATGGGCACGCTATCGGTCAATTCACGAATGGTAAAGGCGATAGAGGTATTGGTCAGATCATCATTGGTCACCACCACTAAGGCAGCCTTATGAATTTGCAGATTTTCATATGTTTCAAGATGATCAAGTTCACCCAAAATCACCCGATATCCTGCATCCGCCAGTTCCAGAGCCTGTTGCATCTCCGGTACCACCAGGACATATTGATAATCAAACTTGATCAATTTTTTCACCAAATTTATGGTGATAGGATCCAGACAGGTCAAAATCACATGATCTTCCATGTTCTCATCCACCTGGCGAGGAACACGCGCCTTTTCCTGGGACTCGAGCCAGGGGGCATAAAAAAACTGAATAAAACTAAAAGGCAGCATGATGAGCAGCAGGATAATACCAGACAGCAGCACCAGCAGAGTGAAGGAGAGACCAAGGTCTGAGGTAAAGGTAATATCACCAAAACCCAAGGTAGACATAACGGTAAGGGTCCAATAAAAACCGGTGATCCAACTAAAATTACGCCCCTCATACAACATGATGACATGAAACAGCACACTGTAAAGGAAGGTAATCCCTACCAGCAGCAAAAAAAACTTAAGCAGCAGCAGCGAATTCCTACGGGTGGTTTTATTCTGCAAAAAGAAGAGAAGCTGGGAAGGAAGAAATTTCATACCAGCATCTTAGCATAAAAGGAGAGTGAAAATCTATTTTCGGATAAATTTTCACTATTCACACGGTACTCGTCCAATAGAGGGTTGCCATAATTCCTAGCACTAACCTAGTGTTGACACCCCCCTGCCTATCCAGCTATAAATGCACTTCCATTCAATATCGTAAAGCACCCTGTTTACAGGGCGCAACTCCCCCAGGAAAAAATGCATGAAATATGACATTGAAGCTGCTATTTTAAG